>DATKEI010000147.1:0-13687 GCA_035544455.1 Binatia bacterium | reverse complement strand
CCAGGGCGCGGGAGGCGCCGCTGTGCACGGCCACTTTGGTCGCGGGCGCCTGCCCGCTGAACCCGAGGGTGAAGGTGACGTCCGCCCCGTGAATCTCGAGGTCGCGCACCAGTCCCAGCGTCACGATGTCGCGGCGCTGCTCGGGGTCCTCGACGGAGCGCAAGGCCTGCAGGACCACCGCTTCCGTCACGCGTGGAACCTCTGGCGTCATGGAGGATCTCCCGGAATCCTGTGGGAATTGGCCAGCTGAGGGACAGCTCGAACGGCTCCGCCAGTATAGGGAGACGCCCCGCGTCCCGTCAAGCCGCGGGGCCGGCAAGTGCTCGGCAACTCCTTGAGCCGCTTGAAAGATCGGGACGGACCTGCTACAAGATTCAGGTGATCGGCCCCGACGAGTTCCGGCGCATTCTCGGTCACTTCCCGAGCGGAGTGACGGTGATCACCACCGTCGACGCCGCGGGCGAGCCGTCGGGAATGACCGCGAGCTCCTTCACCTCGGTGTCCCTGAACCCGCCCCTCATCCTCGTCTGCGTGGCGCACAGCGCCCAGAGCTATCCCGCGCTCCGCGACAGCGGGCGATTCGCCGTCAACATCCTGAGCCTCGACCAGGAGATGATCTCCCGCCGCTTCGCCACCGCGCCCACGGCGCGCGGCGCCGAGAAGTTCGAAGGCCTCGCCTGCAAGCCGGGCCAGCTCGGGCTGCCCCTGCTCGAGGATGCGCACGCCCACATCGAGTGCACGACCCTGCACAGCTATCCCGCAGGCGACCACACGATCCTCGTCGGCCGCGTCGAGGCCGCCTTCTCCCGCGAGGAGGCCGAGGGGCCGGGTCCGCTGCTGTACTATCGGGGCAAGTACCGGCGCCTCCACCATCCCCCCGAGACCCCCTGATGGCAGGTGCCGCACCCCGCATTCCCCTCTCGCGCCCGCCCGTGGACGACGAGATCAAGAGCGCCGTGCTCCGCGTCCTCGACTCGCGCCAGTACGTGCTGGGACCGGAGTGCCAGGCCTTCGAGGCGGAGCTGGCCCGCTACCACGGCGTCCGCCACGCCGTGCTGACATCGAGCGCCACCGCCGCCCTGTGGATGGCGATCCGCGCCCTGGGGGCGAAGAGCGCGGACGAGGTGCTCGTCCCGTCCCACACCGCCTTCCCGACCGTCGAGGCCATCTGCGCGGCGGGGGCGGCGCCTGTCTTCGTCGAGGTGGACGACACCTACACCGTCGACCTCTCCGATGCCGCGAGCAAGGTGACGCCGCGCACTGTCGGCGTCCTCCCCGTGCACCTGTACGGGCATCCGGCCGACCTCGACGGACTCCGCGAGCTGTGCGCGGCCCGGAGCCTGTGGCTTCTCGAGGACTGCGCCCAGGCGCACGGCGCGGCGTGGCGCGGCCGCCGCGTCGGCGGCTTCGGGGCGGCCGGCGTGCTGTCGTTCTACCCGTCGAAGAACGTCACGGTGCTGGGCGACGGCGGGGCGCTGCTCACCGACGACGACCACCTCGCCGACCGCGCCCGCCGCCTCCGCAACCACGGCCGGCTCGAGCGGGACGTGCACCGAGAGGTCGGCTTCAACCTGCGCTTCAACGACGTGCAGGCGGCGGTGGGACGGGTGCTGCTTGCGCGGCTGGATGCCATGAACGAGCGACGCCGGACCCTCGCCGCCCGGTACGCGCGCGGTCTGGCCGACCTGCCCCTGATCCTGCCCACCGAGGCGCCCGCGGGCCATCATGTGTACCACCTCTACGTCATCCGTACGCCACGCCGGGCCGCCCTGGCGCGCTACCTCGCCGAGCACGGCGTCGGGACGGGAATCCACTACCCCGTGCCCTGCCATCGCCAGCCCGCCGTGGAGTCGCTCGGCGCGCCCCCGCTGGAGCGGACCGACCGCCTCGTCACCGAGATCCTGAGCCTGCCGCTGTCGGCCGGGCATACCGAGGCCGAGGTGGACCGCGTGATCGAGCTCGTCGGGGAGTTCCTGACCGCGGCCCCGGGCGACCCGTGACCTCGGGCCGGGGGGCCGGACCATCCGGGCTCCGCGCCCCGGCGAAGGCGAGCACGAAGCCGGACTATACCCTCCTGTGGAGGCTCCTGCCCTACCTGCGCGTGCACTGGGTGACCTTGCTCGCGGGCACGCTCCTGGCCTTCGTGGTGTCGGGGGCGGAGGGGCTGATCGCGTGGCTGGTGAAGCCCGTGATGGACGACATCTTCCTCAAGCAGGACCTGTTCATGCTGAAGGTCATCCCGCTCGTCCTCCTCGCCGCGTACATCCTGAAGGGGGCGGCGCGCTACGGCCAGTCCTACTTCATGGCCGCGGTCGGCGAGCGCGTCGTGGCCAGCGTCCGCCGGGACGTCTTCACGCACCTGCAGAACATGTCGCTCGCCTTCTACACCTCGGTCCACTCCGGCGAGCTGCTGGCGCGGGTGACGAACGACGTCAACCGCATCGCGCGACTCGCCTCGATCGTGCTCGTCATGACGATCCGGCAGGTGGGCACCATCGTCGCCCTGCTCGTCGTCATGTTCATCCGCGACTGGCCGCTGGCGCTGATCGCGGCCACCGTGTTCCCCCTCGTCGGGCTGACGATCCGGATCCTCGGGCGCCAGCTCTACCGGATCAACCGGCGCGCCCAGGAGCGGGTGGGCGAGCTCACCGTGCTCCTGCAAGAATCCTTCACGGGCGCCAAGATCATCAAGGCCTTCGGCCGGGAGAAGGCCGAGCGGGACCGCTTCGACCGGGTCAACGATCGCATGCTCCGGCTCGCCCTCAAGGACGCGCGGCTCGACCAGCTCTCCGGGCCGCTCATGGAGGTCCTCGGCGCGATCGGCATCATGGGGGCGCTGTGGTACGGGGGCTTCCGGGTCATCTCGGGCGCCCTCACGCCGGGCGAGTTCTTCTCGTTCACCGCCGCCGTCATCCTGCTCTACGGCCCGGTTCGGCAGCTCTCCCGGACGGTCAACGCCGTGCAGCAGTCGCTGTCCTCCGTCGAGCGGGTCTTCGAGATCCTGGACGTGCCCGCCGCCATCACGAACGCGCCGGACGCCCAGCCGCTCATCGCCTTCCGGGAGCAGATCGTCTTCGACCACGTCTCGTTCCGGTATCCGCAGGCCGAGGACGATGTCTTGCGCGGCATCTCCCTCGCCGTGACCAGGGGCGAGACCGTTGCTCTGGTCGGCCTGTCCGGGGCGGGAAAGACGACGCTCATGGATCTCCTTCCCCGCTTCCACGACGTGACGGGAGGCGCGATCACCATCGACGGGCACGACGTCCGCACGGTGACCGTCGACTCGCTGCGCAGCCTGATCGGCGTGGTGACCCAGGAGACGTTCCTCTTCCAGGAGAGCATCGCCTACAACATCGCCTACGGGCGGCCGGGCGCCACCGCGGCCGACGTCGAGAAGGCGGCGCGCCTCGCCCAGGCGCACGACTTCGTCGCCGCGCTTCCCCGGGGCTTCGGGACCGTCGTGGGCGAGCGCGGGGTCAAGCTGTCGGGCGGGCAGCGCCAGCGGCTGGCCATCGCCCGCGCCTTTCTCAAGAACCCGCCCATCCTGATCCTCGACGAGGCCACCTCGGAGCTGGACAGCGAGAGCGAGTTCCTCGTGCAGCAGGCCCTGTCCGCGCTGATGGCCGGGCGGACCGTGCTCGTCATCGCCCACCGCCTCGCCACCGTGCGGACCGCCGATCGCGTGGTCGTGGTGCACGGGGGGCGCATCGTCGAAGCCGGCCGCCACGAGGAGCTGATGATGCACGAGGAGGGGCTGTACCGGAGGCTCGCGTCGCTCCAGATGCTCGACGCCGAACGGCGATGAGGGCCGCGCCTGGCGTGCCGACAGAGCGCCGGGCGGGGTGGGGTGAAGCGGGATCTCCTGAACGGGTTTGGAGGCGGGCCGGCATTCGCCGCCCGGTCCGGACACCTCGGGCCGGGCTATACTCCGGGGGTGAAGCTCAAGGTCGCCTGGCTCCCGCAGGAGGTGCTCCCCGGTCAGCCCACCGAGGTCTGCCCGCGCTGCGGCGCCAAGAAGATGTTCGCGTGGACCCTGCGCCGGGATCCCGAGCGAATGACCCTGCTCCGCACCTGGGTCTGCGCGGCCTGTCAGGCCACCGAGGAGCGGGAGGAGAGCGAGTAGTCAGACTGGCCGCGGAGCCTCGTTGACCAGGTCGATGAGGGGGCGCAGGCGGGCGAAGCGCGACCGCATGAACGGCAGGACGAGCCGGGGCAGGTCCGGGTGCTCCCGGCCCTCCGCGGGGAGCGGGCCGGGCTCGAGGCGGGCCGGCCCGCGCAGGATGTCGGCGAACTGCTCGTCGATGGCGGCGAGCATCTCCGACGGCACCGCGTGCGCCAGGCGCAGGGCGAGGACCTCCCCCACCTTCCGCATGGAGTGGAACACCCGGTAGAACCGCTGGATCTCGGCCACGGCGTCCTCGACGTCTTCGCAGATCCGCACCAGCCCGAGGTCCTCTGGCGAGATCATCCCCGGCGTGAGCATCTCCTTCCGCACGAACTCCAGCAGGTCGCGCCAGTAGCTCCCCCCGGGCGCGTCCAGCAGGACCACGGGCAGAACCGGCGTCTTGCCGGTCTGGATGAGGGTCAGCGTCTCGAAGGCCTCGTCCCACGTCCCGAAACCCCCGGGCAGGAAGGCCATGGCGTAGGCCTCGCGCACGAGGAAGAACTTGCGGGTGAAGAAGTAGCGGAAGGAGATGAGCTTGGGATCGCCGGCGATCCACGGGTTGGGCTCCTGCTCGAAGGGCAACCGGATGTTGAGCCCGAAGGAGCCCTCCCGGCCGGCGCCCTCCTGGGCCGCCCCCATGATCCCGCTGCCCGCCCCGGTCATCACCATCCATCCCACTTCCCGCATGCGGCGGCCGAACGCCCGGGCCTGATCGGAGATGGGGCGGTCGGGCGCGACGCGCGCGGACCCGAAGACGGTCACCTTGCGCACGTCGCGGTAGGGGGCAAACACCCGGAAGCCGTGGCGCAGCTCCTTCAGCGCATTGTTCGCGATCTTGAGGTCGACCAGCGCCCCGCCGTCCTCGTGCATCTTGAGCACCGTGGTCAGGAGCTCTCCGAGCGGCCGCCGGTGCGCCGCCGGCACCGCCAGCTCGACGAGGAGTTCCTCGATCCGCCGCTGGGCGTCCGCGGACCGGAGCTGGTACGACCGGGTTGCCGCCATGCCACCAGTATACGGGACGGGGTCGCCCGGACCGCACCCCGCCGCCGCGCCCCCAGGGAGGGGCGCGGCGCGAAACGAGGGCCCGCGGAGGGGTCCGCCCCCGCTCACGCCAGGGTGTGCCGGACGAGCTTGCCCTCGACCATGTAGATCACCATCTCCGCGATGTTGGTCGCGTGGTCGGCGATCCGCTCCATGAAGCGCGAGATCAGGATCAGCCGCATGGCGCGCGGAATGGTCTTGGGGTCCTGCATCATGAACGTCAACAGCTCCCGGAAGATCTGCTCCTTCAGGGCATCCACCTCGGCGTCGGCCGCGCACACGCGCCGCGCCAGCTCGGTGTCCCGGTTCACGAAGGCGTCCAGGCTCTCCTTGACCATGCGCTGGGCCTTGTCCGCCATGCGCGGCAGGTCGACGTACGGCTTGAGCTGCGGCTCCGTGTGCAGCTCGAGCGCTCGCTGCGCGATGTTCACCGCCTGGTCCCCGATCCGCTCCAGGTCCGTCACGATCTTGATCGCGGTCATGATGACGCGGAGATCGATGGCGGCCGGCTGGTGCAGGGCGAGCAGCTCCACCGACTTCTCATCGATCTCGATGTCGTACGCGTTCACGCGCTGGTCGCGCTCGATCACCGCACGGGCCAGCGCGTCGTCGCGATCGAGCAGGGCGTGCATGACTCGCCGGATCTGGTCCTCGACGAGCGCCCCCATGGCCAGCACCGTCTGCTTCAGGGCGTCGAGCTCCTCGTGGAAGTGGCGCTGTTGCATGAGGCCTCCGTGGGCGGCGCGGCCAGACCTGTCCGCGAACATCCGCGTCCTACCCGAAGCGCCCGGTGATGTAGTCCTCGGTCCTCTTCTCGCCCGGCCGCGTGAACAGCTCGCGGGTGACCCCGAACTCGACCAGCTCGCCCAGGAGCATGAAGCCCGTGTAGTCGGACACCCGCGCCGCTTGCTGCATGTTGTGGGTCACGATGACGATCGTGTAGCTGTTCTTGAGCTCCACCATCAGGTCCTCGATCTTCGCGGTGGCGATGGGATCGAGGGCCGAGCACGGCTCGTCCATGAGGAGCACATCGGGCTCCACCGCGATGGCGCGGGCGATGCACAGGCGCTGCTGCTGGCCACCGGACAGGCCGAGCGCGCTGTCGGCCAGGCGGTCGTCCACCTCGTCCCACAGGGCCGCCGCCTTCAGACTGCGCTCCACGATGCCGTCGAGGTCGCTCCGGCCCTTGACGCCGAGAATGCGCGGTCCGTACGCGACGTTCTCGAAGATCGACTTCGGGAACGGGTTCGACTTCTGGAACACCATGCCCACGCGCTTTCGCAGATCGGTCACGTCGAGCCGGGGATCGTTGATGTCCGTCCCCCCGATGCGGATCGCCCCCGTCATCCTCACCCCGTCGACGAGGTCGTTCATCCGGTTGAGGCAGCGCAGGAGGGTGCTCTTGCCGCAGCCCGACGGACCGATGTACGCGGTGATGCGCTGCTTGGGCACCGACATCGAGATGTCCTTGAGGGCCTGCTTCGACCCGTACCACAGGTTCACGCGCTCGATCTCGACCATCGGCGCTTCCATCACCGGGTCCGGGCTCTCGCGGGCGAGATCGGGGCTCAGCTGGAGCGATGCCGCCATGACACGCCTCCTGGAGTTCTGAATCGAACGTTCGTGGACGCACGGCGCCCCCGGGGGGGAGGACCCCCACCCCACCCGGCGCCGCGAGTCCACGAACTTCTGACTCGGGACACTAGACGGCCGCCGTCGCGTACTTCCGGCGGAGCCGGTTGCGCAGGCCGATGGCGAACAGGTTCAGGAACACGACGATCAGCAGGAGCAGGAGCGTGGTGGTGAACACCATCGGCCGCGCGGCGTCGACGTTGGGCGACTGGAAGCCCACGTCGTAGATGTGAAAGCCCAGGTGCATGAACTTCCGGTCGAGGTGGAGAAACGGCCAGTACCCGTCGATGGGCAGCGCGGGCGCGAGCTTCACCACCCCCGTGATCATGAGGGGGGCGACCTCGCCGGCGGCGCGCGCCATGGCGAGGATCAGCCCGGTGAGGATCGACGGGAGCACCGCCGGCAGCACGACCCGGAGCGTGGTCTCGAGCTTGGTGGCGGACAGGGCGAGCGACGCCTCGCGGACGCCGCGGGGCACGGCGGCCAGCCCCTCCTCGGTCGCGACGATCACCACCGGCACCGTCAGGAGCGCCAGGGTGAGGGAGGCCCACAGGATCCCCCCCGTGCCATAGGTCGGCGTGGGCAGGGCCTCGGCATAGAAGAGACTGTCGATCGTCCCCCCGACGGCGTAGATGAAGAACCCGACCCCGAACACGCCGAACACGATCGACGGCACCCCGGCCAGGTTGTTCACGGAGATGCGCACCGCGCTCACGAACGCCCCCTGCCGGGCGTACTCGCGCAGGTAGAAGGCGGCCAGGACCCCGAGGGGGGTGACCATGATGCTCATGATGAGCACCATCATGACCGTCCCGAAGATCGCCGGGAACACGCCGCCCTCGGTGTTGGATTCCCGCGGGTCATCGGCCACGAACTCCCACGCCCGGGCCGCGTAGTGGCCGATCTTGGCCGCCGGGCCCATGGCGTTGGGGAAGTACACGTCGATCACCTCTACGAGCGGCAGGTCCTTGTCCTTGCCGTCGTCCGCCGTCACCAGCACCGAGAGCGTCTGGCCCGCGCGAAGCTCGGCGATCCTCCCCGCAAGCTCCTGGTAGCGCGCCTCGAGGGGGGCGAGTTGCGCCCGCAGGGCCTCGACGCGGGGCCCCGTCGTGACCCCCTCCCGCTCCAGCTTGCGCATCTGGAGGCGCACGCGCTCCTGCTCGTGGTTCACCGCGCCGATCTCGCCCTTCTCGATCCGGCGGATGGCCCGCCGGACGCGCGCCACCTCCGGCAGCCGCTTCTCCATCTCGGCCAGCGCCGCCGCGCCCGTGGCGATCGGCCGGCCGCCGTCGCGCAGCTCCGTGACGCGCCCGATGAGGAGCCCCCACTCCGTGCGCTCGATGACGGCCACGTCAGCGGGATGCGCGCGCCGGGCGATGTCGGCCTCGTCGACCCAGCGGAAGTCGGCCCCGTAGAGGTCCCGGTTGCCCACCCGGAGCTTGTCGCGATACTGACCGGGCCGGGCGGGGATGGCCTCCCGCTCCACGACCTGGCCGGTCACGACCGCGCCGTCGCGCAGCGCCAGCTCCTCGATCGCCCTCGGCCAGAAGAACCCGAGCCCGTTGTACAGGATCAGCCCGATGAGGCCCCCCACCATGAGCAGGGCGAGGGCAAGCGCCCCCCCCGTCAGCCAGATGAACGGCTCGCCGCCGCGCCAGAGCTTCCTCACAGGTAGCGGTACCGCTGCCGGAGTCGGAGCCGGACCAGCTCGGCCACGGTGTTGAGCGCGAAGGTCAGACAGAACAGCAGGAGCGCGGCGAGAAAGAGCACCCGGAACAGGGTGCCCTGCTCGGGGGCCTCGGGGAGCTCCACCGCGATGTTGGCGGACAGGGCCCGGAACCCGTTGAAGATGCTCCAGTCCATGACCGGAGTATTGCCGGTGGCCATGAGCACGATCATCGTCTCTCCCACCGCGCGCCCGAACCCGATCATGACGGCCGAGAAGATCCCGGGACTGGCGGTGGGGAGGACGATGCGCAGGGCGGTCTGCCAGCGGTTGGCGCCCAGGGCCAGGGATCCCGCCCGGAGGTGGCCGGGAACGTTCGCCAGGGAGTCCTCGGCGATGGTGAAGATGATCGGGATCACCGCGAACCCCATGGCCACGCCGACCACGAGCGAGTTGCGCTGGTCGTAGGTCAGCCCGAGCGTCGACAGCAGCCATCCGCGGTAGTTGCCGCCGAGAAGCGCCATCTCGACGAGCCCGCCCAGGGAGAGCGCGATCCAGACCCCCGCCACGACGACCGGGATGAGCAGGGCCACCTCGGTGCCGGGCCGCAGCCGGCGCCGGAGGGTCACGGGCAGGAGCCGCCAGGCGAAGAAGGCGGCCAGGATGAGCGCCGGGACCACCAGGGGCACGAGGAAGAGCCCGGGCACGACGCGCTCCACGATCGGCGCCAGCCACAGCCCGGCCAGGAACCCCAGCACCACGCTCGGCAGGGCCGCCATGATCTCGACCACGGGCTTGACGTAGGCCTTGAGGTCGGGGTGCATGAACTCGCTCACGTACAGGGCGGCGAAAAGCGCGAGCGGCACCGCGACCACGAGCGCGTAGAAGGTGCCCTTGAGCGTCCCGTACACGAGCGGGGTCAGGCTCAGCTTGGCCTCGAAGTCGTCGCTGCCGCCGGTGGACTGCCACACGTAGGCCGGGGCCGAGTAGCCCTCGTACCAGACCTTGCCGAACAGCGTGCCCAGGGTGATCTCCGGATGCGGGTTGGTGAGCTTCCACTGGGAGATCTGCCCGGCGGTGTCCGCGGTCACCACGGCATCCGCCTTGGGCGCGAAGAAGACGGCGCGCAGGTCGCCGGCGGGCGCCGTGAACGACATGAGCGTCCGGCCCGACGTCCCGTAGTGGATCTCCACCTGTCCCGACGTGTCGGCGGTCACGAAGCCCTTGTCGCGCGGCGAGGCGCTGACCGCCATCACGGGCGCCGCGTGCTTCCGGAACTCGTGGACGCGGACGAGGCGCGGATCGCCCCCCGCCTCCGGGCGCACGATCTGCCACGTCGTGACCCGGCCGGCCTCGTCGCCGACGACGATGGTGCGGTCGCCGAGCAGGAAGTCCACCACGGTGACCGGCGCCGCACCTGTTGTCCCGCTGATGTCGACCGTCTCGACCACCCGGGGCGCCGCCTTGTCCCCGAGGTCCACCCGCACGAGCCGGCCCTGGGACGTTCCGAGGAAGAGATCCGCGCCGCGCTCATCGATGTTGAGCGCGGTCACGTCGCCCTCGGCGGGCAGCGCCAGGGCCTGCAGGGACTCCTCGCGCGTCCCCTCTCCCACCAGCGCCTTCTTCTGGGTGACGGTGTGGACGACCAGCTCCCGCGGCCCAAGCTGCGCGACCAGGACCGCGCCCGAGTCCGCGCTGGCCGCGGCCAGCCTCACGATCGGCCGCTTCCGCTCGGGATCGAGGACCACCGCCTCGCCAAAGGACGCGGCGGCCGCGACCCCGCGCGTGCCCTCCCGGAAGGTGACGTCGAACTTCATGTCGAGCGGGATCACGCGCCCGTCGGACGTGCCGATCAGGTATCGGCTGCTCCCCACATGCTCCTGCACCACGCGCGAGACCGAGGCCCCTTCGAGGCCGGGGATCGGCTGCGACCGCACGGGCGTCCCCCACTTGAGGTCGACGACCTGGAGCGCGCCCTCGCGCGTCACCTGGAATGCCACCTCCCGGTACTCATCGGTCCCGATCGACCCCACCGGCCCGCCCGCGCCCGCGGCGAGCCCGGCCGCGGGCGGGCCGATCAGCTCGACCTCCGGCGCCCTGAACAGCGGCCAGACCTCGGCGACGAGCACGAACACGATGGCGAGGATCGAGGCGATGATGACGAGGCCCCCGACCACCACCAGTCTCGACGCCCAGCGGTCGAGAGCGATCCGGCGGCCGGTCCGGGCCGCGGAGACTGGCCGCCGGCGGGCCGGCGCGGCCGGCCCGCCCGACGGGAGCGCTTCGGGATTGACGGCCACCTACTGGACCTTGTTCAGCTCTTCCTTGGCGATCGAGGCCGGGATCGGGAAGTAGCCGTCCTTGACCACGACCTCCTGCCCTTCCCGGGACACCATGAGCTTGACGAACTCGCGGGTCATCGGGTCGAGCGGCTTGTTTGGAGCCTTGTTGATGTAGACGTAGAGGAAGCGAGCCAGCGGAAAGCTCCCGCTGTAGGCATTGTCGGCCGTCGCCTCGACGCACTTGGCGCCCTCCTTCTCGGCGAGCGGCACCGCCTTGACCCCGGCGGTGGCGTACCCGATGCCGCTGTAGCCCATCGCGTACCGGTCCACCGTGACGCCCTGGACCACCGAGGCCGAACCCGGCTGCTCCTTGACCTCGTCCTTGAAGTCACCGTTCTTGAGCGCGTGCTCCTTGAAGAACCCGTAGGTCCCGGACGCCGAGTTGCGCCCGTACAGACTGATGGGCCGGCTGGCCCATTCGCCGGTGAGGCCGAGCTGCCCCCAGGTCTTCACGTCCTCCTTGAGCCCGGCCCGGCGACTCTTCGAGAACACCGCGTCCACCTGGGCCATCGTCAGGCACTTGATCGGGTTGTCCTTGTTGACGAACACGGCGAGGGCATCGACCGAGGTGCGGATCGGCAGGGGCTTGTAGCCGTACTTCTTCTCGAACTGGTCGATCTCGGTCCCCTTCATCGGGCGCGACATCGGACCCAGCTGGGCCGTGCCCGAGATCAGGGCGGCGGGGGCGGTGGAGGATCCCTTGCCCTCGATCTGGATCTTTGCGTTCGGGTAGAACTTGCTGAAGCCCTCGGCCCAGAGCGTCATCAGGTTGTTGAGCGTATCCGAGCCGATGCTCGAGACGTTTCCGCTCACGCCGCTGACCGTCTTGTACGCGGCAAGTCCCGGGTCGACCTGCACCTGGGCGACAGCGGCCGTCCCGAGCAGGACGATGCCGCCGATCACACTCGCCATTGCTGCGAACCTCTTCATGCCTGCGAACCTCTTCATGCGTTTCTCCCTCTTTCTGTCTCGTCCGTCTTTCTAGTCCGTGGGTCAATCATCCGTGCGCCGCGTTTCCGCGACATGGCCGCCGTGTTACAAGTGAGTTACAAGGGCACCCCCCCCCGCCAGCCCGACCGGTTCATGAACATGCCTTTCAGCTCCTGCCCCGCCCATCTCGTGGCCCCTTGAGTGCCAGCCACCCTCTCGCGACACGGCGTGTCCCGCGGGGGGGCCCCCACCCCACCCGGCGCTTTGTCGGCACATTGCTGACTCAGCACACTAGACGGCGAAGTCGACCTGGGCGCGCATCGCCAGCGTCCCCTCCGGTGTCACCGCCCACAGCTCCCCGCCGCGTCCATCCGCCGTGGGGCGGCCGCACAGCTCGAAGGGGGCGAGGTCGAACAGGGGGGCGCGCGCCTCGATGCGACAGGCAGCGAAGGTCCGGCCCGGGGCGTGGTCGCGCGCGAAGTCGATCAGGAGCGTGGAGGTGAGCGGCCCGTGCACCACGAGCCCCGGATAGCCCTCCACCTCCATGGCCCAGCGGCGGTCGTAGTGGATGCGGTGGCTGTTGAAGGTGAGCGCGGAGAACCGGAACAGGAGGACGGGATCGGGCTCGATCCGGCGCCGCCACGGGACGTCGGGGGGCACCTCCTCCCGGCGCGGCGCCTGGTTCCCCTGCCCGGGCTTGACCTCCTCGCGGAAGACGGTCCGCCGCCGCTCCTCGAGGGCGAGGCCATCGGGGCCGAACACGCGGTTGACCACGGTGGCAAAGACGAGCGTGCCGGTGCCGCCGGCCTTCACCGCGATATCCGCCAGCTCCGTCTCGCGCCGCACGCGATCGCCGATGCGGAGCGGCCGGTGAAAGCTGAGATCCTCGCCCGCGAACATCCGGCGCGGCAGGGGCATTCGCGGCACGACACCGGTGTCGATCGGGCTGCCGTCGGGATGGAGCTCCTCCGGCCGGAATCGCGGCAGGAAGTAGAGGCACTGCCAGCCCGGAGGGAGCGGATCGCCGTCCCGGAGCTCGGGCTCGGGACGTCCGAAGGCCAGCCGCAACAGGTTGGCGGGACCGGCGGCGATGACATCGGTCGCGCTCTGGCGGCGCCCGACGTGTTGCCGCAGGCTCTCGAGGCTGATCTCGGTCGTGGTCATGGCGCGCCCTCCCGCGGGCTACACTACCCCAGGTTGGCTCCGGGCCCCAACGGTCCACGGGTCACGGTCGTTCCGCGGTGACGCGGGGAGAGCACATGTTCTACGGCTGGTACGTGGTCGGCGGCGCAGCCCTGATCGCCGTGTGGAGCTGGGGGCTCGGCTTCTACGGCCTGTCCATCTACCTGGTCTCGCTCCGGGCGGCCCATCCCTGGTCCACCGGCGCGGTGTCGATGGCGATCACCGCCTTCTACCTGATCGGGGCGGTCCTGACCGCGTTCGCGGGCCACGCCATGCGCCGCTTTGGACCGCGCGTCACGGTGGCGGCCTGCGCCCTCGCCATGGCGGCCGGCGTGGGGAGCCTTCCCCTCGTCGCGGAGATCTGGCAGCTCTACCTGGCGTTTGCCGTTCTGGCGGTCGGATGGGCCGGGATGAGCGGGGCCGCCATCAACATCCTGCTCGCCCCCTGGTTCGAGGCCAGGCGCGGCCTCGCGGTGAGCCTCGCCCTGACGGGAGCGAGCCTCGGCGGCGTGGTGGTCGCTCCGGCGATGCTCGCGCTGATCGGCAGCCTGGGGTTTCCCGCCGGTGTCTGGATCCTCGTCGCCGGCATGCTCGTGACGGTGCTCCCAGTCGCGTTCGCAGTGCTCGGCAGCACGCCGGCCAGCCGCGGGGTGAACCCCGACGGCGCTGCCGTGCCGCCGTGGGCCGCCACGCCGCCCCCAGCGCAGCCAGTCGCCGCGCGGCCGGACG
>DATKEI010000146.1:0-4699 GCA_035544455.1 Binatia bacterium | reverse complement strand
ATAACCCGCTCAACCCAGCACGCGCGAGGCCGCCGGCCCAAGGGGTCTCCGGCTCGCGGAAGGAGACCCACCATGGCGACCAAGGCCCAGCCCGACGCTGCCCCGGTGTTCCCGGAGGCCATCTCCCAGGTTCGCGACAAGGCTCTTGAGACCGTCTCGACCCTCGCCGAGGCAAACCAGCGCGTGGTCGGCACCCTGATCGAGCTGTCGTCGGCCGCGGCGCGCGAGAGCTTCCAGGCCTACGTGGACATCCAGTCGGCCGCTCTCGACGCCGTGCGGCAGTCGCCGGCGGCCGCGCTCTTCTCCCGTCAGGGCATCGAGGAGCTCCAGCAGGATCCGTTCGCCTGGTATCGCAAGGGTCTGCTCGAGGCGACGGGCGCCACCCAGCGAATGGCCCGTCTCGTCGAGGCCAATGCCCAGATCGTCGCGCGGGGCGCCGGCCGCCTCGAGGCGTCGGCCGAGCAGACCACGCGCGAGATCGGCGAGGCCGTCACCTCGTGCGTGAGCCGCGTGAAGGACATCCAGGGCATCCGCTAGCCATGCTCTGCCAGGCGCTCGAGCCCCTGCAGTCCGGACTGTTCCGCGGCCTAAACGCGGTGCTCGAGCCCCTGGTCCGCTCCGGCGTCGGCGCGCCCGGCCCCTGGCCGACGGGTCTCGTGGTGGTCGAGACGCGCGGTCGCAAGACCGGCCGCGCCGTCCGGGTGCCCCTCCTCGGCACCCGGGTGGGCGATCTCGTGGTCGTCAGCACGGTGCGCGGTCGGGCCCACTGGGTCCGGAACGCGGCGGCGGCCCCCGGCGTGCGGTACTGGCTGAACGGCCGGGCACACGACGCCATCGCCCTGGTCGTCGCCCCGGATGGCGAGTCGGCCCCCGCCGGGGCGGCCTCGCCGCTCGCGACCGCCCTGGCCGCGAGCCTCCTGCCCTGGAGCCGCGCCCTCGGCATGGGCTTCGCGGTGCTGAGCCCGGCCCCCGCCTCCCCGGGGTGAGCCCATGCCCGACCTGAACCTCCGCGCCCACATCGAGGCCCCGGTCGAACTCGTCTATCGGGTCGTGGCCGACGTGGAGCAGTACCCCGCGTTCCTGCCCGACGTCGACGCGGTGGAGCGCCGGGACGATATCGTGGCCATGACCATTCGCATGGGCGTGGTCCCCATGCGGCTCGTCACGCGGGCGCGGTTCACGCCGCCGGAGGCGATCGACCTCTCGCAGGTGGAGGGCCCCTTCCGGCGGTTCGATGCCCGCTGGACGTTCGTCGCGGCCCGCGCGGGCGCCGACGTGGCCTATCGCGCGGACTATGCCCTGCCCCTCTTCGGCGCCCTCTTCTCGTCGCCGGCTCGCCTCCTGCTCGAGCAGCAAGTGCGGCGGCAGATCCGGGCCTTCGAGGCGCGCATCCTGTCCGTCGCTCGAGCCGCCGATACACCCGAGGGTCCGGGACGACACCCTCTGCCCTCCGGGCCCTCCGGGGAGAGGGAAGGGTGAGGGGCCGTGCCGCGAACGCGCGGAACACGACCAGCCCCGGTCCACTCGGCTGAGTGGAGAGGGAGCACGGTGCGGTAGCAAGGCGCCTCTCACCGCGGGCGCCCTGCTATTCTCCCCGCGTGGCCCCACCGCACGGCCCCCTCCGGACCCGTGTCGTCGCCTGGAACATCCGCGCCGGCGGCGGCTACCGCGTGGACGCGATCCTTCACCGCCTGGGCCGCTGGGCGCCGGACGTGGTCGCGCTCTCGGAATTCCGGGCCACGCCGCCGAGCGGGGCCCTCGCCGCCGGCCTCGCGGCCCGTGGTCTCGTGCACCAGGTCACCACCGCCTCGCCCCGCGAGCCCGGAGTGAACGCGCTGCTGCTCGCGGCGCGATGGCCGCTGGCCCGGCGGGAGATCTCCGGCGCGCCCGTCGAGCCGGCCCGATGGCTCTTTGCCTGGGTGGCCGCGCCGCGGCCGATCGCGGTCGGGGTCATGCACGTGCCCAATCGCGTGAGCGGCCGCAAGTATCCCTTCCTGGACGCCGTGCTCGCGCTGGCGCGCGCTCGGTGGGGCGAGCCCGCCCTCCTCGTGGGGGACACCAACTCCGGGCGCATCGGGGCCGACGAGCAGGTCCCCGCCTTCAACGCCCGGGAGGACGGGTGGATGCTCGACCTCGCCGCCGCGGGCTGGACCGACGCCGTTCGCCATCGGCGCGGCGCGGTCCCCGCGTACACTTGGTACTCCCCGAATGGCCGGAACGGCTTCCGCATCGACCAGGCCTTCGTGAATCCCGCCCTCCTGCCCGCCGTGGTCGAGACCCGCCACGCCTGGGGCGGGCACGCCGGCGGGCCGCGGCGGGCGCCGAGCGACCACGCCGCCATCATCCTCGACCTCGATCTCGCCGGCCAGCGCGCGGGATCGCGACCCCGCGCTCCCCGGGAATAGGTCGGGCGAGTGTCCTGAGCCAGATCGCGCCAGGCGATGGAGTCGCCGCCCGCCCCCACCCCGCCCGGCGCTCGGTCGGCACATTTCTGACTCAGCACACTAGCGTTCTTGAAAGAGCAAGGTTGATGCGGATGAGTCAAGTTTCATGCGGCGACTTTGACCTCCGCGCACCAGTCGTCCATGGCGTGCTCGAGCTGTTCGAAGGCGCGCCGCAGGCGGGAGTCGTTCGCGGCGGTGTCCGGCATCACGGTCGCCAAGCCGGGGCGCAACGTCCGGGCCGACAGCCGGGAGATGAAGAGCGCCACGCGCAGGCCGGCGTCGGTGACGTGATAGCGATGCTGCTTGGGCCGCCGCTCGATCAAGCCGTGCAGCCGCAACCGGCGCAGGTCGTACGTGAGCTGCCCCACGGACAATTCGGACGGCGCCTTGCCCAGCAACGGCGCGACATGCTGGCGCAGCTCGCGGGCGCTGAACCCCTGGGGCAGCAGCCGAAAGACGACGAGCGCCAGGAACAGGGCCAGCACACGGGGGTCCAGAAACCGCAGCCCTGGCACCCGTTGCCCCGCGACGGTCACCGGCCGGTGCACGCGCTGCACGGTCTCGTCGCCGATCGTGGCGTCGCCGCTGAGTCGTTGGACGTCCAGCAGACGTCGAGTGGCTTGACCGCCGACCTGCCGCAGGGCGGCGAGGTTGCTCAGCCCACGCCCGATCCCGAAGTCCCGGGTATCGTTCACCGTCAGTTCGGTTCGCAGGGCGCGGCCCACCGCGGCGCGCCACAGCCCTTTGAGGTACTGCTTGAGATCGCTGTGCTTGTAGCTGATGTGCAGCGACGGCACGACCCCCTCCGTGAGCACTCGGGTGCGAAAGCGCCCGGGGGTCTGGCGCGTGACCCGGCGATCGAAGATCAACTGCACCCGATCCGGCCGGCCCAGGTCCAGGTTCTCCCGGATGAGGTCCTCGAAGAGCAGCCGGCCGCTCAGGGGGCGATCCAGCACCTGCGTGAGGCTGAACTCGGCCTGCAGGATGGACAGTTCGTACCGATACCCGGCCCGCCGGTCGGCGCTGGTGAATGGATGCGGCAAGCGCCCCAGCCACTTGCGGAAGAAGGCGTCGATTTTGTCCGCCGACAGCCCGTCGCCCAGCGCCTGCAGCCGCCGCGGGTCGGCACACGAGGCGATGCCGTTGTCGAGGGCCTCGTAGGGGATCCCGCGCTGGGCCAGTTGGCGCTTCACGTACTCGTGGCCGTTGAGGCAGAGCTTGGCCGTGTACGGAAAGTAGGTGCTGAACTTCAGGAAGAACGGGCCGAAGTCGCGATCCACGGCGTAGAAGTAAAAGTGGTTGACCATCGCCGTCGAGCGCACGAGCCACGGATAGGCCTGGCCGGTGGTCGGGTTCCGGCGCTTCTCCGTGCGCAGCACCCGGGCCTTTTCCTGCGCCCGGCCCACGAACACGACCCCTTCCGGGGCCGTGAAGCGCGCCAGGTGCTCGGCCATGACGTCGTCCTTCCGCTGCCCCTTCTCGAACGTGATCAGCGGCACCCCCTGCGCGTGCACGAAGGCGTGAATGGCCGCCACGAACCCCTCGGTCATGGGCGCCATCAACGCGGACGAGGCCACCGGCTGCCCCCGGTGCTTGCGGAAAAACGCGGCCACACCGCTCTCGTACTGCAGCCCCGGAACGTAGGCATTCAGGTACATCCGGTCGATACACTCTACTTCCAGGGTGACGTGCTCCCGCAGGACGTCGGCGACACTCCGTGGTAGGCTCATGGCTGGCTCCGGTCGATGGCGGTCCCTCGTGGACCTACCACCCGCTCGACGGGTTATTGGGAGCGAGTCTATCGCATCCCGTGTTGTCCACTCGACCGGGGCCACTCTCTCGTCTTCCTGGGTTCCCCTCGAAAGAGACACCCGTTCTCCGGTTCTTCAGTCCCATCACCGGCCGCCACGGATCAATCGCTCCTTGGTCGCCAACCCCATGATCAATCGTGTTCCTTCACCTCGCCCCGCCGACATGTCTCGTCGGTCTGAGGCGAAGCCTCGCTAGACTGGTGTCCCGAGACGATGACCCTCGCGGGCGGCCCGGGTGCCCCGGATGGACACTCTCCCGGGCCGCAGTCCCCGCCCCGGGCGGCGCGGCCCCGGCGCCGGGACGGGCCCGGTGCCGCTGATATACTCGGCCGGTGATCGCGCCCGATCTGCCCCTCGCCGGCATCACCATCCTCGACTTCACCCGCGTCCTCGCCGGGCCCTACTGCACGCGCTTGCTCGCGGACCTCGGGGCCCGCGTCGTCA
>DATKEI010000145.1:0-6356 GCA_035544455.1 Binatia bacterium | reverse complement strand
CGAGCGCTACCTGCTCAACTCGCTGCGGCACGCCTACGGGTTCTCGGGGTCGCCGCTGCGCCTGCTCTTCCGCCGCTCGGGCCGGAGCGTAGGGCCCCGCCGGGCAGCCCCCCGCATGCGCCGCTGACGGGGCCGGCCCTCGGGTTAACGCCCGCATACCGGCCATTCTCGTTGGGACTCAAGGAGTCGAGGGCGATCAGCTGTCCCGTGGCCTGAGCGGGCATCCCATAACTCGACGGAACCGTTGAGGGATTTGATCGCGTCAACTGCGGTCGTATGCTAACATGGCGCGACTCCTAAGAAATTCCACAAGACAGGAGCGAGTGCGCAATGGGCGAAGGACGGGGCGACGACGGGCAGGGACAGTCCGAGCAGGGCCATGCGGGTCGCGGACACCGGGGGCGGCGGGAGGAGGTGGGGGCTCTGACCAAGAACGATCTGATCAATGCCGTCGCCGACCACGGCCTGTCGAAGCGGCAGTCGGCCACTGTCGTGGAGCAGATGTTCGAGCTGATCTTCAACTGTTTCGAGCGCAGCGAGGACGTGAAGATCGTCGGATTCGGCCACTTCCGCATTCGCCGGAAGGCGTCGCGGCGCGGACGCAACCCGCAGACGGGCGACAGCATCGAGATCACGGCCCGGAAGGTGCTGACGTTCAAGCCCAGCAAGGGACTCAAGCTCCGGTTGAACCAGGCACAGGGCCAGTAACAGTCCCGTGGCGCCGGCGATCCCGGACAAGCTGTACTTCCGGATCGGCGAGGTCGAGCGGATCGCCGGAGTGCCGGCGTACGTGCTCCGCTACTGGGAGTCCGAGTTCAAGCTGCTCCGCCCGAAGAAGAACCCGGCCGGCCAGCGCCTGTATCGCAAGCGGGACGTGGAGATGGTGCTCCGCATCAAGTCGCTGCTCTATGACGAGCGCCTCACCCTCGAGGGCGCCAAGAAGCGCCTGCTCGCCGAGTCCCGGTCCGGCAACCAGATGGATCTCGGCCTGCGCGGAGCGGTCCTCGAGGCCGCCCTGCGGCGGGCGCGCGACCGGTTGCGCGCGATCCGCGAGCGGCTGGCCCCGCACCGGTGAGCACGCTGGCTTGTGTTTCCGCGGTGGTGCCCGTACAATGCCCTCCGGGTCGGGGCGTGGCGCAGCCCGGTAGCGCACTTGACTGGGGGTCAAGGGGTCGCTGGTTCAAATCCAGTCGCCCCGACCAATTAATTGAAATGACGAGACACCGGGGCAGATTCTCGGATCTGCTTCTTTTTTTTGTGCGGGGGCCAGAGGCCAGCTGGTGTCGATAATCCTCGTCACCAACGACGACGGCATCAACTCCGCGGGGATCAAGGCGCTGGCCGATGCGCTGACGGATCTCGGCGAGGTGCACGTGATCGCCCCGGACCGCGAGCAGAGCGCGGTGGGTCACGCGCTCACCCTGCATCGGCCGTTGCGGGTGGATGCGATCGGGGATCGGTGGTCCGCGGTCAACGGGACACCGTCGGATTGCGTGAACCTGGCGATCCTCGGGCTCCTGTCGGAGCCGCCGGTGCTGGTCGTGTCCGGGGTGAACCACGGCTCGAACCTCGGCGACGACGTGACGTACTCGGGTACAGTGGCGGCGGCGATGGAGGGCGCGCTGCTCGGCGTGCCGTCGATGGCGGTGTCGCAGGTGGAGCCCGACGCGGCCGGCTTTGCCGCGGCCGGCGAGGTGGCGCGGCTGGTGGCGATGCGGGTGCTGGTGGAAGGACTCCCCCGGCAAACGTTGCTCAACGTGAACGTGCCTCCGGGACGGCTGGCGGGAATCCGCCTCACGCGTCTCGGTCGTCGCGTGTATCGCGAGAAGGCGGTGCGCGAGGTCGATCCGCGGGGCCGCCCGTACTACTGGATCGGAGCGGGTCCCCCGGAGTGGGACGATGACGAGGACTCGGACATCTCGGCGATCCGGGCCGGCTTGGCCACGGTGACACCAGTGCATTTGGACCTGACAAACTACCCGGTGCTCCGGCGCATGGCCGAGTGGGAGGGCGGGCTGAACGCGCTCCTGAAGAAGCGCGGGCGGTGATCGAGCTGGGCGGCAAGGCCGCCACCGGGCTGCGGTACGATCGGGAGCGGCGGCGCATGGTGGGCGAGCACCTCGCCGGGCGCGGGATCGCCGATCCTCGGGTGCTGGAAGCCATGGGGCGTATCCCGCGGCACCTGTTCGTCGACGAGGCATTGCGGGGGCGGGCGTACGGCGAGCACGCGCTGCCGATCGGCGACGGGCAGACCATCTCGCAGCCGTTTATGGTGGCGCGGATGACGGAATTGCTGCAGCTGACCGGGCGCGAGAAGGTCCTCGAGGTCGGGACTGGCTCCGGGTATCAGGCGGCCCTGCTGGCGGAGATGGCGGCGCGGGTATGCACGGTGGAGCGGCGTCCACGCCTGGCGGCGCGTGCGCGTGAGATGCTGGAAGGGCTCGGCTACCGGAACGTGTGGGTGCGCACGGCGAACGGCACCTACGGATGGCCGGACGAGGCCCCGTTCGACCGGATGGTGGTGACGGCGGCCGGCCCGACCGTGCCGCCCCCCCTGGTCGAGCAGCTGGCGGACGGTGGGCGGCTCGTCATGCCCGTTGGAGATGTGGGGAGTCAGCGCCTGGTGGTCGTCGAGAAGGCGAACGGGCAGACGCGAGTGACCGACGACTCGCCGTGCTCGTTCGTGCCGCTCGTCGGCAAGTACGCCTGGCGGGAGTCGCCGGGGGGGTCGCATCGGGCTTGGTAGGGATTCGGGGCGTAGCGCAGCTTGGTAGCGCGCCTGCTTCGGGAGCAGGAGGTCGCTGGTTCAAATCCAGTCGCCCCGACCAATCCCGCTTACCGCCGGCCCCGGAGAGCGGGCGGTGAGGACGGCCGTCGTCCGCAGCGCGGCCGACATCGTCGTCGAGGGTCGCGTCCAGGGGGTCGGCTACCGCGCCTACGTACAGCGCAAGGCCAGCCTGCTGCACCTCGCTGGCTACGTGATGAACCTCAAGGACGGGCGGGTGCGCGTGCGCGTCGAAGGGGCCCGCGAGGGCATCGAGGAGCTCGCCCGGGATCTCGGCAAGGGCCCCCCTCTGGCCCGGGTCGAGCAGGTCGCCCTCATCTGGCGGCCCGCCACCGGCCGGTTCTCGAACTTCACCGTACGGTACGCGGAGTTCGATCCATGATGCCCGCCGGGCACCACGGCAGGCGGCTCATGGGAGGATTGACTACCGAAGCGAATTCTCGCAGGTATACGAGCACAATCTTCAGAACATGGTTGAGGTCGGCGACATCGTCGAGGCCGGCGCCGTGATTGCCCTCGTCGCCCCTACCGGACGCGCGAGCGGATGGGCACGTGCACTTCGAGATCCGGCGGGATGGCATGGCCTACAACCCCGTTTCCCTCCTCACCGCGCGCGACCAGCAGCCCGCGCCGGCGCCCGGGGAGATGGCGGCCGTGTATCCAGCCAGCGAGACCGGGGACGAGGATGCCGGTGAGTGACCCGGACGACGAGCTCGAGGGAGTGGGCGAGCCGCTCGAGACTCTTCTCGAGGCGGAACCCGAGCTACCGGAACCGGCGGCGCCCGCCCGCCCCGGCCAGCGCGACCGGGAGCTCTTGAGCCTCTACCTTCAAGAGATCGCACCGAATCCGCTCCTGACCGCGGACGAGGAGCAGGCCCTCGCGCGACGCGTGCACTCGGGCGATACCGATGCCGAGCACAAGCTGGTCGAGTCCAATCTGCGTCTCGTCGTCCATGTGGCCCGCCGGTATCGCAGTCGCGGGCTCTCGCTGCTGGACCTGATCGAGGAGGGCAACATCGGGCTGATGCAGGCCGCCCGCAAGTACCGTCCGGATCGCGGAACGCGGTTCTCGACCTACGCCATCTGGTGGATCCGCCAGGCGATCACGCGGGCTCTCGCCAACCAGGCCCGCATGATCCGGCTGCCGGTTCATGTGGAGCAGCTCGTCGCCCAGTACGTCAAGGCGCGCGAGGCGCTGACCCGCGATCTCGGCCGGGTCCCCACGCTGGCCGAGGTCGCCGAGCAGCTCAAGCGACCGCTGGACGAGATCGAGCATCTGGAATCGGTGCGGCAGCAGCCGCTCTCCTTCGACGCGCCAATGGGGACCGAGGGCAAGGGAACGCTCGGCGACCTCGTGCAGGACAGGACAGCGCCGCCGGTGGGCCGGCTCGTGAGCCTGCTCCAGGAGGGCGCCGATCTCGCCGGTGTCCTCCAGGACCTGCCCGACAGCGAGCGGAACGTGGTCAGCCTGCGCTTTGGCCTCGATGGCACCGATCCTCTCACGCTGGAGCAGATCGGGCGGCGCCTCGGGGTCACACGGGAGCGCGTGCGCCAGATCGAATCGGCCGCGCTCCGGCGGCTCCGCCGCCTGCTCGCCGCCCGCGGCGTCGACGCGCCCGATCTGGAATGATCGCTGGCCGTCCCGTGGCTGACGCTCGCGCCCTCGCCGCCGCCGGTCCTCGCCGCCTTGCCCGGCTCGCCGTCATTGACCGCCCGTTCCCGCCGCGGGCAAGGAGATCCGCGATGCACCTGCTGATGCCGATCGTTCTCGCCGCGTTCGTTGTCAGCGGGTGTGCCGGCGACCGCACGATGACACTGGACCCCGGCCCGCTCGGGGGCGCCCCCGACCCCGCGGCCTCGGGTCGGCCAGTGACGGTCGCGCCGGTCGTCGACCGGCGCGGCGCGATAGCCGAGTCTGAAAGCGGGGATGGCATCGGCGGGCTCTACGGTGTGCGCGAGTGGCCGGCGGCCCTGCTGGTGAGCGAGCCCTATTCCGTCGCGCTCCAGCACGCTCTCGTGGCCGCGCTGACCGCGCGCGGGATCCCGGCGGTCTCGTCGCCCCCGGGTCCGGCGAATCCCGCGGAGGCCTACGTGATGTCCACGACGATCGTGGACTTCTACGGGGTGTCGAACTGGGGCGCGCAGGCGACGCTGAGCGCCTACGTGCGGTTGACCGGGCCCGACGGGTCCTACGTGGCCGACAAGACCGTGCGGAGCGAGGTCAACAAGTGGATCGGCCTGGACTCGTTGACGCCCAGGCTCGAGGACGTCATGAACCGCGTGATGCGAGAATGGGTGGAGGCGGTTGCCTCCGATCCCCAGATCACCGGGCCACTGCGGCAGTGATCGCGGGCGAGGCGCGAAGCGCCAGGGCGGCGCGCGCCAGCGCGGCACACGAGTCCGTCACCAGCAGTGGAGAGGAGCGGCGTCGATGAAACCGAAGACCAAGGCGAAGGCGAGCAAGAGCGCGCGGAGCAAGAAGGCGTCCACCCGCGTGACCGCGGCCGGGCAGGAGGAGGCCGCGAGCGCCCGGGCCGCGAAGGCGGCCACGCGGGCCAAGGCGATGGGCGCCGGGGCGGCCGGGACCGCCGCCGCGCGCCAGTTCGGCAAGACACGCGCCCAGGCGATCCAGGCCCACGTACAGGCCCGGGGCCAGCGGCAGCAAGCCAAGCGCGACTCCCGCTGAGCTCGACCATCCCATGACCGCGAGGCCCACGGGCCGCGTGGTACCCAGCCAGCTGCTCGCCGCGGTGGGCGTGGCGGCCGGGCCGGCACGAGAGGGATGGGCCGGGTTTGCGCCTCTCGCCGATTCGACGTGGGGTCACGCGCAACCGCGCTTCGGTCTCGCCTTCCTTGTGCTGCGGCTATCAGGACAACGGCGGACCATCGTCGTGCCTGACTCGGTAGCTCATATGCCCCCGACGGCCTTCGCTACTGAGGAGCGGAGACTCCGTGCAGCAGGCCCCTGATCACCACCCCATGGAGGCCCTGCCAGTCGTGGGACGAACTCCGGAGGTGTCTGGGGTGATGGGCACACAGGTGGGCACATAGCTGATACAATCCATGAGCATAGCTTCGTAAGTTGCCGCGGAATAACAAACACGCCCCCGTAGCTCAGGTGGATAGAGCAGCGGTTTCCTAAACCGTGGGCCGGGTGTTCGAGTCACCCCGGGGGCACCATCGCGTTGACACTCGCCATGCCGAGGAACACCGGCCCGTAGGCGATCCGCCTGCGGAGCCGGATCCCGGCGGGCGGCTCCGGCAGCAGCAGCCCGAGCGACCGCTGCGCGGTCGCCGGGGCCTGGCGGAGGAGCTGCCGCCACTCGTCGAGTCGTCGGCGCAGCACCTCCACGTCCGAACGGCCCGGGAGGGTCCGGGCCTTTGGCTCTAGTGTCCCGAGTCAGAAGTTCGTGAACTCGCGGCGCCGGGTGGGGTGGGGGTCCTCCCCGCGGGACCGTATCTTCTGCGGATGGCCGAAGCCACCCACCACCCATCTCGTGGCCCCATTGAGTGCCGGTAGCGCTCCGCGACACAGCGTGTCCCGCGGGGAGGGCCCCCACCCCGCCCGGCG
>DATKEI010000144.1:0-6865 GCA_035544455.1 Binatia bacterium | reverse complement strand
TTGTCCCACGCCGGCCCGGCCGAGTGCGGCGTGAAGGTCACGGTGGGCAGCGAGAAGAGCGGGTGGCCCGCCTTCGGCGGCTCGTCGACCAGGACGTCGAGCCCGGCCCCGGCCAGCCGGCCTTCCGAGAGCGCCCGGTAGAGGGCGGCCTCGTCCACCACCGGACCGCGACAGGTGTTGACGAGAATGGCGCTCGGCTTCATCAGGGCGAGCTCGGGGGCCCCGATGAGGTTCCGGGTGCTGTCGTCGAGCGGGACGTGCAGGCTCAGCACGTCCGACGTCCGGAGGATCTCCTGCAGCAGCAGGAACCGCACGCCGAGGGCATCTTCCTGGTCCTCGCGCAGGCGAGTGATGTCGTAGTACTGGACGCGCATGTCGAAGGCGACCCCGCGGCGGGCGACCTTCTTGCCGATGTTGCCGAGGCCGATGATGCCGAGCCGCTTGCCGTGGAGCTCGTACACGCGGGCGGCGGCGAAGTCGCCCACCCGCCACTTGCCGCTCACGACGTTGTTGTGGTGGTAGACGATGCGCTTGAGGACGGCCAGCATGAGCGCGAAGGTGTGCTCGGCCACCGCGATGGCGTTGGCCCCGCCGTTGTTGGAGACCGGCACCCCCGCCTTGCGGGCGGCCTCGATGTCCACGCTGTCGTACCCCGCGCTCAGGAGCTGGACCAGCTTCAGCCGGGGCGCGGACCGGAAGAACTCGCCCCCCATGTTCCGGGCGAGGCCCAGGTAGTACTCGGCGTCGGCCGCCGCCTGGTAGAACGTGGGCGTGCCGGGCTCGGCCGTCACGAGCTCGTAGCCGGGCGGGATCAGGGTGCGAGCGATCTCGAGAATCGGCTCGGGCTGGGGCGGCGCGAAGAGGATCCTGGTCATTGCTGGGCCAGGGGGACGGTCGCGGTCACGGCGGGCTGGCTGCCCAGGACCCGCGTGGTGTGGCCCTGCCCCGTCGTGTCCTCGACCAGACGAGCATCGCCCGGCCCGAAGACGTGCTTCGTCCCGTCGCCCAGCCCGATCTCGAGCTGGCCGGCCAGGATGATGACGAACTGGCGGCGCGGCGCCGGATGCCAGTCGATGAACTCCCCGACCGGCCACACCCGGAACGAGATCTGGGTGGCCGGGAGCCCCTTCGTCCACTCGTGCATCTTCCCCAGGTCGATGGGCTCGATGTGCGCCTGCTTGTCGGGGCCCGCATAGAGCCGGAACGTGCCCATGCCTCGCCTCCCGTGTCTACCGTCAGGATTTGCCCGTGTCCATCAACGACCGCGCCGTCACCCGCAGGATGAGCGGATGCTAGCACATCCCCACCGCTCCCTCGCCCGCCGCGCCTGTTCGCGGAGGCGGAGCCGCGGAGACGGCGCGTCAGCCGAGGTGCGGATCGAGCAGGTCGCGGAGGCCGTCGCCGAGGAGGTTGGCGCCGAGCACGACCGTCGAGATCATGACGCCCGGGGCGGTGGCGAGCCACCAGGCGTTCGAGAGATAGTCGCGGCCCTCCGCGAGCATCAGCCCCCACGACGGGCGCGGCGCCTGGATGCCCATGCCGAGGAAGCTCAGGCCGGACTCGAGGAGGACCATGGTCGCGAACTGGCTCGAGCCGATCACGAGGATCGGCGCCACGGCGTTCGGCAGGATGTGGCGGACGATGATGCGAAGATCGCTGGCCCCGAGCGTGCTCGCGGCCTCGACGTACTCCAGGCTCTTGATGGTGAGCACGGTGGCCCGGATGGTCCGCGCGTAGAGGACCCATCCGCTGAGGGCAAGCACGCCGACCAGGGCCGCGGGATTCGTGCCGACCACGGCGACGATGGCGATGGCGAGCATGATCGCGGGAAAGGCGAGCTGCACGTCGGCGATCCGCATGATGATGGCGTCGGCCGGCCCGCCCCATCCGCCGGCGACGAGGCCGGCCAGGACCCCCGCGCCGGCGGCGATCAGCACCGCGGTCGCGGCCAGGGCGAGGGAGACGCGCCCGCCGTGGAGGAGGCGCGCCAGGATGTCGCGCCCGAGGTTGTCGGTGCCGAGCACGTGGGCCGACGTCCCGCCCAGGCCCCACGGCGGGGCGAGGCGGCGAGCGAAGCTCGGCCTGACCGGGTCCGCGGCGGTGAGGACGGGCGCGAGGACGCTGGCCAGGACCACCGCGACCAGCAGCGTCCCGCCCACCACCGCGGCGGGGCTCCGCGACGCGCGACGCCCGGGGCCGGCGCGTTCCGCCCGCCGAGCCGTCACGAGTACCGGATGCGCGGGTCGATCACGGTGTAGAGCAGGTCGACGGCGAGGTTGATCACCACGAAGACGGTGGCGGAGAGGATGAGCACCGTCTGCACCACCGGGAAGTCGCGAAAGAAGATGGCGTCCACGATGAGCTTGCCCATCCCAGGCCACGCGAACACGCTCTCGGTGATGACGGCGCCCCCGAGCAGCGTGCCGATCTGCAGCCCGATCACCGTGAGCACCGGGATGGCGGCGTTCCGGAGGGCGTGGCGCAGCACCACCGTGGGCTCGGCCAGGCCCTTGGCCCGGCCGGTGCGGATGAAGTCGCGGTTCAGGATCTCGAGCATGCTCGAGCGCGTCAACCGCGCCACCAGCGCGGTCGGGAAGGCGGCCAGGGTGATGCCGGGCAGGATGAGGTAGCGCCAGCCCTCGAAGCCGGAGGTGGGCAGCCACCGGAGCGTCACACCGAAGAGCAGGATCAGCATGATGCCGAGCCAGAAGTTCGGCAGCGACTGTCCGAGCACCGCCACCAGCGTGCCGCCGTAGTCGTAGGGGGTTCCCCGGCGCACGGCGGCGAGGATGCCGATCGACACCCCGAGGAAGACGGTCAGGGCCATCGCCGCGAGCATGAGCTGGATCGTCGCGGGCAGCCGTTCGACGACGACCCGGAGGGCGGGGGCCTGGTACTGGAACGACTGCCCGAAGTCGCCCCGGAACACGCTGCGCAGGAACAGGGCGTACTGGACGGCGAGAGGCTCGCGGAGCCCGAGGTGGCGGTTCAGGTCCTCGACGGCGGACTCCGGCGCGCCGTCGGGCAGGAGCATGCGCGCGGGATCGCCGGGCAGGACCCGGAGGATCACGAACACGAAGAGCGAGACCCCCCACAGGGTGAGGGCCGACTGCCAGAGGCGGCGGAGGACGTACGCCTTCACCGAGGAGGCGCGATCGACGCCGGCTTCCTCTCGCCGCTACGCGATGGAGACGTCACTCAGCAGGATGTAGTAGTCGCGGCGCGCCTCGAAGTTCCGCAGGCGATCGCTGACCGCGTAGATCGCGACGCTGTAGTAGGGCCAGATCTCGGCGTCCTCGTCCCACAGGATCCGCCCCAGCTCCTCGTACTTGGCCTGGCGGACCTTGGGGTCGGGCACCCGGCCCTCGACGATGAGCTGCTCCACCCGGGGGTTGTTGTAGCGCGTGAGCTTCTCGGCGCCGGCCCGCGTGAACCACTGGCCGAAGTACCAGTCGGGGTCGTGCGGCATGTGCGCCCACCCCGAGAAGAACATGTCGTAGGTGCCGGCCGACCGCTGCTCGCGCGCGCTGGCGATCTCCAGGTTCTTGATGGTGACCTTGATCCCCACATCGCCAAGCATCGCCGCCACCGCCTGGGCGATCTCGAGCTGCTTGGGATAGAGGTCCTTCATGAGGACGAAGTCGATCGACACGTTCTGATGGCCCGCCTGCTTCAGGATCTGCCGCGCCCGGTCGGGATCGTAGGGCTTGGCGGGCAGCCGGGTGTGCCCGATGAGGCCCGGCGGCACCGGGCTGTCCACCGGCCGGCCGTACCCGAGCAGGAGCTCCTTGATGATCACGTTGCGGTCGATGGCGAGCGAGATGGCCTGGCGCAGGCGCGGATCCTTCACCGGCTCCCGGGCGAGCTGGAAGATCCAGCGCTGGACCTCGACGGCGGGGACGTCGAGCACCTTGACCCCGCGGCTCCCCTTGAGCGTCTCCACCAGGTCCGGGGTCACGCGATCGATCACATGGATCTCGCCGGCCCGGATGGCCGCCGCCCGCGTGGACAGCTCGGGGATGAAGCGGAAGGTGACCTTCTCGACCTTGGGCACGCCGGGCTTCCAGTAGCCCGGGTTCGCCGTCATCGCGATGTGGTCGCCGTGGGTCCAGCTCGCGAAGCGGAACGGTCCGGTCCCCACCGGCTTCTGGAAGAACGCCTCCTCGTTCCGGGCCGCCGCCGGCGGCAGCATCCCCAGCATGGTCAGGTGGGCGGGGAGCGACCCGAACGGGCTCCGGGAGGTGACGACGACGGCGTGGTCCCCGTCCTTCTCCACGGACTCGATGTCCTGGTAGACGAAGGACTTGATCAGCTTCGTGTTGTCGCGGACCCGCTTGAGCGTGAACACTGCGCTGTCGGCGTTGAACGGCGTGCCGTCGTGGAAGGTCACGCCCTTGCGCAGGGCGAAGCGCCAGGTCGTGTTGTTCACGGCCCGCCAGGACTCGGCCAGGGCCGGGACGAACTTCGAGTCGTTCGTCACGTCGACCAGGGGATCGAAGATGTGGCGCAGCACCGAGGTCGCGGAGATGGAGTAGTGGTTCGCGGGGTCGAGGGTGAGCGTGCGCTCCGACACGCCGGCCACGATCTCGCCGCTGCGCCCGGCCTGGGCTCTCGCGGAGGCGGGCAGCGCCGCCGCCGCCAGCCCCGCGCCGCCGGCGGCGAGAAACGCGCGCCGGTCCAGACTGCCGTTCACCGTGCGATCCCGCCGCTCTCGATCAGCCATCGATTCCCTCCCGGCGACGCCGTGCGATCTGCGCTGGGCTCGATGGTGCCAGCCCCCGATTCCATGTCAAGGGGCGCCCGGATGGCGGCGGCCGTGGCCGCCCCGCCCTGCGCGCCGGCGGCAGGTGATGGTGGTGGCGGGCGAGATCGGCCTCGCCGCCCGACCGGAGATCAGCCGCGGCGCCGGGGGCGGCGCGGCCTGGCGGAGGGCGGCGTCCCCAGGACGCCGGAGTGGACGGCGCGGATGTCCACCTCGGCGTCGTTGTGAAGGCCGAGCATCCCGAGCGCGGCGGGAGCGATCTCGGCGCGGTGCCCGTTGCCCGGCATGATGGACGCGAGCCAGGCGCGGAGCGGGGCGCCGCGGGGGTTCACCAGCTCGAGGATCGCGCCGGCGGACACGCCCAGTCGCTTCGCCGTGTCCTCGTCCAGGCGGATGGCGCGGCCGCGCTCTCCGTCGAGGCCCTCCCCGGCGGTCAGGCGCACGCGCGGCCGGGCGGCTCGCAGGACCTGGCGCCGCGCCGCGGTCGCCGCCGCGTCGACCATCCCGCCGCGCCGCACGGCGCCGTAGATGGCACGGGCGGCCTCGTGCGTCACGTAGCCCTCGGCAAGGTCCGCGGCGACGAGGGCCGGGTCGCGGTCGAGGGGATCGCCGAATCCCCCGCCGCCCGAGCTCTCCATGACCAGCATGTCCTCGGGCTCGATCGGAAAGCCGCTCACTTTTCCCGGCAGGGGGGACGGCGCGACGGCCTTGCCGGCCCGCTTCACCCAGAACCGGTTGGGCGCTCCCGCCTCGCCCCCGCAGACGCCGAACGGCGGCAGCACCGCCTTCTCGGCGAGCACGGAGAGCCTGGTCCCCGCGGCGTGGATGCGCACCTCGCGGACGAGGCCGAGCCCGCCCCGCCACCGGCCGGGCCCCCCCGAGTCCTCGCGCAGCGCGGTGCGCTCGACCCGCACCGGGTAGAGCTGCTCTATGGCCTCGATGGGCTGGAGCGTCGTCATGTCGCTCTCGGTCCACGTGCGCACGGTGTTGCTGCCGTCACCGCCCTCGAAGCCCCCCGTGCCACCGGCGGGGTACTCGTAGAAGATGAACGTCTCCCCCGTGCCCGGGTGCGGCCCGCCCACGTAGCAGTGGTTGCCGCCGCCCTTGAGGTCGCCCGCGACCTTGCCGTCGAGGGCCGGGGCCAGGGCGCCCATGACGGCCGACTCCACGCAGTACTTCACCTCGACCATGCCCCCGCACGCCGCGGGCGGATCGGCGTTGACGATGGTCCCGGGCGGGGTGATGACCGTCAGCGGCCGGAAGGCGCCGGAATTGACGTCCGCCCCGGGGTCGAGAAAGGCCTTGATGATGGTGAAGGCGCCGGTCGGGGCCATCGCCGGCCCCACGTTGGTCGGCCCCGCTGTCTGGGCGGACGTGCCGGTGAGGTCGACAGTGATGGTGTCGCCGGCCACGACGACCCGCGCCCGCACGGTCAGCGGCTCGAGGCGCTCCCGCCCGCTCTCGAGGTGCGCCTCGTACGCGTACTCGCCGTCGCGCAGGCCGCGGATGGCGGAGCGCATGCGCGCCTCGGCGCGGTCCATCAGCTCCGCCACCGCGCCCCGCACGGTGGGCACGCCGTACCGGGCGCCCAGGCCCTCGATGCGCTCGGCGGCCTTCCGGCACGTGCCGATCATGGCGTCGAAGTCGCCCCGCCGCTCGCGCGGACCGCGCATGTTGCTCCAAAGGAGGTCGAGGGCGGCCTGGTTGGGCCGGCCGCGCTCGGCGATCTTGATGGGCGGGATGCGCACGCCCTCCTGGAAGATCTCGGTGGCGCCGCCGGACAGGCTGCCCGGGCTCATGCCGCCCACATCGCCCCAGTGCGCGCGCACGACCGGGAACACGAACAGCTCCGACTCCCCTCCGGGGCCCGGGGCGAAGAGCGGGTAGATCATAGCCACGTCGTTCAGGTGGGTGCCGCCGGTGTAGGGATCGTTGTGCAGGAAGATGTCGCCCGGGTGGATGTCGTCGCCGAACCGGTCCCGCACCGCCTTCATCGACCAGGCGATGGGCACGATGTGGAGCGGGTGGTCCTGGCCCTTGGACATCGCCACGATCTGGGCGTGGCCGTCCATGAGCACGCAGGAGAAGTCCTCGCCCTCGTAG
>DATKEI010000143.1:0-15192 GCA_035544455.1 Binatia bacterium | reverse complement strand
GCACGCCACGGCATCTTGACGCGTCCCGGCCCCGCGCACAAGTGTCTGATCGGCCGTCGGCCGCAGGCCCGCCGAGTTCGGCACCGAGGGCGGCCCGATGGACCAGGCCCGGGGTCCCCGCTGCCGCACGCTCAGGCGCCCCGCCCCGGCTCCTTGCTGGCTCGGGATCGTCCCGGCAAGGTTGCCGGAGCACTCCCGGCCGCGGCACCTCCTTCCGGCTCATCGTGAGGGTCTCCCGTGTCTCCATGGGTGACACTCTCACTGACCACCCGACCCGAGCGGCCGGATGGACACTCGCCGGCCGTCGCCGTACACTCGCTGGCGCCGGGTGGTACACGGCCGGTGAAGCCAACGGCGCGGGCGACCGACACATCTCCAGGGGGAGCGGACAATGAGCGAGGGCAAGCAGCTGTTCAGCGCGAGCCTGGCCCGGGACGCTGTCTACAAGACCGGCTTGCGGAGCTTCATGGAGTACCGCGATCTCGGCATCGAGACGGCGACGCACGGCCAGTTCCGGGCCCACGTCATCCGCATCAAGAAGGAGGCGGCCGGCGATCACGACCTGCACACGACCGGCCTGCACCGCCATCTCTGCGACTTCCAGATGTTCTACGTGCTCAAGGGCTGGATCAAGTTCGTGTACGACGGGCAGGGCGAGCACCTCTTCCACGCCGGCGACTGCGTTCTCCAGCCCGCCGGGATCGTGCACAACGAGCTCGACTGCTCGGACGACCTCGAAATCCTCGAGATCTACTCGCCGGCCGTGCACCGGACCGAGGTGGTGGACGCCTTGCCCGCCGCGGCCGTTCCCGCCGCCGCCGGGGCCCGCTAGCCCGACCCGGCGGCCCACGGGAAGGATCGCGATGGCCAGACTGCCCGATCCCCTCGACACGCTCTCCCCCGAGGCCAAGCGCGTCTATGACAAGATCAGCGCCAGGCGGGGCGCCATACGCGGGCCCTTCGCCTCCCTCATGCACCACCCCGCGCTCGCCGAGCGCGCCGGCGACCTCGGCGAGTTCCTGCGCTTCGACTCGACGCTCCCCGGCGATATCCGCGAGATGGCGATTCTGATCGCCGCCCGCTCCGTGAATCAGCCGTACGAGTGGGTGGCCCACGAGCGAATGCCGGCTCGAGGGACCCGCGGGCGACCGGTCGGCGACGGACGTGGCAGATTGAAGAGCCGGCCCCCGGGTGCTATTGCTTCGAGAGCATCCGGCAGAACCATCCAGCGCGGGGAGGATCGATATGGCGGACCGTGGCATCGAGGCGGTGCGGGCTCACCTGGCCAAGCTGCCCCCGGCCGATTCGCTGACCGTGGCCCAGCGGCGCGCGCAGTACGAGCGCGCGGAGAAGGCCTTTCCGACCCCGCCCGAGGTCAAGGTGGAGCGGGTGGCGGCGCCGGCCGCTCCCGCGGAGTGGCTCACGCCCCCGACGGCCGACGGCCGCCGCGCGGTGCTCTACCTGCACGGGGGAGGCTACGTCATCGGCTCGCCGCGCTCGCACCGCCACCTGGCCGCGGCCATTGCCACCGCCGCGGGCGCCCGGGCGCTCCTGCTCGACTACCGGCTTGCGCCCGAGCACCCATTCCCCGCGGCCGTCGACGACGCCGTGGCCGCCTACCGCTGGCTCCTCGACGCCGGGACGACGCCGGAAGGCACCGTGATTGCCGGGGACTCCGCCGGCGGCGGGCTCACCATGGCCACGCTGCTCGCTCTTCGCGACGCGCGCGTCCCGCTGCCCGCGGCAGGTGTCTGCATCTCGCCCTGGGTGGACCTCACGTGCAGCGGGGCCACGTACGCGACCAGGGCCGCCGCCGACCCCATCGTCCGCCGGGCGGGCGTCGCGGAGATGGCGGACGCCTATCTCGGCGCGCGGGACGCGCGCACGCCCCTGGCCTCTCCGCTCTTCGCCGATCTGCGGGGGCTGCCGCCCCTGCTCATCCACGTCGGTGACGCCGAGGTCCTGCTGGACGATTCCGTGCAGCTCGCCGCCCGCGCCCGGGCCGCCTCCGTCGACACCACCATCGAGGTGTGGGACCGGATGATCCATGTGTGGCACTGGTTCCTGCCGATGCTCGACGAGGCCCAGGCCGCCGTCGATGCCATTGGCGCCTTCGCCCGCGCGCGGACGAGCTGAGCGCGCGGGTGGCCGCTCCACCGTCCGTGTCGCGCCCCTCTCAGTGCCCGTTGCCCCTGGAGATCTGGGCGATGGCCGCACGCAGGTTCTGGCGCGGGCCGGTCAGGTGAGGGTGGACGGCGAGGGCCCGGCGGAAGAGGTCGGCCGCCTCGCGGTGCTCGCCGAGGGCGAGGTGGCAGAGTCCCTGGCCGGAGAGGGCACCGAAGTGGCTGGGATTCCGGGCAAGGGTCTCCTCGCAATCGGCGACCGCGGGCCGGTAATCTCCCGCCAGGAAGCGGGCGGTGGCGCGCTTGTTCCAGCCCTCGGCGAACCGGGGGGCGAGGGCGATGACGTCCGAGAAGATCATCTGGGCGAGCGGCAGGTCCTCGCGCTCCATGGCCTGGATTCCCCGCCGAAGGAGGCTGTCCACGTCCGGGTGGCCCGACCGGCACCAGATCTCCCACAGCGCCGCCTCGGCGCGAGCAGCGACCTCGGCATCGGTCCCGCGCAGCGCGGACAGCGCCTCGTCCTCGGTCATGCCGCACCCAGCCGGCGCGACCCCGGGGCTCTCAGCGGCCCGCCGTGGGCTTCACCTTGCCGCCGCTCGATTCGTACGCCGCCACGGCTCTCTTGAGGTCGGTGTACTCGGAGCACGGTAGGAGGCAGAGCTTGTCCAGCCGGGCCAGGTGTTCCTTGGCCTTGGGGAGGTTGCCGAGGGCCAGGTAGGCCTCCCCGATGTACTCGTGGGCGCCTCGGTGCTTCGGATCGATGGCGAGAGCTTTCTCGTAGATCGGGATGGACTTGGCCGGCTCGCCGCTCTTGCGGGTGGCGTAAGCCAGCCAGTTGTAGGCGTCCGCGTTCCTGTCATCGCGCGCCAGCGACTTCTGAAGGAGCGGGATGGCCCCGGGATAGTCACCGGCATTGATGGCCTTCACCGCCGCCGCGTAGTCGGGGTCCTCCGGCGCGTTCGGAGCGGTGCGGCTCGGGGCGCCGTCGCCTCCCCCGCCAGCGGCCCAGAGCGGCGGGCTCCAGGCCAGCGCGGCGGCCATCACGGCGCCCGCGAGCCAGACGCCTCCGATCGGACCCAGCGCTCGTCGCCTTCCAATCCCCATGGGGTCCTCCTGTCCTCGCTCCGCGGAGTTCGCGGCGAGCCGTCCTGGACCGTCCGCGGCGTCCTCGCCGCAGGAACTGCCTCCGCGCCCTCAGGGTTCCCGGTCTCCCCACCGAGAGGTGGAAGCTGCCGTCGGCTATCCCTGGAAGATACCCTCGGGCAGCAGGGCTGATACGACGTAGTTCGGCACGTCGACGACGTTGCTCACCCGGAGGTCGACCGCCACGCTCGCGATGATGTAGGCCTGCTCGCGCGTCCACCCGCGATCCTGCAGGAGGTCGAGCATGTTGAGGAGGGCGTTCCGGCAGGCCAGGGTGAGGTTCTCGCCCTCGTTGACGCCGTCGTCGCGGATCGGCATACCCATGGTAGCGATGAAGCGCTGGGGCGCCGCCCACTCCGGTGGCGCGAAGTAGCCGGGGTGTGAGAAGCGCGGGGCCCGCATGGGCCGCGCCGCGGCCTTGAGCACCCGGAACCGCACCGCCACGGTGGCCCCCATCTCCACCGCCGTCACGCACACCTCGCCGTCGCCCTGGGCAAAGTGACCGTCGCCCACGGAAAAGCCCGCCCCCGGGACCGACACGGGCAGGAGGAGCTTGGACCCCTTGGTCAGTTGCTTGACGTCGAAGTTGCCCCCGTTCTCGCGCGGCGGCAGCGTGCGCAGGCCTTCGGTGGCCGCCGCGCCGCGCCCGGGGACGGCCCCGGCGACGTCGGGTGGGAAGACGAGCCCACCCCGGTCGAGCAGGGCCTGCTCCCGCCTGGCCCACGCCCCGAGCTCCTGGCGGGATGGAGCAACCCCGGAGACGCCCATGAAGGGCGCCCCGGGAATGCGGACTCCGGGGAGCTGCGGGGAGGTGGCCCAGCCGTCGGCGATGCGCCAGTGCACGAGGAACGGCGTAGTGCAGACATCGCGCAGGAAGCCGAGGCCGGGCACGATGGCGCTGAAGGCGTGCGGCTGAGGCAGGATGTCCAGGAACTCGATCTCCAGCACGTCGCCGGGCTGCGCCCCCTTCACGAGCACGGGACCGGTGAGAGGGTGAATCGCCCCCGCCTCCATGCTGGCCATGGCGGCCTCCGTGGTGCCCGGGCCGAGCTGGCCGTCCACGCCGTCGCGCGTCTGCAGCACGACCTCCTCTCCGGGCTCGACCTCCAGGATTGGCGGGATGTCCGGATGGAAGCGGTTGTGGCCGGTCGCGGGCTGGTCCTTGAGTCGCTTGCTGCGATCGATCTCGACGCTCTTCATGAGGCCTCCTGTGCAGAGGGAGCCGAGCCACGGCGCCAGGGAATCCTCCCGGGGGCAGAGTACTACAGGCGGGCGGGCCAGGGTCGGCAGGGCCAGGGGCGCGCCCCGAGCCGGGAAGCAGGTCAGACCAGGCGGCGGCGGAGGCGGGAGCTGAGCGCGTCGACGGCCATCACCATGAGCACGGTGACGAGCAGGGCCGTCGAGGCCGCTCGGTAGTCGATCATCCGGAGGTAGGTCTGCAGGTAGAACCCGATGCCGCCCGCTCCGACGAAGCCGAGCACGGTGGCGGCGCGGATGTTCGTCTCCAGCCGGTAGAGGACGTAGGAGAGAAAGAGCGGCAGCACCTGGGGGAGCACGCCGAACCGAAGCACCTGCAGCCGCGTGGCGCCGGTGGCGGTGATGGCGCCGACGGGCCCGGGGTCGATGCCCTCGATGGCCTCGGAGTAGAGCTTGGCCAGGGACGTCGTGGTGTACGCGATGACGGCGAGGACGCCGGGAAAGGGGCCCAGCCCCACCGCGGCCACGAAGATCAGGGCATAGACGAGGGTGTCGATGCTCCGGAAGAAGTTCAGGATCGCACGGGCGGGGTAGAACAGCGCGGCGGGCGCCACGTTCCGAGCCGAGACGAAGCCGAGCGGCAAGGCCAGGACGGCAGCCACCGCGGTGCCGAGCAGGGCGATCTCCGCCGTCTTGAGGGCGCCCGTGAGGGCCGACGGCAGGACCTCGAGATCGGGGGGCATCATGCGCCGCAGGAAGTCGGCGATCCACGGCAGGCCCCGCGCGAGCCGCACGGGGTCGGCGCCGGTGTCCCACACGAGCCAGCCGAGGACCACCGCGGCCACGAAGGCCACGGCGGCCGGGCCGCGGCTCACGCGTCGTCCTCCCCGTAGATCTCGGCGGCGACAGCGGCGGTGACGGCGGCCGGGGGTCCGTCGAACCGCACGCGGCCCCGCCGGAGGCCAACGATTCGGGTGGCGTAGGCCAGCGCCGTCTCGATCTGGTGCTGGCTGACCACGAGGGTCAGGCCGCGCTCGACGTTGATCCGGCGCAGGAGGTCCATGATGCTCGCGGTGAGGCGCGGGTCGAGACTCGCCGTCGGCTCGTCGGCCAGCACCAGCGCGGGCGACTGGGCGAGCGCGCGGGCGATGGCGACGCGCTGCTGCTCCCCGCCGGACAGCGTGTCCGCGCGGCGCGCCGCGAGGTGGGCGAGCCCCACCTGGGCGAGGCCGTCGAGGGCGAGCTGGCGGTCCGCGGAGGGGAAGCGCCCGACCAGGCTACTCAGCATCGGGACGTACCCGAGGCGGCCCGCCAGGACGTTGTCCATGACCGAGGCCCGGCGGACGAGGTTGAACTGCTGGAAGATCATCCCGATGTGGCGGCGGATCTCCCGCAGCTCGGCCGGCGCCGCTCCGGTGACGGCTCGGCCATCCACGCGGATCGAGCCCGCGGTGGGCTCGACCAGGCGGTTGAGGGAGCGGAGGAACGTGCTCTTGCCGGCTCCGCTCCGCCCGAGGATCACCACGAACTCGCCGGGGAGCACGGTGAGGTCGACGCCGTCGAGCGCCACCGTGTCCGGCGGCAGGACCACGCGCAGCCCCGCCACCTCCACCATGGCACGGGGCGGCGCGGCGGTCCGCGGCAGCGCGTCGCCCACGCTCAGCGCGGGCGGGCGCCGAGGAGCTCGATGGCGGCCCGGACGGGATCGTAGTCGCGGTCCTCGGCTGGCTCGAACCCGTCGATATCGTAGAGGCGCTTCAGCACCCCGGCATAGGCGGGGCCGCGCATCTGGAGCAGGGCGGCCCGCACCCGCGCCACCACCGCGGGGTCAAGGCCGTGGCGAGCGGCGATGCCGGCCTCGGGGATGGGCGGGGTCTCGGCAATCCAGGCGATGCGCTCCCGCTCCGCCGGATCGCGGAGGTACTGCTCGCGCGCCATGTCGAAGGACGCGAGGGCGTCCACGTGCCCGTTCACGAGCGCGCGCATGCCGGCGTCGTGGGAGCCGGCGAACACCACCTCGCGGAAGAACGTCTTCGGGTCCCGGTTGGTGACCAGCCCCCGCTGGATCAGGAGCACCATCGGATAGATGTACCCGGACGAGCTCGCGGGGTCGATGAAGGCGATGGTCTTGCCCCGCAGGTCCTCCAGGCGCTGGAGCCCCGAGTCCTTGCGGACGTACAGGCGCGACGTGAACGAGCTCTTGCCGTGCCAGAGGTTCCTGGCCACGATCCGCGCCTTGGCCTCGCGGCTGGCCAGGACGTACCCGCCGGGGTGGACGAACGCCAGGTCCGCCGTCCGGTTTCGAAGGGCCTCGATCACCGCGGCATAGTCTGAGGCCACCGTCACGCGCAGCGGGATGCCAGCCAGCCGGCCCAGGACCTGCGCGAACTCCTCGCCCGCCGCGAGCAGATCCGTGGGCTTCTGGGAGGGGGTGAGGACGAGGTGCAGGGGGGACTCGGCCGACTCGCCCTCCGGCGCTCCCATCCAGAGGGCGAGCCCGACCGCCATGGCGAGGGCAACGATCGGTCGAGACATCGCGCGGAGCTGCAACGTGCGGGGTGGGGTCGGCACGGTCCGGAGACGGTCACGCATGGACATGGACCGGATACTCCCACCCGGTGCCGCGGTGTTTCAAGCCATCTCGCGGCGCCGCGCCGGGCGCTCCCGGCTCAGGCCAGCCGGAAGCCGTGGCCGCGGATGAAGGGGCCGAAGCTGTGGCGCTCGGGCACGGAGTACTGGCGCGCCTTGTCCTCCGACCAGCCGTAGGGCTCGGTGTAGCCGTAGCGGTCCAGGTAGCGCTGGCTCTCCCGCGGCGTGGCGTGGCGCGCCTCGCGGCGGCGGTCGTAGGCCTCGAGCTGAGCGGGCAGGGCGCCGTCGTCATAGCGGTCGGTGTGCACGGTGACGGCCGGGGGAAGCCGCATGCTCGTGTAGCCGGGCTGGGACGGGTAGCCGACGCAGAGCCCGGCCACCGGGAAGACCCCGGGCGGCAGCTCGAGCAGGGCGGCCAGCTTCTCCACGTGGTTCCGCACCACGCTGATCGGGCAGCAGCCGAGGCCCAGCCCGGCCGCGGCCAGGATGAAGCTCGCGAGGACGAGCCCGGCGTCGACAGCGGTGTTCATGAACATGTCCAGGGTGTCGTTCGGGAACGGCCGCCCCCGGAGCTCGGCCACGCGGCGGATGCGCCGGTTATCGCCGCAGAACACCAGGAAGAGAGGGGCCTTTGCGATCCACGGCATGGCGGGGATCCATCCGCCGATGGTCGCCTGCCGGCCGCGGTCCCGCACCACGATGATGGCCACCTGCTGGAGGTCGGACTTCGACGGCGCGGACAGGGCGGCGGCGAGGAGGATATCGAGTGTCTCGTCGGAGACCGGATCCGGCCGGTACTGGCGGTGAGTTCGGTGAGACAGGATCTGCCCGACCGTCCCTTCGGCCGGCATGTCGCGCCCCGCCCCGTCCGGCAGCCCGAAGCGCTCCTCGATGAGGTCGGCGATGGTCCGTGTCATCGCGGCTCAGCCTCCCGCCGCGGGCGCGACGCCACCCGCCGCGGGCGCGATGACGCTGGCGAAGTGCTCCATGCGCTCCAGGCTCTCGGCGAGGCTGTCGCTCCGGAAGTCGACGACGAGCTCGCTGACGCCGAGGGCGGCGTAGGCCGCGATGTCCTCGGCGACGTCGGCGGGCCGACCGGAGAACGGCCGGCGCGACCCGTCGGGGAGCCGATCGACGCCGGCGGCGCTGTCGTAGATCGGCGCCTTGAACGAGATCGTCAAGGCGCGGGCGTCGCGGCCCGCGGCCGCCGCGAATCGCTCGATCTCGCCCAGGAGCTGGCGGAGCTCGGCCGGGCGGAGCGGTACCGCCGGGTTCGCCCCCACGGGGTGCCAGCCGTCGCCGAGGGTCGCCGCGCGCCGGAGGGCGGCCCGGCTGTGCCCTCCTACCCAGATGGGCGGATGCGGCCGCTGCACGGGAAGGGGCTCGCACCGGAGGCTCTCGAAGCGGTAGAAGTCGCCGGCGAACGACGCCGGCGAGCCCGCCCAGAGCGCCTTGAAGATGCGCAGATACTCGTCGCTGACCGCGCCCCGCTGGGCAAAGTCCGGCGCGGCCAGCGCCTCGAACTCCTCGCGCATCCAGCCCACCCCCACTCCGACCGTCACCCGGCCCGCGGAGAGCACGTCGATGGTGGCGAGCATCTTGGCGGTGGTGACGGGGTTGCGGTAGGGCAGGATCATCACGCTCGTGACCAGACGCAGCCGGCGGGTCTTGCCGGCGGCGAACGCCATGAGGGTGAGCTGCTCCAGCGCGTCGCCCTGCCCGGGGAACTCGCCGGAGACCGAGTACGGGTAGCGCGACTCGATCCGCGTGGGAAAGGCGATGTGGTCCGAGATCATCACGGAGTGAAAGCCGAGCGCCTCGCCCCGCCGGAGGAGGGTCTCGAGGGCCTCGTGCGCCGCCGTCTTGCCCCGGGTGGGCAGGTAGAATCCGTAGCGCATGAGTGGGTTCCGATCGCGAGGTGTCGGACCGGGCTACGCCTTGACCCCGCCCGCGGTCGGCCCGGCCACGTGGGAGAAGGACCAGTCGATGAGAGCCACCGGCAGCGACCCGAGGAGAGCCGCGACCAGGCGCTGTGTCCCGTGGACGGCGTCGCCGCGGACGACCTCGGTGATGGCGGTCACGCGGTCACGACGGCTGCTCATGCGGTTCTCCCCTGGGAACGGGTGCGGATCGGGCGGGCGGGGCTACCAGACAGTAGGGGCGCACCGCCGCCCTGTCAAGGCGGCGGTCGCGCAGGGCTGTGCGCGGTGCGATCCCTCGGGCCCTGCCGGCCTCGCCCCGCGGCGCCGCCGTCCCGGGTTGACGGGTCCGCCGGCGAGCCGGCAGTATGAGGAACGATCCGAGGAGGAGAGCGGTTTCCGGCGTGGGGGCGCGCGTCGCGCGGTGGCGCGGAGGAGGACGGGAGCACGGTGAGAGCCCGGGCAATGGGCGTGCTGATGGTGACCGCGATGGCCGCGCTCGCCCTGACCGGCTGCGACGGCGGCTCCGGCGCCACGGGCGAGGGGAGCGGCGGCCCGGCATCGATCAAGGTGGTGATCGCCGAGTACAGCAAGGAACACACCCGCCGCTTCTGGCAGGCGCTGGCCGAGATGTACACGAAGCAGACCGGTGTCAAGGTCGACCTCCAGGTGGTCGACTGGAACTCCATCGACCAGCAGGTCAGCACCATGATCCAGAACAACCAGCCGCCCGACGTGCTGAACCTGAACTCCTTCTCCAGCTACGCTCGGGACGGCCTCCTGTACTCGGCCGAGGAGGTGCTCTCCCCCGGGACGCGCAGCGACTTCATCGAGGCCTTTGCCCGCGGCGGAGAGTACCGGGGCACGCAGTACGGCTTTCCCATCCTGGCGAGCGCGCGGGCGTTCTTCTACAACAAGGACCTCTTCGCGCGGGCCGGCCTCGCCGGCCCCCCGCGGACCTGGGACGAGTTCGTCCAGGCCGCGCGCAAGATCCAGGCGCTCGGCGGCGGCGTGATCGGCTATGCCCTGCCCCTCGGGCCCGAGGAGGCGCAGGCCGAGTGGTCGATCTGGATGTGGAACAACGGCGGGGACTGGAAGGCCGGCGATCGCTGGACCATCGACAGCCCCCGGAACGTGGAAACCCTCCAGTTCCTGGCCGACCTCGCGGGCAAGCACCGGGTGACCCAGATCAACCCCGGCAAGACCAACCGCACCGACGGCGCCTTCCAGCTCTTCAAGGACGGCAGGGTCGGCATGGTCATGGGGTTCAGCCCCCTCGCCGCCCAGCTCGATGCCGAGGGCAAGGTCAACTACGGGGTGGCGGAGATGCCGACGAACGCCGCGACTGCCGTCACGCTCGGCGTCGAGGACTTCCTGATGGCCTTCAAGAGGACGGGCAACCAGGAGGCGGTCAAGGCGTTCCTGGACCTGTACTACCGGCCGGAGAACATCACCCGGTGGATCGGGGACGAGGGCTTCCTGCCGGTGACGCGGGGGGGGCTGCAGCAGATGAGCGGACACCCCAGGCTCAAGCCGTACCTCGACGCCTTGCCGCACGCGCGGCTGGTGCCGGCGACCGACCCGGCCTGGGACCGGGTCAAGCTCGACGTCCAGCAGAGCATCGGCCTGGCCGTGCAGCCCGGGGGCAATCCGGCCCAGGTCCTCGCCGACCTCCAGAAGAACGCCGTGGCCGCGGAGAGCGGCCGCTGAGCCGCTGACGCCCGCCGGCGATCGTCCGCTCGCGCGGTCCGGCGCCGCGGGCGCGGGCAGGGCACGCGCGCCGTGGTGAGCCGGCCCCCCGCGCGTTCACCGGACCGACCGCTGTCCGCGCTCCTCGCGCCAGCTGCGGCCACCCCGCGACGCGCGCCGGGCCGCGGGCACGCTCGCGCCTGGGAGCCCCTTCTGTGGCTCGGGCCCAGTCTCCTCCTGATGGCGGCGGTCGTCCTCTACCCGGCGGTGCACCTTGTCCGGGCCTCGTTCGGACGGTACTCGATCACCGGCCTCTACACCGGCTGGGTGGGCGTGGACAACTACGCACGCCTCTTCCGCCTGGACGCCCTGCCCACGGTGGTCGCGAACACCGTCGTGTGGGTGGCCGTGGTGGTCGCCGTCACCATCGCGATCTCGCTGGCGCTCGCCCAGCTCCTCGACGAGCGCTTCCCGGGCCGCCGCCTCGTCCGCTGGGCTCTCATCGTTCCCTGGGCGGCGTCGCTCATCATGACGTCGAAGCTCTTCGCGTGGATCTACGACTACTACTTCGGAATCCTGAACCCCGTCCTCCTCGCGCTCGGCGTCATCGGTCAGCCCGTCGACTGGCTCGGCGACGACCGGACCGTGATGGGCGCCATGATCGCGGTGGGGATCTTCGTGTCACTGCCCTTCACCACCTATGCCCTCCTCGCCGGCCTGCAGGCGATCCCGCCCGACGTGTACGAGGCGGCGCGCATCGACGGGGCGTCGGCGTGGCGGACGTACCGGGCGGTGACGCTGCCCCTGCTGCGGCCGGCCCTCCTCGTGGCCGCCGTCCTCAACCTGATCTACGTCTTCAATTCCTTTCCGATCGTGTGGACGCTCAACGACCGGAACCCCGGGTTCGGGCACGACACCATGATCACCTTCATGTACAAGATCGCCTTCAAGAGCGCGCTCCGCGACGTCGGCCTCGCCGCCGCTCTCGGGGTGGTGAACGTGCTGGTGATCCTCGCCGCCGTGCTCGTCTACCTCCGGGTGGCGTGGCGGCAGGAGGCGGAGGGGTGAGCGGCCGCCGCGCCGGCCTGGCTGCCGCCGGTGTGCTCCTCGCCGGGGCGATGCTGGCGCCCTACGCCGTCATGGTGCTGACCGCGCTCAAGCCCGAGCGGGAGCTCAGGGCGAGCCCCCCGCGGCTTCTGCCCGTCGAGTGGCGGCCGGGCACGTTCCTCGACGTGCTCCGCGATCCCGCGTTCCAGGGCTGGCTGGCGGTCTCGGTCGTCGTCGCCGCGGCCGCCACTCTGCTGGTGATCCTCGCCGCCGTCCCCGCCGCGTACTACACGGCGCGGTACCGGTTCCGCGGGCGCACCGCGTTCCTCCTCGTCGTTCTCGCCACCCAGATGTTCTCGCCGACGGCGCTGGTCGTCGGGCTCTACCGGGAGTTCTTCGAGCTGGGGCTCGTCAACACCTACGCCGCCCTCATCCTGACCAATGCCGCCTTCAACCTGGCATTCGCCATCTGGATCCTCCGCGCCTTCTTCGCGTCCATCCCCCGCGAGGTGGAGGAGGCCGCCGCCGTCGACGGCTGCGGCCGGCTCGCCACCCTCGTCCGGATCGTGCTTCCGCTCGCGCGCCCGGCCGTGGCCACGGCGGCGATCTTCGCCTTCATCGCCGCGTGGAACGAGTACATCGTGGCCCTGACCATCATGACCGACCCCGTCCGCAAACCCCTCACGGTGGGGATCACCTCGTACGTCACCGCCTACGTCCAGCACTGGAACGCCCTCTTCGCCGCCTCCGCGATCGCCATCGTGCCCGTCGTCGTGCTCTTCGTGCTGATCGAGCGGCACCTCGTGAGCGGGTTGACCGCGGGCAGCCTCAAGTAGCCGCCCGGGCCGCGGCGCTCGTCGCGAGCGTCCCGGCCGCTTCGATCTCGCCGGCCTCTTCCATCGCGCTCATCTCCTGACGCACGTCAGAGCGCACGCACCATCAGGTCCGCCACGCGTCGGCTGAACGCGCCGGGATCGGGGAGCTGGCCACCCTCCGCCAGGATCGCCTGGCCGTAGAGGAGCTCGGCGCATTCCGGGACGATCGGGTCGGCCTTGTCGCGCTCCAGGGCGGCCTGGAGCTTGGCGAGGATGGGATGGCCGGGATTCAGCTCGAGGATGCGCTTGATGGCGGGCACCTCCTGCCCCGTGCGGCGGAGGAGCTCCTGGAGCTGGGGCGAGAGGTCATGGGCCTCGCCGACCAGGCAGGCCGGCGACGAGGTGAGCCGGCTCGATAGCCGCACGTCCTTGACCTGGTCCTGGAGGGCGGCCCGGATGCGCAGGAGCACCTCCTTGAATCCCTCCTCCTTCTCCTGGCGCTCGTCCTCCGAGCGCTTCTTCTCCTCCTCGGTCCCGAGGGTGACTTCGCCGCGCGCCGCCGACACGAGCGTCTTGCCCCGGAACTCCGGCGGCCGCTGAAGCCAGATCTCGTCGACGGCATCGGTGAGGAGGAGCACTTCGTAGCCCCGGTCGCGGAAGGCCTCGAGGTGCGGCGAGGCCTCGACGGCCGCCCGCGAGGCGCCGGTCATGTAGTAGATGGCCTCCTGGCCCTCCTTCATCCGCTCCACGTACTCGGCCAGCGTGGTGAGCTCCTGAGGGTCACGGGTCGAGGGGGCGAGGACGAGGTCGAGCAGCTTGTCGCGCTCCTCGTCGAGCGAGAGCAAGCCTTCCTTCAGGACCGGGCCGAACTCGCGCCAGAACTCGGTGTATCGCACGCGCCCGCCGGTGACCAGGTCCTCGAGCGCGCCGAGGATCCGGCGCACGAGATGCTTGCGGATGGCCTGGATCTGCCGATCCTTCTGGAGCATCTCGCGAGACACGTTGAGAGAGAGGTCGTCGGCGGCGACGATACCCCGCACGAAGCGGAGCCACCCGGGCAGGAGGTCCTTGCAGTCGTCCATGATGAAGACGCGCTTGACGTACAGCTGCAGGCCCCGGGCGCCCTCGCGATGGAACAGGTCGAAGGGCGCCCGGGCCGGGATGTAGAGCAGGGCCCGCGCCTCGAAGGTGCCCTCGATGTGCACATGGATCCGTTCGAGCGGCGCCGTCCAGTCGTGGGCGATGTGCCGGTAGAATTCCCGGTGCTCGTCGTCGCTGACCTCGTCGCGAGGCCGGGTCCAGATGGCCTTCATCGAGTTCAGCGTGTCGCTCCCGAGGCGGATCGGGTAGGCGACGAAGTCGGAGTACTGCTTCACCAGGCGCCGGAGGACGGGCTCGGCGGTGTAGTCCTCGAGGCCGTCTTCCTCGTCCACGGGCTTGAGGTGCAGGGTGACGGTGGTGCCGGGAGCGGGGCGCTCGTCGTCGGCGATCGTGTAGCCGTCGCCGCTCGACTCCCAGCGGGTGGCCCGCTCCTCCCCGGCCCGCCGGGTGGTCAGGGTCACGCGGTCGGCGACCATGAAGCTCGAGTAGAAGCCTACCCCGAACTGGCCGATCAGCTCCGGCGGCACGGCCCCCCCCTGGCTCTCGCGCAGGACCTTGAGGAACTCCTGGCTGCCCGAGCGGGCGATGGTGCCGATGTTGTCGACGACCTCCTGTCGCGTCATGCCGATGCCGGGGTCGGACACGGACAGCGTGCGGGCCCCGGGATCGACGGCGAGCTCGATGACGGGCTCGGCCGGGGGCGCCAGCTCCGGGCTCGTGAGCGCCGCGAAGCGTCGCTTGTCGAGCGCGTCCGAGGCGTTCGAGATCAGCTCGCGCAGGAAGACGCCCTTGTGCGAGTACAGGGAATGGATCATGAGGTCCAGGAGCTGGCGGACCTCGGTCTGGAACTCGTGGCGCTCGGCAGTGCTCTCGGCGTTGCTCATGATCGGCTCCTGGTTCGAGGGGCACTGCCCGCCGCGGCCGGACTGGCCGCGGGCGGCGGGCCCCGGCGTTCTGGGTCGGCTGACTCCCGATGATACGACAGCGGTCCGGGAGGATCGGCGAGGGCCGGATCGGCGCCTGGGCGCCTGGAGTGCCGCCCCGGCCGCCCCCGGCGCGGGAACCGGCCCCGGGGTTGGCCGCGGGCCCTACGGGTCCGGCGCGGAGGCCGGGAGGTGCCGCTGGATGAAGCGGTCGAGCTGGTTGGCGAAGGCGTGCCGGTCGCTCTGGCTGAAGGCCGCGGGCCCGCCAGTGTCGATGCCGCTGCCGCGCAGCCCGTCCATGAAGTTCCGCATGGCGAGGATCTCCGCGATGTTGTCGCGCGAGTACAGCTCGCCGCGGGGGTCGAGCGCGTGGCCTCCGCGCTCGATCACCGCGGCCGCGAGCGGGATGTCCGCGGTCACGACGAGGTCGCCCGGCGAAAGCCGCGCCGCGATCGCCCGGTCCGCCACGTCGAAGCCCGGACCCACCCGCAGCAGCTGCACGTACGGGGAGAGCGGCGTGCGCAGGCGCTGGTTGGCGACCAGGGTGAGGGTGACCCGGTGCCGATCGGCGGCCCGGAACAGGATCTCCTTGACCCCGTTCGGGCAGGCATCGGCGTCGACCCAGATCTGCACGGAAGATTTCCCC
>DATKEI010000142.1:0-5945 GCA_035544455.1 Binatia bacterium | reverse complement strand
CTGGTCATCGGCGCCACCGGCTTCATCGGCCCGCGGCTCATCCGGCGGCTGATCGCGCGCGGCGAATCGGTGGTCGGCATGGACCTCAATCCGGGTGCGGCGGCGTTCGCCGACGTGCCGATCGGGGCCCCCGTGCTCCGGGGGGATGTCACCCGGTTCGCGGACGTGATGCGCACGATCCTCGAGGTGAAGCCGGGCCGCGTCATCAACCTCGCCTACGGGCTCGGCGCCGGCGAGGGCAACCCGCACCAGGTCATGCGCCTGGACATCCTGGGGATGGACAACTGCTTCGAGGCCGCACGCCTGGCCGGGGTCGAGCGGGTGGTGTACGCCAGCTCGATCGCGGTGAGCGGCCAGCAGAGCCACTTCGGCGACCGGCTGGTCAGCGAGGACGATCCGGTCCACGGCACCAGCCAGTACGCGATGCACAAGATCTTCAACGAGTTCCAAGCGCACAAGTACATCAAGAACTACGGCATGTCGATCGTCGGCGTGCGCCCCGCCAACGTCACCGGCCCCGACAAGGTCCGCGGCTCGACGGACCACGTGCAGATCATGGTCGAGGCCGCGCGCGGCCGCCCCGTGCATCTTCCCCAGAAGGGGCTCATGCGCCTGCTGATCCACGTGGAGGACATGGCGGAGGTCTTCGTCCGCGTCCTGCTCGCCGAGGCGCCCCGCCACCATCTCTACAACTCGGGCGGGGCCCCGGTCAGCCTGGGCGAACTGGCCGACATCGTGCGCGGGTTCCTGCCCGACGCGCAGATCACTTTTGCCCAGGAGGGGGGGCGCGAGGACTCCGGCAACTACCTCGTCGACTGGAGCCGGCTGGGCACGGAGTTCGGGATCGAGTACCCCGGCCTGCACACGCGGGTGCTCGAGGTCATCAACGACGTCCGGCGCCACGAGGGGCTTCCGACGGTCACGGGGCCGTAGGAGTCCGGCCGCCCGGCGCCGACTCGCGCAGGGCCGGCCAGACCTCCCGCACGAACAGCTCGAAGCTCCGCTGCTTGCCCCGCCCGTCCGGCCGCAGGAAGAACGAGGCGTTCAGGCCCGCCGTCTCCTGCCACAGGGCCCGGAACTTCGGCAGCACGTCCTCGGGGGTGCCGGCGAGGCCGGCAGCGTCCATCAGGGCGTCGCTCACGAGCTGCGTGTGGGAGACGTGTGACTTCAGGTGCTGGTTGTAGTTGTAGCCCCGGGCCAGCGCGTCCACCTCGGCGCGCAGATGCTCGAGCTCGGGCGGATAGTGCTCCGGGTAGTAGACGAAGTTGAGCACGCGCCGGGCCAGACCGCCCCGCGCGTCGTCCAGCGCCTCGCGCCGGTCGTGAGCGATCGAGAAGCCGACATAGATGAGCACGGGCAGCTCGCGCACGTCTCGCCCGGTCTCGCGGGCTGCGGTCTCGACCCGACCGAGGGTTCGCCGGAGATCCTCGGCCGTGCCAATGCAGGGCACGATGATCCCGTCGGCCGACTCGCACGCATAGGCGTTCAGCCGCGGTCCGCCGGCGGCGATGTAGATCGGGATCTCCGCGCCGTGCTGGCGAAACCGCTCGCGGCAGATCTCGACGGCCTCCCGGAGTTCGGCCACCCGGGCCGGCCCCCGGCCGAGCGTGCGCACGGCGTTGTCGCCCGCGCCGAGGCCGAGAATCCCACGCCCGCCCGACAGCTCGTGGATGGTCAGCATGGCGTTGGCCGTGACGCGCGGGTGGCGGGTCACGGGGTTGGTCACGCCCGGACCGATGCGGATGCGCGACGTGTTGACCGCGCAGAGAGCCGCGGTGGCCCACGGGTCGGGAAAGACATCCTGGCCGTCGATGAGCCAGAGGTTCTCGCAGCCCGCGTCCTCGGCGAGCCGGGCCATCTCGAGATACCGGGGATACGGGATGTCCTGCATCAAGAAGAGATCAACCTTGGCCATGTCCCGTCCTTCCTGAAGAGGTTCCCTACGCCGGCGGCGCGGTGCGCCTCGCCGCCGAGGCCCATCGGCGGCGCCCGGCCCCATCCGGCCGGGCGCGACGAGGAGCGCGGCAACGCGTCATCGTGTCCCCGTCGCCGCCGATCGGAGGCGGTGAAGGGCGATGCCCGCCGCCGTGGACACGTTCAGCGAGTCCACCTCCGGCGCCATGGCGATCCGCACCTGGAGGTCGGCGGCCACCCGGCTCTCGGGGCCGAGGCCATGGCCCTCGGCCCCGAGGAGCAGCGCGATGCGCGCCGGGAGGGGCCGGGCAGCGCCGAGAAGCGCGATGTCGACAGCGGAGCGATCGGGGGTGAGCGCCACGAGGCTGTAGCCGGCCTCGCGCAGCCGGGCGAGTCCGCCCGCCCAGTCGGCCAGGTGAGTGAAGGGGGTGACGAGCGAAGCGCCCATCGAGACCCGGATCGCCTTCCGGTAGAGGGGATCGCCGCAGCCTGCGGAGAGGAGGATCGCGTCGGCGCCGAACGCCCTCGCGTTCCGGAAGAGGCCACCGACATTGTCGGGATTCGAGATGTCCTCGAGCGCGACGAGCAAGCGCGGCCCCGTCGGGTCCAGCAGCGGTCCAAGGGGCAGCGCCCCTCCGCGCTCGCCCAGGGCGACACAGCCACGGTGGAAGTCGAAGCCCACGAGCGCGCGGGCGGACTCGTGGCTCGTCACGTACACGGGGACGGAGGCGTTCGCCGTCTGGAGGGCGCCCCGGAGGCTTTCGAGCGCGGGCGGGGTGAGGAGCAGCGAGCGGGTGCGGAAGCGCCCGGAGGTGAGCAGCTGTCGCACCACGGCGCGGCTCTCGGCCACGAAGAGCCCGCGGCGCACGCGAAGCGTGGGGTCCTTCATGTCGCGGTAGTCGGCGACGCGAGGGTCCGCGGGGTCGTCGATCGGCTCGATCCTCATCGTGCAGCAGAGTACACCGTGCGGTATCCGCGCTCGACGGCGTTCACCGCGCTACAGTGAAGACAGGGCGCCGACATGCGAAAAGCCCAGCGGATCGATCCCGAGGCACTCAAGAACGCGAAGGTGACCCGAGCGACCCTCGGTCGCATCTGGGGATTCGCCCGCGCCTACCGGGGGCACCTGGTCGCCTACCTCGTGACGATCGTCCTGGCCGCCCTCGTGGGCACGCTCCCGCCCCTCGTCTTCAAGGCCCTGATCGACAACGCGCTGCCGCCGGGTCACCACGATCCCGGTCTCGTCAACTGGCTGTTCCTGACCGCGGTGGCGCTGGCCGTCGCGATCACCGGGCTCAACCTGGTCAACCGGTGGCTCGCATCCCGGATCGGGGAAGGCCTGATCTACGACCTCCGCGTCGCCCTCTACGACCACGTCCAGCGGATGCCCATCGCCTTCTTCACGCGGACGCAGACCGGCTCGCTCATGTCCCGGCTGTCGAACGACGTGCTCGGGGCGCAGCAGACCGTCGGGACGACGGCCAGCGTGACGTCCGACCTGTTCACCCTCCTGTTCACCCTCGGCGTGATGCTCGCCCTGTCGTGGAAGGTCACGCTGCTCTCCCTGCTCGTGATCCCGAGCTTCGTGCTGCTCGACCGCTGTCTGGCCCCCCGGCTGGCCGCCCTCTCCCGGCGCCGGATGGCCATCAACGCCGACATGTCGTCCACGTTGACCGAGCGCTTCGGGGTGTCGGGGGCCCTGCTGGTCAAGCTGTTCGGCCGGCCGGCTGTCGAGGCGGAGGAGTTCTCGAGCCGGGCGGCCAGGGTGCGGGACTCGGGGATCGAGCTGGCCGTCATGAGCCGCGTCTACTACGGCACCCTGGCCCTGGGCGGCGCGCTCGGCACCGCCGCGGTGTACTGGCTCGGCGGTCATGCCGTCATCGACGGCTCGATCCAGATCGGCACGCTCACCGCTCTCGTCGCGTACGTGGCCCGCCTGTACTCACCGCTCACCGACCTGGCCTCGGCCCGGATCGGCCTGCTCACCGCCCTGGTGTCATTCGACCGGGTCTTCGAGGTCCTCGACGCGCCTCGCACCATCACCGACACGCCGGGGGCGGTCCCCCTCGACGCCGGCGGCCCCGTGGTGGGGCGCATCGAGGTCGACGAGGTCTGGTTCCGGTACCCGGCGCCATCGGCGGTGTCGGTGGCCTCGCTGGAGGCCGATGGCGGCCCGGCCGAAGGCCTGTCGGCCGATCCATCCGACCTCATCCTGCGCGGGGTCTCGTTCGTGGCCGAACCCGGTCAGATGGTGGCTCTCGTGGGCCCGAGCGGGGCGGGCAAGACGACGCTCACGTCTCTCATCCCCCGCCTCTACGATGTGACCTCCGGGGCGGTGCGCATCGACGGACGCGATATCCGGGGCGTGACGCTCCAGTCCCTTGCCGACGCCATCGGCCTGGTGAGCCAGGACCCCCACCTGTTCCACGACACGGTCGCGGCCAATCTGCGCTATGCCCGGCCGGCCGCCACCGACGCCGAGGTCGTGCAAGCGTGCCAGGCCGCGCGCATCCACGACGTCATCACCGCCCTGCCCGACGGCTACGAGACGATGGTGGGGGAGCGCGGACACCGCATGTCGGGAGGCGAGAAGCAGCGCCTCGCCATCGCCCGCGTCCTGCTCAAGCGGCCGGCCATCGTCGTGCTGGACGAGGCCACCGCGCACCTGGACTCCGAGAACGAGTCCCAGATCCAGGATGCGCTCGCCACCGCTCTGGCCGGGCGGACCGCGATCGTGATCGCCCACCGCCTCTCGACCGTCGCCACCGCCGACCAGATCCTCGTGCTCGACCGCGGGGAGATCGTCGAGCGCGGTCGCCACGACGAGCTGCTGGCTGCCGGTGGCCTCTACCAGGATCTGTACGAGACGCAGTACGCGGGCGTCGGCGCCAGGCCCTGACCCTCTCGGTCAATGGCCCTGCGCGTCGCCGTGCCCCACCACCCGGCCGCGATCGCCGGCGACGTTCGCCCACGACCGCCGGCGAGGCCGCCACGAGCCCCATTGCGATCCTGAATCCTGGACTCGGCGAGAGGCTGCGTCCGCCCGGGGGGGGCCGTGCCGTCACGACGCGATGCCGCGCACCGGGACCCGCTTCTGGCATATGCTGTCGCCGCCCAGGCGAAAGGAGGCTGCCATGGATCACGGCGTCGTCATGTTCCCGACCGAGTATTCGATGGCCCCGGACGAGCTGGCCCGCGCCCTGGAGGAGCGGGGCTTCGAGTCCGTGTGGTTCCCCGAACACACGCATATCCCCGCGAGCCGGCGGAGCCCCTGGCCGGGCGGCGGTGACCTGCCGCGCGAGTACTGGTCGGCCTACGACCCCTTCGTGGCTCTGATGGCGGCGGCGGGGGCCACCCGGCGCCTGAGACTCGGCACCGGCATCTGCCTCGTCATCGAGCGCGACCCCATCATCACCGCCAAGGAGGTCGCAACCCTGGACCGCCTGTCGGGCGGCCGCGTCCTCTTCGGCATCGGCGGCGGCTGGAACGCCGAGGAGATGGAGAATCACGGTACCGCGTGGAAGACGCGCTGGAAGGTGCTGCGGGAGCGCGTGCTCGCCATGAAGGCGATCTGGACCCAGCGCGAGGCGAGCTTCAGCGGCGACCACGTGCGGTTCGAGCGGATTTGGAGCGATCCCAAGCCCCTGCAGAAGCCGCACCCACCCATCCTGATCGGCGGCGACGGGGCGACCACCTTCGACCGGGTGGTGGAGTTCGGCGACGGGTGGATGCCCATCCTGCGCCCGCACGTGAACCCGGTGCAGCGCATTCCCGAGCTGCGCGAGCGCCTCCAGAGGGCAGGCCGCGATCCCGGATCGGCGCCGGTCTCCATCTTCTTCGCGCCACCCAAGCGCGAGGCGCTGGACGCCCTCGCCGCCGCCGGTGTGCAGCGGGCGATCTTCGGGCTGCCGTGTGAGGGGCGCGACGCCATCCTTCCGCGGCTCGACGCCTATTCCAAAGTAATGCGGGGCTGAGGGAACCCTGGCCCGCCCTGAGTCAACGAACTTTCGACTCGGGACACCAGGCCCCGG
>DATKEI010000141.1:0-6397 GCA_035544455.1 Binatia bacterium | reverse complement strand
CATGGGCGTCCTCGACGGTCGCGTGGCCATCGTGACGGGGGCCGGGCGGATGCGCGGCATCGGGCGGGCGGTGGCGGTGGCGCTGGCCGAGCTCGGCGCCGACGTGGCAGTGACCGGAACCGGCCGCGACCCCGTTTCCTTCCCGGACGACGAGAAGCGAGCGGGCTGGCGAGACATCGAGAGCACGGCGGAGCAGGTGCGCGGCCAGGGCCGGCGCGCCCTCACCTGGGTCGGCGACGTGAGCGTGTCGGTCGGGGTCGAGGGCCTGGTGAGCACCGTCCTCGACACGCTCGGCCGGGTCGACGTCCTCGTCAACAACGCGGCCTATCCCCGGGGGAACGACCGCGTGCCCCTGCCCGAGCTGGACGAGGCGGTGTGGCGCCGCGTCCTGGACATCAAGCTCACCGGGGCCTTCCTGCTGTGCAAGCGCGTCGTGCCCGTGATGATGCGGCAGGGATGGGGCCGCATCATCAACCTGTCGTCGATCGCCGGCAAGCGCGGGAGCGCCAACACCGCCGCGTACAATGCGGCCAACTTTGGCATCCAGGGGCTGACGCAGTCGATCGCCCAGGAGGTGGCCCGGCACGGAGTCACCGTCAACGCCGTCTGCCCGGGCACGATCGACACCGCGCGCATGGACGTGCTCGGGCGGGGCGACGGATGGCAGCGCCAGCTCGACCGCATCCCCATGGGCCGCGCCGCCACCGACGAGGAAGTGGCCGGGCTTGTGGCCTTCCTCTGTTCGCCCACAGCCGCATTCATCACCGGACAGTCCATCAACATCGACGGCGGCGTGGTCATGTGGTGAGGGCCGGGTCCGGGACGCCTGACCATACAACGAGAGCTTCTTCATCAGCCACGACCGCGGGAGCCACGACCGCGGGCCGGACCACCCCGACGTCCTCGCCGGCCTGCCGCTGCGCGGCCAGAACCAGTGGCCCGACGGCCACGCCGGCCTGCGGAGAGCGATGGTCGAATACTTCGAGACGCTGGACGCGGTGGGGGAGCGGATGCTGCCCGTTCTCGCTCGCTCGCTCGACTTGACCGCGGGGTGGTTCGCGCCGTTCTTCCGGGATGAGGCCCACGTCAACCTGCGCTTCCTGCACTACCCCCCGCAGGAGACGGACGACGACGAGCAGTTCGGGCAGGGGCCGCACACCGACAACTCGTTCATCACCATCCTGGCGCGGACCGAGGTGCCCGGCCTGGCCGTGCGCCTGCCGAGCGGCGAGTGGCTGGCGCCCCCACTCGTCCCGGGGACCTTTCTGGTCAACCTCGGCAACATCATGAAGCGGTGGTCGAACGACCGCTTCCTCTCGACGCCGGGCGGGACCGCTACTCCATCGCGTTCTTCTACAGCCCGAACGTCGCGTCGCGGATCGAGTGCATGGCAACCTGCACCGGTCCGGGAAACCCGCCCCGCTACCCGCCGGCGGTGTACCGCGACCTCGTCCTCGAGTTCTACAACGCGAACTACTTCCACCACCGGAGCTACGCGGGGAAGACGGCCTGACCTTCGCCGTGATCCGCACCGCGACGGCGCGCGGCCGGCCGGGACCGCAACATCAGCCTGCGCCCGCAGGCCAGCACCGCGACCCTCGGCTCATCAGGCCGGGCGCGCCGCGCCCGGGAGCGCCCGCTGGAGCAGCCAGCGCTGCGCCTTGGGGGGGTAGAAGCCGAGCATGATGCGGTCGTGGACGAGGCCCCCGAGATCGGACAGCCGGAGAGCCGTGCCGTCGTCCTCGACGAGACCGGCCGTGCGGAGGCGGGCCACGAACTCGCCGAAATCGCGCTCGACCGGCATGCCGAAGGCGGCCTCGTAGGCGGAGCGCTCCAGGGGGCGGCCATCGCCGAGCGAGCGCGCCACGAACTGCGTCTTCCGGTCGGCCTCCTCCAGCGGGAAGACCTCCTCGACCGGGCTCTCGCCCCGCTCCACACGACCCGCGTACACCTCAAGCCGGGTGTGGTTGCGGTACACGGAGTAGCCGAGGTGCGACCGGGCGCTCATCCCGATGCCAAGCTGGTAGCCCCGGCCGTCGGCTTCGAAGTGGGGCGCGCGGCGATGGCGTACCGCCGGGCCCTCGGGACGCCGGAAGGTGTGCCACCGGGTCTGGATGAGCCCCAGCTCTGCCGCCGCCCGGCGGACGGCGATCCGCCAGCGCACGAGGCGCTCGAGATCCAGCCGCTCGCTGGCGGCGAGCGATCTCGCCACCGCCGTGCGCTCGTTGAGCCGGAGGTCGTACATGGTCACCGCGTGGACGCCGCGGTCCACCACGGCGCGCACATCGCGGAACAGGCTGGCCTCGCTCTGCTTCGGCAGACCGTAGATGAGGTCGATGTTGAAGAGGAGGCCGCTGCGGGCGAGAAGATCGCAGGCCGACAGCGCCTGGTCGGCCGAATGCCGACGGTGTACACCGGCGAGCACGGAGTCGTCCAGGCTCTGGATGCCCATGCTCACCCGGCCCACCCCGTGGTCGCGCAGAACGGCGAGGTGCTCCGCGGTGACGGTTTCCGGCGAAGCCTCGACGGTGTGGACCTCGGTCCCCAGGCTCGGAGCCCGGGCGAAGATCATGCGGAGCATGCGGTCGAGCAGGTCGGGCGGAAGCGCGGTGGGGGTTCCGCCCCCGATGAAGAGCTGGGACAGCGGCGTGTTCGCCTCGACCCACTCGAGCTCGCGCTCGAGGGCGGCGATGTACCGCTCCATGACCGCGCGCCCGGCGCCGACCTTGATCGCATAGGAGCAGTACGTGCACGCGTAGTTGCAGAAGGGCACGTGCGCGTAGAGGCGGAGCGAGCGCAGGGCCAGGCGCTCGCGCGGAGCCCGCGGCGTCCTGGCGAAGTCCGGGGCCGCCCACGGGTACACGTGGGCCGTCGAGTACGCCACCGCCGGCGCCTGACCCAGGGCCTGAGCGATGGCATCGATCTGCTCGGAGGTCGGAACCTCGATATGGCGTGTGTCCATGCGCCGTCGCGGTCCTTGTAGCACGAACGCTCGCGGTTTGTACAGCATCTGGCCGGCGCGCGCCGGCGCCTCCCGGCCCGATCGCCGAGGCGTGGTACGCGCCCTGCGGCTCGGCGACCACGAGCTGCCCACCGAGGAGCTCGACGGGCTCGCCCTGGAACAGGCCGAGGTCCACCAGCCGCTCGTACTCGGCCCGACGCCACCGCCAGATGGTCAGCGGAATCTGCATCGCGCCCACCGTCCGCACCGCGCCCGTGCCTCACCCGCCCGGATCATCGAAGGCACCGTATCCGCACGGCGCGGGGACGTCAACGTCGCCGTCCGGATACGCCGCGGGCACCCCGCTCTCGCGGGACAGGGTGCTGGTCCCCATCCCGCGTCCGCCCGGGCCTCAGGTGCGCGGCAAGGGCCAGCCCAGCCACTCGCAGACGCCGCGGCCCATCACCCACTCGAGATCCTCGCCGCGGAGCCAGGGCTGGTGCTCCGTGAAGAGCGCGATGCACTCGTAGTACGTGCATGGCATCCGCGTCAGGTCCGTGCCCCAGAACGTGCGCCGCGGACCGAAGGCATCGACCAGGGTGCGAATGTGCGGGTGCAGATCGCGGAAGGGGTACCGCTCGGTCGACAGCGACGCCATGCCCGACGCCTTGATGGCCACGTTCGGGTGCCGGGCCAGCGCGCAGACGGCGGGAAGATCCTCGAACACCTTCGCGCCCTTGGCCCGGAGGTTCAGGCCGACGTGGTCGATGACCAGCTTGAGGCCGGGATGCCGGCCCGCGATGCGGTCGAGCGCGTCGAGCGAACCCGGCATGAGCACCATCAGCGGGATACCCGCCTTCTCCGCGACCGGCCACAGCCAGTCCGCCGTCCCGTCGGTCAGGAAGGGGCGGTTGTGCTCGTTGTGGAAGGTGAAGCGCATGCCGAGCATCCCGGGCTGCTTCTTCCAGTCGGCCACCAGCCCCCGGCTCTCCGGCTTCTGGAGGGCGAGCCGACCCATCACCGCGAACCGGTCGGGGTAGAGCCGCGCCGCCTCCAGGGCGAGGTCGTTGCGGTCACCCTCCCACGAAGGCGGCACCAGCACCATGCGCCTCACGCCGGCCAGGTCCATCTCGAAGAGCAGCGTCTCCTTGTCTATCGGGTACGGCTTCTGCGCCTCCTGCGCGCGGCCCGCCGGCCACGGCCGCTCGGGCGTGTCGGCACCCCAGATGTGCACCTGCGAATCGACGATGTGCATGGTCGCGACTCCTTGAAGGCGGCGGCCGGATGGATATACAGGGCGAGGGCTCGAGCCCGGGGTCGATACTCGACGGGGGGCGCGACCCTGTCAAGCCGCCCGCGGATCGCCGCGCCGGCTGCCCTTCCCCTCGCTTCTTGACCACACCCGCGCGACGGCGGAGGATGGCTCGGGGTCCGAGGGCGACCAGGGCAACGGCGCTCGCCTTCACCTCCGGCGGCGGGCAGGGCCGGGCGCCGGTCGGCGTGTCGCGGCGTGTCCGGCCCGCGTTCGCAGCGACGCGAAACCACGGAGGAAGTGCTCGTGACCCCGGAACCCACGCGCCCCACCCAGTTCGGCCGTATCCACCCACCCGATGACGCCTGGCTCGCCCGCCAGCCCGCCGAACCCATCCTCGATCCCGACCTGCCCATCATCGACACCCACCATCACCTGTGGGAGCGCCCGGGCCATCGCTACATGCTCCACGACTTCCTCGCCGACGCCGGCACCGGCCACAACCTCGTCGCCTCCGTGTTCGTGGAGTGCCACGCGATGTACCGCGCCCACGGGCCGGAGGAGATGCGGCCAACCGGTGAGACCGAGTTCGTGGCCGGCCAGGCGGCGATGAGCGACAGCGGCCTCTACGGCGCGGCGCGCGTGGCTGCCGGCATCGTCGGATTCGCCGACCTCACGCTCGGCGACCGCGTGGAGCGAGTCGTGGAAGCGCACCTCCGCGCGGGGGGCGGCCGCTTCCGGGGCGTGCGGCACTCGGCGGCGTGGGACGCGAGCCCGGTCATCGGCAACAGCCAGACCGCCACCGGCCCTCACCTCATGATGCAGCCGGAGTTCCGGGCGGGCCTCGCCCGGCTCACCGCCCTCGGCCTGTCGCTCGACGCCTGGGCCTTTCACCCCCAGCTCGCCGACGTCGTCGACCTCGCCCGAGCGTTCCCGCGCGCGACCATCGTCGTCGGCCACGTGGGCGGGCCCCTCGGTTACGGGCCCTACACCGGCAAGCGCGACGAGGTCTTTGCCGCCTGGAAGGCCGGCGTCACCGCGCTGGCGAAGTGCGGCAACACGGTCATGAAGCTCGGCGGCATGATGATGCGCCTCGGCGCCTACGACTACCGGACCCAGCCCGCGCCTCCGTCGTCAGCGGAGCTGGCCGCCCTCTGGCGCCCGTACATCGAGCCGTGCATCGAGCTGTTCGGGGCGGACCGGTGCATGTTCGAATCGAACTTTCCGGTGGAGAAGATGGGAATCGGCTGGGCGGCGCTCTGGAACGCGTTCAAGCACATCGCGGCCAGGGCCTCGGCCGGCGAGAAGCGAGCGCTGTTCAGCGGCACCGCGCGGCGCGTCTACCGGCTCGACTGACGGGCGGCTCGGCTAACGGGGCGGCTGGACTGACAGGCCAGGGGGATTGACGGGGGGACACGGCATACCGTGGCGCGCGCCGCGTGGGCGCGCGAGGAGGTCGACATGCGATTCGGTCTGTACAGCTCCATCGCCAACCCACCGCGCGGCGAGAACCTCGACCGCTCGATCGACGAGGTCATCGCCGAGGCGCAGCTCGCGGAGGCGTGCGGCTTCGACTCGTGCTTCTTCGGCGAGCATCACCAGGACGCCGACGGCTTCCTGCCCTCGCCGCTCATCGTGGCCACCGCGGTGGCCGCCCGGACCACCCGGCTGCGCGTGGGCACCTCGGTCATCCTGCTCCCGCTGCACCACCCGGTGCGGGTGGCCGAGGACGCGATCACCCTCGACCTCGTGTCCAAGGGCCGCCTCGTGCTGGGCGTCGGCATCGGGTACCAGCCCGCCGACTTCCGGGCCTTTTCCGTCCCGATGGAGCACCGCGTGGCCCTCTTCGAGGAGGGCGTGGAGATCATCCGGCAGTGCTGGAGCGGGGAACCTTTCTCCTTCCGCGGCAAGCACCACACCCTGGAGGACGTGCAGATTCGCCCCCGCCCCTACCAGCGGCCGGGCCCGCCCCTCTGGGTCGGCGCCAGCGTCCCCGCCGCAGTGCGCCGGGCCGCCCGGCTGGCCGACGCCTTCGTCGGCACTCCCAGCACCAGCATGGAGAGCGCGGTGAGCCTCGTCGACATCTACAAGGACGCCGCGCGGCAGGCGGGGCGGCCGGCGCAGGTGGTCCTCATGCGCGATGCCTGGGTGGCCCGCACGCGGGCCGAGGCCGACGCCGTCTACGGGCCGGAGGTGATGGCGGC
>DATKEI010000140.1:0-7654 GCA_035544455.1 Binatia bacterium | reverse complement strand
CCGGGGCGCGGTCAGGACCTCCGTCCGGCCCTGGCTCAGGGCGCCGCGCCGGGATACTCGGCGCTGACCGTGATGCCGGCGCAGGCGATGAGCGCGTCGGAGCCGGGGACCCGCAGGCCCCCGCTCACCGCGCGGACCGTCACCTCGCCGTGCGGGAGCTCGCGGCGAACCACGCCGACGTCCACGGCCGCCGGGTCCGGCACGGCGACCGTCACGTCCACGAGCATCTTCCCGCCCCGCTCGCGGACCTCCTGGAAGAACGGCAGGCTCGAGTGCCGGATGGCGTCCGACACCGCGCGGCACGCCGCCTTGGTGGCGTCCTGGCCGTGCACGTCAACACCCATTCCGAACTCGAGCACGTATGCCTTGGCGGTCACGGTCGATCTCCCTCTCGACCGGCGTCCGCGTCCCGACGCCGGCGGTCTCTCCCGTTCGTTGCCGGCTCCTTCCCGACGCCTTCCCCCTGGTCGGCAGCGGAATTCGCGGATGCCCCGGCGCCCGCGCGGCGAATCCACGCGCCCTGGTGGCCCAGTCGAAAATCCGTCGACTCGCGCCGCATTCCTGGCTCAGAACACTCGTGTCCCGAATCAGACGTTCGTAGACCCGCGGCGCCGGGTGGGGTGGGGGTCCTCCCCGCGGGACCACCTATCTCGTGGCCCCATTGAGTGCCGGTAGCGCTCCGCGACACAGCGTGTCCCGCGGGGAGGACCCCCACCCCGCCCGGCGCTTTGTCGGCACATTTCCGACTCAGCACACTAGGTGAACGAGAAGGGGGGATGGAAGACGCCGCGCTCGGTGACGATCGCGGTGATCAGCTCGGCGGGGGTGACGTCGAAGGCGGGGTTGTACACCGGCGATTCCGCCGGCGCGGTGAGCCGGCCGCCCACGCCGCGGACCTCCTCGGCCGGCCGCTCCTCGATCACGATCGCGGCGCCGGTCGGGATGGAGGTGTCGATGGTCGAGACCGGCGCGGCCACGAAGAACGGGATGCCGTGGTGTCGGGCCAGGACGGCGAGCGGGTACGTTCCGATCTTGTTCGCGGTGTCGCCGTTGGCGGCGATGCGGTCGGCCCCCGTGACGACCAGGTCCACCTCGCCCCGCCCCATCAGCGAGGCCGCGGCCACGTCGGCGATGAGCCGGTGCGGGATGCCCTCCTTGACCATCTCCCACGCGGTCAGCCGGGAGCCCTGCATGACGGGCCGGGTCTCGTCGACCCAGACCAGGGCCACGCGGCCCTGCGCGTGGGCGGCGCGGATCACGCCGAGCGCCGTGCCGTAGCCCGCGGTGGCCAGGGCGCCGGCATTGCAGTGGGTGAGGATGCGGGCGCCCGGCGGCACCAGGGTCAGCCCGTGCGCGCCGATGGCGCGGTTGGCAGCCAGGTCCTCGGCGTGGATGGCGGTGGCCTCGGCGAGCAGGCGCTCTCGCAGAGCGGGGAGCGGGCTGCTCGAGTGCGCGATGGCGACCCGGCGCATCCGGTCGAGCGCCCAGAAGAGATTCACCGCGGTCGGGCGCGTGGCCGCCAGCCCCTTGATCGCCTCCTCGAGGTGGGCGAGGAATCCCGGAAAGTCGGCGGCGGCGCTTGCCCGCGCCGCCAGCGCCACCCCGAAGGCCGCGGCCACGCCGATGGCCGGGGCCCCCCGCACCACGAGGGTCTGGATCGCCCCCGCGACCTCGGGCCAGGACGCGCACGAGCGCTCGACCTCCTCGGCGGGCAACCGGGTCTGGTCAAGGAGCCACAGCCGCTCACCGTCCCAGCGGAGCGGAGAGATCATCGCCCGCCCACCCCCTCCCGCCGGCGTGGGGCGGACCGGCCCGCGTCCCCCTCGGGCCCGCCCGGCCGGGCAAGACGGCTCCGGAGATCGGCGAGGCGACGCTGGCCCACGCGGAAGAGCTTGTCCCGGCTCGTCGCCCCGCGGACCAGCTCGACCGCGGAGGGGGAAACGCCGGCCGCGGCGGCGAGGAGGGCGACCACGGCGGCGTTGGCCCGCCCGTCAGCGGGCGCCGCCGTCACCCGCACGCGCAGCACGTCCCCCTGCCAGCCCGCGATCTCGTCGCGCGAGGCCCGGGGCACGACGCGCACGGCAAGGAGCGCCGGCCGCACCCCCCCTCCCGCGCCCGCGCGGCTCAGGTCTCGGCTCCGCCCTCGCCCGCCTCGTCAGGGGCGAAGTCCCGATCGAGCTGGCGCCGGTACATCTCGATCGTGCTGCGAAAGCTCTCGGCGAAGCGGTGGCGCTCGCGCTTGAGCGCGAGGATCTCGCTCCGGATCCGTCCCTCCTCGAGGCGCGCCGACTCCACCGCCCGCTCGCCCTTGATCTCGGCCTCCCGCACGAGGACCGCCGCCTCCCGGCGCGCGGTCTCCTTCATCTCCTCCACGAGGCGCTGGGTGGTCACGAGCGTCTCGTGAAGCACCTTTTCCCGCTCCTCCAGGCCGTGCGTCCGCTCCTCCAGCGCCTGGAGCTGCTCCTTGAGCAGGGTGTTCTCCTTGACCAGCGTCCCGTAGTCCTCGGCGACATCCTCGAGAAAGGTGTCCACCTCCTGGACGTCGAACCCGCGGAACATCTTCACCGTGAACTGCTGCTGGCGAATGTCCATCGGGCTGATGCGCACGGCGCCCTCCTCACAACAGCAAGCGGAAGACCACCCGCTTGATGAAGTGGATCGCGATCAGGACGATGATGGGCGAGAGGTCCAGGCCCCAGGTCTTCCACGGCGGGAGCAGGCGACGCACCGGCTCGAGCACGGGCTCGGTGACCCGGCGCAGGAACATCACGATGGGGTTGCGGGGATCGGGGTTCACCCAGGACATGAGCGCGGCGGCGATGATCACCCAGGAATACACGTCGAGCAGCCAGGTGATGAAGCCGACGGCGGTGTAGCCCATCAGCGCCGGTCGGAGGCCCGGCCGAGCTCGCGCGACCGCTGCGTCGCGCGTTCCACGGCGCTGATGAAGGTGCGGCGCACGCCCCCCTCTTCGAGCGCGGCGATGCCGGCGATGGTCGTCCCCCCGGGCGAGGCCACCATGTCCTTGAGCTGGCCGGGGTGCGTCCCCGTCTCCAGGATGAGCTTGGCCGAGCCGAGCACCGTCTGGGCGGCGAGGGTCATGGCCGTGGCGCGGTCGAGGCCCATCTTCACGCCTCCGTCGGCGAGCGACTCGATGACGATGGCGATGTAGGCCGGGCCCGAGCCCGACAGGCCGGTCACCGCGTCCATCGCCTCCTCGTCCAGGACCACCACGCGGCCCACCGCGCCGAACAGCTCCTGGGCGGTCTCGAGGTCCCCCTCGTACAGCCCGTCGGAGCGGGCGATCGCGGTGACCCCCTCCAGGACCAGCGCCGGCGTGTTCGGCATGACGCGGATGAGACGCCCGGCCTTCGGCAGGTGCGCGCGCAGCGTCGCCGTCGCGACGCCGGCGGCGAGCGAGATGACGAGCTTGGTCAGGTCGACCACCGGGGCGATCTCGCGCAGCACCGGGGCCATGATCTGGGGCTTGATCGCGAGCACGATCACGTCGGAGTCGCGCACGAGATCGAGATTGCTCGCGGTGACCCGGATGCCGTACTGCCGCTCCATCTGGGCCAGGCGGTCCGCGCGCACGTCGCTCGTCGCGATGCTGCCGGGCGGGACCAGACCTACCTGGACGAGCCCGCGGATCAGGGCCTCCCCCATGTTGCCCGAGCCGAGGAAGCCGACCCGCTTGCCCTTGACGCTCACCGGCCCACTCCGGAGCCCGTTGGGCCCACGGGCTCGCTGCGATCCGGGCTCGCCGCGCCTCGCGGGCGAGCGACGGAGCGAGCCCCGAAGATCGCCGTGCCCACGCGCACCATGGTCGCCCCCTCCTCGATCGCCACCTCGTAGTCGGCGCTCATCCCCATCGAGAGGTGCCGGAGTCCGAGCTCGTCCCTCAGCTCGCGCAGCCGCCGGAAGTGCGGGCGCGTGCGCTCGGCGTCGTCGGCCACCGGCGGGATCGCCATGAGTCCGCCGAGGCGGAGGCCCGCAAGCGGCCCGAGCCCGTCCACGAGGTGCCTGAGCTCCCCGACCGGCACGCCGCCCTTCTGCGTCTCATGACCCACGTTGACCTCGATCAGCACGTCCACCGTGCGGCCGACCGCTCGTGCGCGCCGATCCAGCTCGCGGGCCAGCTCGAGGCGGTCGACCGAGTGGATCCAGTCGAACAGGCGCGCGGCGTCGCGCGCCTTGTTGACCTGGAGCGACCCGATCAGGTGCCAGGGGACCGGCCGGCCCAGGGCCGCGACCTTGTCGCGGGCCTCTTGCACCCGGTTCTCGCCCAGGGCGGAGACACCGGCGTCCACCGCCTGGCGGATGCCCTCGACGTCGACGGTCTTCGAGACGGCGATGAGCAGGACGTCGTCCGGGGCACGCCCGGCGCGCCGGCAAGCCGCCGCGATGCGATCGCGAACACGGGCTAGGTTCTCGCGGATGTCCGACATGGCGCGTGCCTGGTCGGGGATTCTAGCACGAGCCCCCGGCCGGCACGGGCAGAGCGGCGATCGTGGTGAGACGCCCGCGGGCGCCGCGCCGGAACGAGAAGAACAGGTCGAGGCGGCACGAGGTGCAGAGCGCGAGGTTCTCGATGCGCCCGGGGCCGAGGCCCGCGGCGACGAGCTGATCGCGGTTCGCCCGCCAGAGGTCAAGCATCCAGTGCCCGGCGCGGGCGGGCCGGACCCACGATGGCCACAGCCCCGGCAGCGTCGCCTCGAACCGCTCGATCACCGGCCAGTCCACCTCGTAGCAACACGGGCCGATGGAGGGACCGATCACCGCCGCGAACCGCGACGGCTCGCCGCCCGCGCGGATCAGCGACTCCACGGCGGCGCGACTCACTCCCTGGGTCGTGCCCCGCCACCCCGCGTGCACCACGGCCAGCCGGGAGGGAGCCCCGTCGCCTCCGGGATCGTGGATCACGATGGGCAGGCAGTCCGCGGTGAGCACCGCGACGGGCAGGCCCGGCCGGTCCGTGATGACGACGTCGGCCGGCCCGAGGCGACCCCCGGCGCGCGCCACCGCGACCGCCGCGCCGTGCACCTGGCGGGCGAAGGCGATGCGCTCGGCATCCAGGCCGTGTTCGCCGATGGCAGCGCGCGCGGCCGGACCGAAGGGCCCACCTTCTCCGACCGGCGATCCGATGACCGGGAAGTGGCGCGTCGAGAACAGGTGGACGACGCCGGCCGCGGCGAGCAGCGGCGAGGCGACGGAGCGCAGGAGAGGCCCAGCGGGAGGCGTCGAGGATGGGGGCGCGGCCACGGCATGGCATTCTCTCACGACCTCGCCGCGGCGGCGGTCAACCGGGAGCGCGCTGGCGCCCACGCGCCGGCGAGATCGCGATGCCCCCCGACGACGGCGAGTCCCACCCGGGTGGACAGCCGGTCGAGGGCGAACCCGTCGCGATCGCGATCACCCCATCGGCGCCGATCGCCCCTTGGCCGCACGACCCAGGGCAAGGGCCACGACAGACAGGGCGTCGCTGCCCCGCGACGAGGAGCGCCTGGCGGAGCCCGTTCTTACCAGGCAGAACATGCCCGCGCTCCGGCGAGAAACGCCGACCAGACCCCCCTTCCACCGGCTTTCGTGCTCGGATTCGCGGCGGCGGGGAGCACGGCGGCGTTGCTGGCAGGCGCGAAAGGTGAGCCCGCGCTCCAGGTCCGCCGGGGCACACTCCTTGCTCCCACTCGGGCGTGTCCGGGAGCCAGTCCTGGGCGGTCACGCCCGCGGCGCCTCGGACGTCAGCGCGGAACGGTGGAGCGATCCACCCCGCGACCACGACAGGAGGAGGATTGCGACATGAACAAGGACATCCTGGCCGGGAAATGGAAGCAGCTTCGAGGCAAGGTGCAGGAGAAGTGGGGACAGCTGACCGACGATGAGCTGGACAAGGCCGAGGGCCGGTTCGACGTGGTCTCCGGCTTGCTGCAGGAGCGATACGGCTATGCCAAGGACGAGGCAGAGCGAGTCCTCGGGTCGGCCCTCGATGAGTGGTCGCGAACCGACGATCAGCCCGCCAGGACGAACGTCGGCCGGTAGGCGAGGTTTCGCCGCCACGTCGACTTACGCCTGAGACTACCCGCGCCAGCGCGAAGGTGTGCGCCGGCGCTTCCTCGACGCGGGAGAGCCGGCAGCGGCTCTCCCGCGTCGTCCTGTCTTCGCCGCCAGCGGCCTTCTCGGAACGGCGAGCCCTTCGACCAGCGGCCCCGTATCGGCGGCGCGGTTGCAGGAACGACCGGTCTCGGGCACACTCCGCCCATCGCCATGAGGGATCGCGTGCTGGTCGTCGACGATGAGGAGGCCTCCCGGACCGGCCTCGGGAGCCTGGTCTCGACCTGGGGTTTCGAGGTTGTGGAGGCCGCCAACGGCGCCGAGGCCCTCGAGCAGGCGCTGGCCTTCCGGCCGGACCTGGTCATCACCGATCTCGTGATGCCCGGCCTGGACGGCCTCGACCTCCTCAAGGCCCTGCGCGCCGACCTGCCCGGCGCCTCCGTCATCGTCCTCACCGGAAACGCCACCATCGAGACCGCGGTGGCCGCCATGAAGGAAGGTGCCTACGACTACATGAGCAAGCCGGTCGACGTCCGCCGGCTGCGCGTCCTCGTCGACAAAGCGGTCGAGCGGGCTGACGTGGCGCGCGAGGTCGACCTGCTCCGCCGGCAGCTCAAGGAGTCGCGCGGGCTCGGCCCGCTCCTTGGCTCGAGCCCCTCCATGCAGGAGGTCTTTCATCAGATCGAGCTGGCCGGCCCGACCGGCGCCCCCGTCCTCGTGCTCGGCGAGAATGGCACGGGCAAGGAGCTGGTGGCGCGAACGATCCACCAGCTCTCCCCGCGGGCCCGCCTGCCCTTCGTCGCCGTCAACTGTGCGGCCATCCCGGAGAGCTTGCTGGAGAGCGAGCTACTCGGCCACGAGAGGGGGGCGTTCACGGGGGCGCTCGAGCGCCGGGCCGGATACTTCGAGCTGGCGGACGGCGGCACCATCTTCCTCGACGAGATCGCCGAGATGAGCCCGCCGTTCCAGGCCAAGTACCTCCGCATCCTCCAGGACGGCATCGTGCGCCGCATCGGGGGCAAGAACGAGATCAAGGTGGACGTGCGGGTGGTGGCGGCCACCAACAAGGACCCCCTCGCCGCCATCCGGGCCGGCGAGTTCCGGGAGGACCTCTACTACCGGCTCAACGTCTTCACCATCGCCATGCCACCCATGCGCCAGCGCATGGAGGATCTGCCGCTGCTCGTCGAGGCCTTCATCGCCGAGTTCGCGACCAAGTACGACAAGCGCGTGCGGGCCGTCGGCGAGGCCGCCCTGCGCGTCATGACCCGCCACGCCTGGCCCGGCAACGTCCGCGAGCTGCGCAACTGCATCGAGCGCGCCGTTGTGGCCTGCGATGCGGAGACCCTCGCCCCCGAGCACCTGCCCTTCCGCGCCGCGGTGGCCAGCCCGGCGGATCGGCCGGACGCCCTCACCATCCCCCTCGGAACCACCGTGGACCGCGCCGAGCGCGAGCTCATCCTGAGGACCCTGGAGTCGGTCGGCAACAACAAGACCCGGGCCGCCGAGGTCCTCGGCATCAGCATCAAGACGCTGCACAACAAGCTCAACCGCTACAACGCCGCGGCGGCGGCCGGAAGCTGACCGATCCCGCGCGGCTCCG
>DATKEI010000139.1:0-32316 GCA_035544455.1 Binatia bacterium | reverse complement strand
CGGTGATGACCTCGTCGGCGATGAACAGGACCTGGTGCCGGTCGCAGACCTGGCGCACCAGAGGGAAGTAGTCGTCGGTCGGGTAGAGGACGCCGCCGCCGCCGTGGATCGGCTCGGCGATGAAGGCGGCCACGGTGTCGGCGCCCTCGCGCAGGATCGCCTCCTCGAGGAGCCGCGCCGCCGTCTGTCCCGCCGTCTCCCCCGGCCGGGCTCCCTCCTGCCGGTACGGGTAGCAGGTCGGGATGTGCAGGAAGTTCGGCACGCGCGGCTCGAACATCTTCCAGTACGGCGACATGCCGGTCGCGCTCATGGCCTGCAGGGTGACGCCGTGATACGAGAGGGCGCGGGCGATCACCTTGACCTTGTCCGGCTTGCCTCTGGCCTTCCAGTAGAAGCGCGCCGTCTTGAAGGCGGACTCGTTCGACTCCGCGCCGCCGGAGGTCAAGAACACCGCCTGCATGTTCTTGTAGGCGAGGCTCACCAGCTTGGCGGCGAGCTGGATGGCGGGCAGGTTGGACGTGCCGCTGTACGCCGAGTAGTAGGCGAGCTCGCTCATCTGGGCGGCGGCGGCCTGGGCGAGCTCCTGGCGGCCGTGGCCGACGTTGACGTTCCAGAGCCCGGCCAGCCCGTCGATGAACTCGCGCCCGTTGATATCGGTGATGGTGGATCCCCGCCCCTTCACGTAGACCATCGGCTCCAGGTGGTCCGTCGGATGGTGGAGCGGATGGATCAGGTGGTCCTGATCGTCCTTGACGAGCGCGGCGGTGTCGAGAGCCATGAGATTCCTCCTAGTCCTGCAACAGGTGGATGGACCGCGCCGGCGCGTGCGTCCGGTAGTCGCCGTCCGGGATCGGCACGCCGCGGTCGAGCGGGCCCACGAACCAGTAGACGTGGGCGATCGCCTCGCCCGAGCCAGCCAGGTGCACCCGGGTCTCCCGCCGATGATACTGGGGCCCCTCCGCCGAGTCCAGCCTCGCCCAGAGCGAGGGATCGGTGATGCGGTAGAGCTCGCCCCGCACGGTCGCCCGCTCGTCCGGCACCGCGCCGGGATACCGGCCGAGGTCGATCAGCCGCGCCGGCACGGTGGCGCGATCGACGAATTCGGCGCCGCCCGCCAGCACGGGATGAAGCGGGAAGCCCCGCATCAGCGTCCCGTACACGAAGAGGAGACCGCCGGCGCGGGGACGCGTCAGGGAGCCGGGCGTCGCGGCGCCCCGCCCTCGCCGCTCCCGGTTGACCGCTCCTGGTCGCGGGCTCGGGCGGTCATTCAGGATCCGGCGCGGGCGCCGCCGCTTGCAGCACGGCGTCCAGGAACTGGCGCTCCGGCAGTGCGCCCTCGAACTCGACGCGATCGTTGATGACGATCTTGGGAACGGCCATGACGCGGTAGCGCTGCGAGAGCTCCGGGAACTGGGTGGCCTCGATGCACTCCGCGGAAACCCGCTCCGCGGCGACCGCCATCTGCTGCGCCAGGCGCACGGCCCGGGGACAGTGCGGTCAGGTGGGGGTGGTGAACACCTTGATGGTGACGTCGTCCTCGAGCGCAGCGAGGGCGGCCACGGTCTCCGCGCTCAGGCCCGATTGCCCGGTGGAGACGGCGATGATCGAATCGATGAGATTGGAGAACTCGTACCCCCCCGGGAGACCGAGGAAGCGGATGCCGTAGTCCCGGGCGCCCTCCACCGCGATGGCGGGGGTGAGCTCGATGCCGTAAGCCGCCGCCTGCTCGCGGTCGATGTAGGGGTTCCACACCTGGACGGACAGCTGGTCGGAGAGCGCCGCCACCTCCTTGAGGAGCTGGACGGTCTGGGCATTCTCCTCGGAGCCGAGCTCGGACGCGAAGACCACGAGCTTGACCGGTCCCCCCAGGCGTTCGAACTCCTTCGTGACGGCCTCTTCGTCGCGCGGTGTCAGGAACGCCATGCCGGCAGTATACCCGAGTCCGCGCCGGCCCGGTCAGGCCGGACGGGCCCCCGCGCCGCCGCGCACGATCTCGAGCGTGCGGCGGTATCCGGAGGCGTCGATGCGAGCCGCCACGAGCGCCGGGCGCGGGGCGGCGAGCGCCCTGGTGAGCGACCGGCCGATCTCCGGCTCGCTCCCGGCGACGTGGGCGTCCATCCCGAAGGCGCGGGCCAGGGCGACGAGATCGGGTCCCGAGTAGCGCACCCCCGCATCGGCCAGCGCCCGCTGCTCCTGCTTGATGCGGATGAGGGACAGGGCCGCGTCGTCGAAGACCACCACGACGATCGGCAGTCCGAGCCGGACCACGGTCTCCAGCTCGGAGGCCACCATCATGAGGCCGCCGTCGCCGGTGAAGCACACGACGCGCCGGTCCGGGTGCGCGAGCTGGGCGGCGATGGCGGCGGGCAGGGCAAAGCCCATCGTCGACAGCCCGTTCGAGATGAGCAGCTCGCCCGGCTCCGTCGCGTCCCAGTACGCCGTGGCCGGGAACATGTGGGCGCCGGCGTCGACGGTAGCGATGGTCCCGGCGGGCGCCGCCTCCCGCGCCACCTGCACCACCCGGTGCGGCGCCAGCCCGGGCACGGGTACCGCGAGAGCGGCGCGCCGCTGCCGCCGCAGCCGATCGACCTCGGCGACGTCCCAGTCCGTGACGGTCTCGCCCCGCAGCCTCGGGGCGAGCTCGTCCAGGAGGGCGCCGAGATCCCCGACGACCTCGAGAGCCGGCCGGAAGTACCCGGTCGCTCCCGTGCCCAGCGCGAGATCCGCGGCCGGGCTGCGGGCCAGGCTGAGCACAGGCGCCGCGTACGGCCACGGGCGCGGGATGAGCTCGACGGGGTCGAGGCCGAAGGCGATCACGAGATCGGCCCGGCGCATGATCGGCTCCTCCAGCGCGCCCCCCGTGAAGACCCCCAGGGACAGCGGGTGCGGCTCCGGCATGGCCCCCTTGGCCTTGTAGGTGGTGAGTACGGGCACGGGCATGGCCTCGGCGAACGCGCGCAGCCACTTGGCGTCGGCGGGTCGGCACCCGAGGCCGGCCACCAGCACGGGCCGGCGCGCGCCTGCGATCAGCCCCGCCGCCCGGTCGAGGTCGGCCGATGCGGGAGCCGGAAGCGGCGGCGGAGTCAGCCTCACCGCCGCCGGCAGCGCCGGGGCCGAGGCCACGTCGGCGGGCAGGTCCACATGCACCGGCCCGCGCGGCTCGGCGAGCGCGAGCTGGACGGCGTGGGCGATCCAGTGGCTGGCCGATGCGGCGCCGATCGTCACACTGCCCTTGACGATGGGCCCGAGGTGCGCCGCGTGATCCAGCCGCTGATGGGTGGCGAAGGCCAGGGCGCCGTCCGGGTGGCGATCGCTCACGAGCAGCATCGGCGCCCGGTCGAGCCGGGCGTGGGCCAGCCCGGTGGCGCTCGCGGTGACACCCGGGCCGAGGGCCGAGATGGCGGCCCCGGGCCGGCCCGTGATCTCGCCGGTGACCGCGGCCATGATGCAGGCCGCCGTCTCCTGGTGACAGAGGACGAACGGCAGCCCGCGCGCCCGCGCCGCCTCCATGATGTCGAGATTCGAGCCGCCGCCGGGAACGCCGAAGATTCGAGCCACCCCCGCTGCCGCCAGCGCCTCGACGATGACCTCGGCGACGTTCACGCGCCGCCCGCTCCGGCGGCCGGACGTCGCCGCGGACCGCTCACGCCAGCGCGTCCGTCCCCGCGACCGCCCCGCGGGGCAAGACGACGCGGGCGGTGCCGGAGGTCGTGATCCCGTGGCGAGCGTCCTCGAGCCACACATCCAGATCCACGAGACCCTCCGCGCGCTTCCTGGTGACGCGCCCGCGGGCGTCGATGGTCTCGCCCAGGAAGCTGGGCTGCCGCATCTGGAAGCGCAGGCCCTTGAGGAAGCCGGCGGGGCCCATCCAGTCCGTCACCACCCGGCAGAGGCATCCGCGGATGAAGGCGGTATTCAGAAAGATGGCCTCGTGCCCGGCCTCGCGCGCAAACGCCGGGTCGTGGTGGACGGGGTAGACGTCCTGCGTCCCGGACACCTGCAGGACCATGCGGGTCATGGTGAGGGGCAGGCTGAAGCCCGGCAGCGCCTCGCCCTCGGCGACTTCATCCCAGAGCCTCGGCCCGGGCCCGCTCATGCGTGGCTCACCCCCTGGGCGATCTCCTCCGGTGTCCGGTGCACGAGGATCTGGTTCATCCGCGTGGCCACCAGCTCGTGGCGCTGGTTGACGATCGTCGTCTCGGTGCGGATCCAGATCGAGAGGGGATCGAGGCGCGTTCCCCGCTGATGGATGGCGGCGACCCGGTGCCGGGCGCCGAGGCGATCCCCCACCCGGACGGGCGCGAACCACTCGAACTCCTGGTTCAGGTTGATCAGGCGCCGCCCGGGCGCCGGGATCTTCGCGACCAGCGGGAAGATGTCGTAGTCACCCGGCGGCCACGGCCCGACGGACGCGAAGTAGTCGACCATGACCGGCGGGCACCGCCCCTCGTCGATGAACATCGGATTCGCGTCGTCCAGCATGTGGCAATGCCGGCGGATGGCGTCGAACTCGACGGGGTACCGCCCCCAGGCAAGCTCCGTCTCGTAGCCCTCCCAGGCCGCCTTGATCGCCTTGACGTCGTAGGTCATCGGACGGTGGCCCGCCCCGCCCGCGGCGGGCGACCGTTGCTCCGTCCGGGGTCCCCGGTCCTCGGTCGCCCCGTTCGCCGCCCTTCCCATCCGCCCTCAGGCTCCAGCCAGCCGGGCCAGCACCGGGCGCATCCGATCGAGGGCGGTGCGGATCCTGGCCTCGGAGTTGGCGTAGGACAGCCGCATGTAGCCCTCGCCGTGCTCGCCGAACGCCGAGCCCCCGAGCACGGCCACGCCGGCGTCGCGGAGGATGGCGTCGGCCACCTCGGTCGAGCGCCGCCCGAGCCCCTTGATGCTGGGGAAGGCGTAGAAGGCCCCGCGCGGCAGGCGGCAGGTGACGCCGGGAAGCTGGTTCAGACCCTCGACGATCACGTCGCGCCGGCGCCGGAACTCGGCCACCATCCGCTCCACCGGCATCTGATCTCCCTGGAGGGCCTCGATCCCGGCGAGCTGCGTGAAGGAGGCGGTGCAGGAGTTGGAGTTCACCATGAGCCGCGCGACGTGCTCGGCGAGGTCGCGCGGCATCACCCCGTAGCCGAGACGCCAGCCCGTCATGGCGTACGACTTCGAGAACCCGTCGAGGATGATGACGAGGTCCTTCATGCCGGGGAAGGCGGTGATCGACAGGAACTCGCCGTCGTACAGGAACGCCTTGTAGATCTCGTCGGCCAGCACCGGGATCCGGTACCGGCGAGCCGCCTCCGCGATGCGGCCGAGCTGGTCGCGCTCGAGCACGCCGCCCGTCGGGTTCTGCGGCGAGTTGATGACGATCAGCTTGGTCCGGGGTCCTACCCGCCGGTCGAACTCGTCCATGTCGAAGCCGAAGCCGGTCTCCTCGCGCAGGGGGATCGGGACCGGGGTGCCGCCCACGAAGTTGATCACCGACTCGTAGATGGGGAATCCCGGGTTCGGATAGATGACCTCGTCGCCGGGATTGACCAGCGCGGTGATGATGAAGTACATGATCGGCTTGGCCCCGGGCGTGACGACGACCTCGTCCGGCTCCACGGGAATCTGGCGCGTCGCCCCCACATCCTTGGCGATGGCCTCGCGCAGCTCGGGCAGGCCGGCGGCCGGACCATAGTGGGTGGCCCCGCTGTCCAGGGCGCGCTTGGCCGCCTCCCGGATGTGCGCGGGCGTGTCGAAGTCGGGCTCGCCGATCTCGAGGTGGATGATCTCCTTGCCCTGCCGCTCGAGGGCTCGGGCCCTGGCCAGCACCTCGAATGCCGACTCCGTTCCCAGCCGCGACATGCGCTCGGCGAAGTTCATGGACGCTCCTCGGCGACGCTCGAACAGGTGGAAGTGGCGCGGGCCATTATACCCGGGCTACCACAGGCTCCCGGGGAGCGGCAGGCCTTCGAACAGCGAGCCCGACAGGGGCGGCTCCGGCGCCGCGCCGAGCCCCTCGGCCAGCGCGTGGAGCTGTCGGAGGTGCTGGGCGGCGTGCCAGGTCGTGCGCTCGAGCAGCTCGTGACCCGTCAGGGGCCCGCAAGGGGCGTCGATCACGCGAGCGTACTCGCCGGCGCCCGCCCCCTCGAACCAGCCGCCGACGCGGCCGCGCACGAGCGCCCCGTACCGCGCCACCTCGGGGCCATCGACGAGCTCCGCGGGCGCCGTCTCCCGGAGCCAGGCCTCGGGGACACGCCCCATGTCCATGCCGTCAACAAAAGCCAGGCTCAGGCGGAAGACGTGGAAGGCGAGGTCGCGCACGCTCCGATCCCGCTGGGGCGGCCGGTGGTCCAGGTGCACGAGGCGCAGGGCGCCGACCAGCCGCTCGGTCGCCTCGATGATTCCGTCGAGACGCGCCGCCAGCGCCGGCGGAGGCAGCCTGGCCGGCGCGGCGTACGCGATACCCAGGAGGGCCGCGTACGCCGCCGGGTCCCAGCCGTGCACGGCGCGCTCGCCCACCGCGACAGCGGGGGCGACGGGCACGCCGAGCCGCTCCAGCTCACGCTGCGCCGCCGGATCGCCTTCCACGTCGACGAGGTCGAACTCGACCCCCCAGGACGAGAGGAGCTCCTTCGTCATGGCACAGCTCGAGCAGCCGCGTCGGCAGAACAGCCGGGGCCGGAGGGGCGCGGCCAGAGGGGCCCCCTCAGCGGCCGCGGAACGTCGCCGCCTGCTTCTTCGCGAAGGCGGCGACGGCCATGCGGAAGTCCTCGGTGTGGCCGGAGGCGGCGATGGCCTGGGCCTCCAGCTCCATCTGGGTCTCCAGGCTCTCGTGGGTGGACTGGTGGAACAGGAGCTTGGCGCGCCCGAAGGCCAGCGTCGGGCCCTGGGCCAGCTCCCGGGCCAGCGTGCCAAGAGCGCTCGCGAACTCGGCATCCGGGTGCACACGGGTGATCAGGCCCCACTCCAGGGCCTCCCGGGCGGTCAGCACGCGGTTCGTGTAGTGGAGCTCGATGGCCCGGCGCAGGCCCACCAGCCGCGGCAGGAAGTACGACGACGACCCGTCCGGGGAAGCGGCGATCTTCGCGTACGCCATCGTGAAACGGGCGGACTCGGCGGCAACCACGAGGTCCCCGCCGAGGGCGAAGCTCATGCCGCCCCCCGCCGCCACCCCGTTCACCCCCATGATCACGGGCTTCGGCGTGCGCACCAGGCGTGAGACCGCGCCGTGCAGGTACGTGGTCAGCTCCTTGACGACGATGCCGATACGCTCCGGGTTGTCGGCGAAGTCCTTCACGTCGCCCCCGGCGCAGAACGCCTTGCCCGCGCCGGTGACGACGATGCAGCGCACGCCCGGGTCCTCGTCGGCCTCGAGCACCGCCTGGAACACCTCGCGCGCGAGCGCGAGGTTCAGCGCGTTGTACGCCTCCGGCCGGTTCAGGGTGATGGTGGCGACAGCGTCCGTCACCTCGTAGAGCACGGTCTGATAGGCCATGGGATCTCCCGGTTGGTCTCCCGGCGGCAGGAGATGAGGGTCGCTCAGCGGCGGTCGCCGACCCGGTGGAGCTTGAGGAGGTTGGTCGTTCCCGCCACCCACATCGGCGCTCCGGAGATGATGACGAGCACATCGTTGGTGCGCACGGTGCCGTCGCCGAGGAGCGTGGCCTCGACCTCCTCGATCATCTCGTCGGTGGTCCCGACCTTGCGGGCGAGCCGCGCGCTCACCCCCCAGTACAGCCCGAGCTTGCGCTGCACCTCGGGGGAGGGGGTCAGCGCCACCACCGGCACCTCGGGCCGCTCCTGGGAGATGAGCCGCGCGCTGAATCCGGACTGGGTGAACGCCACGATGGCCTTGGCATGGAGCACGCGGGCCGCGTTGCCGGCGGCCTCGGCCACCGCCTCCGGGAACCCGTAGGCCTCGGGGCGGCGCCGCTCGGCCCCTGATCGGATCGCGTCGCGCTCGGTCCGTTCGGCGATGCGAGCCATCATCTCCACCGCCTCCACCGGGTACCGGCCGGTGGCCGTCTCCGCCGACAGCATGATGGCGTCGGTGCCCTCGAAGATGGCGGTGGCCACGTCGCTGACCTCGGCCCGGGTGGGCCGGATGTGGTTCACCATCGACTCCAGCATCTGGGTGGCCACGATGACGGGGACCTTGTTCACCCGCGCCTGCCGGATCACTTCCTTCTGGATGACCGGCACGTCCTCGAGCGGCACCTCCACGCCGAGGTCGCCGCGCGCCACCATCACCGCGTCCACATGGGCCAGGATGCCGGGCAGGTTCGGCACGATCTCGGCCCGCTCCAGCTTGGCGATGATGGGCACGTCCGCCCGCTGCTCGCGGAGGAACTTGCGGACCTCCTGGATGTCCGCGGCCGAGCGGACGAACGAGACGGCCACGTAGTCGACACCCTGCGAGATGCCGAAGCGAAGGTCGTCCCGGTCCTTGTCGGTGAGGCTGGGCCCGGGCACCGGGATCCGGGGCAGCGCGACCCCCTTGTGGTCCGAGACGGTGCCGCCGGCGGTCACCCGGCAGCGCACCTCGCCCTCGTCGCTCTCCTCGACCACGAGCTGGATCATGCCGTCGTCCATCCACACCTGGTCGCCCGGGCGCAGGGCGGGCAGGAACTCGGGATGGGAGAGCGTGCTTCGCGACGCGGTGCCGGCCACGGGCATGGCGGTCAGGGTGAAGCGCTCGCCCGTGACGAGCTGGGCGGTGCCGCCGACGAAGCGGCCGAGGCGGACCTTGGGCCCCTGCAGGTCCTGGATGACGGTGATAGGGCGGCCCCAGTGCGCCTCCCCTGCGCGCAGGAGGGCGATGGCCGCTCCGTGCTCGGCGTACGTGCCGTGGGAGAAGTTCAGCCGGGCCACGTCCATCCCGGCCCGGATCATGCGCGCGAGCACGTCGGGATGCCGGCTCGCCGGTCCGATGGTGCAGACGATCTTGGTGCGCCTCATGACCGCCTCCCCCTCCTCACGACGCGCGGCCCAGGGCGCTCTGCAGGAACCGCGCGGTGTACGACCCGTCAGCCCGGCCGGCGACGTCCTCGGGCGTGCCGGTGGCGATGACGCGTCCACCCTCCTCGCCGCCCTCGGGCCCGAGGTCGATGATCCAGTCCGCGGTCTTGATGACGTCGAGGTTGTGCTCGATGATCACCACGGTGTTGCCCTGCTCCACGAGCTGGTTCAGCACCTCGAGGAGCCGCCGGATATCCGCGAAGTGCAGACCGGTGGTCGGCTCGTCCAGGATGTACAGCGTCCGGCCGGTGGCGCGGCGGCTGAGCTCGGTGGACAGCTTCACCCGCTGCGCCTCGCCTCCCGACAGCGTGGTCGCCGACTGGCCGAGCCGGATGTAGTCCAGCCCCACGTCGTGCAGCGTCCGGAGCTTCTGCTTGATGGGCGGCACGGGGTCGAAGAACGGCAGCGCCTCCGCCACCGTCATGCCGAGCACCTCGGCGATGTTCCGACCCTTGTAGCGGACCTCGAGCGTCTCCCGATTGTAGCGCTGCCCCTTGCACACCTCGCACGTCACGTAGACGTCGGGGAGGAAGTGCATCTCGATCTTCACCAGCCCGTCGCCCTGGCAGGCCTCGCAGCGGCCCCCCTTGACGTTGAACGAGAACCGGCCGGGCTGGTAGCCGCGCACCCGCGCGTCGGGCGTGCGGGCGAAGAGCGTCCGGATGAGCGTGAACACCCCGGTGTAGGTCGCCGGGTTCGACCGCGGCGTCCGGCCGATGGGCGACTGGTCGATGTCGATGACCTTGTCGATGTGCTGGGCCCCCTCGACGCGGTCGTGGTCGCCCGGCCGCTCCTGCGCGCGGTGAAGCATCTGGGCGAGGGCGCGGTACAGGATGTCGTTGACGAGGGTGGACTTGCCCGATCCCGACACGCCGGTGACGCAGGTGAAGGTGGCGAGCGGGATGCGCACGGCCATGCCCTTCAGGTTGTGCTCGCGCGGACCGTGGATGGTCAGGTGCCGTCCGTCGACGGGACGACGCCGCGGAGGCAGCGGGATCGACTCCCGGCCGGCGAGGTAGCGGCCGGTCAGCGAGGCGGGGTTGGCCACGATCTCGTCGGGCGTCCCGATCGCCACCACGTAGCCTCCCTTCTCCCCGGCCCCGGGTCCGAGGTCCACCACGAAGTCCGCGGCGCGGATCGTCTCCTCGTCATGCTCGACCACGAGGATGGTGTTGCCGAGGTCGCGCAAGCGCTTCAGGGTGTCGAGCAGGCGCCGGTTGTCGCGCTGGTGAAGGCCGATCGACGGCTCGTCGAGGATGTACAGGACCCCCACCAGGCTCGAGCCGATCTGGGTGGCCAGGCGGATGCGCTGGCCCTCGCCGCCCGACAGCGTGGCGGCGGCGCGGTCGAGAGTGAGGTAGTCGAGTCCGACGTTGCCGAGGAAGCCCAGGCGCTCGCGGATCTCCTTGAGCACGCGGCGCGCGATCGCCATGTCGCGGTCGGACAGCGTGAGCGTGTCGAAGAACTGCGCCGCCGCCCGGTTCGAAAAGCGCACGACGTCCGCGATCGAGCGCCCGGCGATCTTCACCGCCAGCGCCTCCGCGCGGAGGCGCGCTCCGCCGCACGTCGGGCAGGCGCGAAGCGCCATGAAGTGCTCGACGTCCTGCCGGACCTCCTCCGAGAGGGTTTCCCGGTATCTCCGCTCGAGGATCTTGACCGCGCCCTCGTACCCCCCCTCGGGCTCGCCGTGCAGGATCAGCTCGCGCGTCTTGCGCGAGAGCGTGTCCCACGGCGTGTCCAGGCTGAAGCGGTGGCGCCGGGCCAGCACCTGCAGGGTCTGCCGGAACAGGCCGGCCGGCTGATGGGCCCAGGGGGCGAGGACCCCCTCCTTGAGCGAGCGGCGGCCGTCGGGCACGATCAGCGCCGGGTCGATCTCCTGCCGGGTCCCGATGCCGGCACACGCCGGACAGGCCCCGTACGGGCTGTTGAAGGAGAACATCCGCGGGGAGACCTCCGGGAAGGAGATCCCGCACGCGGCACAGGCGAGACGCTCGGAGAAGACGAAGCCCGGGCCGTCGACCACATCCACCTGCACCACGCCGTCGGCGAGGCGGAGGGCCGTCTCCAGAGAATCGTTGAGCCGGGAGCCGAGCGTCTCGCGGACCACGAGGCGGTCCACGACGACCTCGATGGTGTGCTTCTTCTGCCTGGCGAGCTCGATGTCCTCGCCGAGCTCCCGCAGCGCGCCGTTGACGCGCACCCGCACGTACCCCTGGCGGCGCAGGTCCCAGAAGAGCTTCCGGTACTCGCCCTTGCGCCCCCGCACCACCGGGGCCAGCACGAGGAGGCGGCTGCCCGCCGGGAGGGTCATGACGCGGTCCACCATCTGCTGCACCGTCTGGGCCGAGATGGGGAGGCTGCAGCGCGGGCAGTGAGGCACGCCGACGCGGGCGAAGAGCACGCGCAGGTAGTCGTAGATCTCCGTCACCGTGCCGACGGTGGAACGCGGGTTCTTCGACGTGGTCTTCTGCTCGATGGAGATGGCGGGCGACAGACCCTCGATGGAGTCGACATCGGGCTTCTCCATCTGCTCCAGGAACTGCCGGGCGTAGGCGGAGAGCGACTCGACGTAGCGGCGCTGTCCCTCGGCGTAGATGGTGTCGAAGGCCAGCGAGGACTTGCCGGATCCGGACAGGCCGGTGATCACCACCAGCTGGTCCCGGGGGATCTCGAGATCGATCGACTTGAGGTTGTGCTCGCGCGCGCCGCGGACGACGATGCGGTCGTTCGCCATGGCTCGCATCATACTCCGGCGGCAGGTCGCGGCAAAGCCACGCCGCGGGCGCGCCGGCGCTCCTGCAGCGCGAACGCGAGCAGGCCGAGCCCCGCGCTGGACCCACCCACGGCGAAGCCCGCCGCGTACGACGCCACGTCCGCAACCAGGCCGATCAGCGTCGAGCCGAGCACCACGGCCAGGTCCCACGCGGCCGAAAGCGTCCCCAGGGCGAGCCCCCGCTCGGACTCCGGGGTGCGCTCCACCACCAGCGCGGCCAGGGTCGGGTAGAGGAGCGAGCTGCCACTTCCGAGCACGATCCCGGCCACGAGGAGCGACGCCGGCGTGGGCGGCAGAGCCAGGCCGAGGAAGCCGAGCGCGGTGAGCGCGATGGCCCCGCGCACGGCCCGCTCCCGGCCCACGCGGTCGGGAAGCCGGCGCAGGAAGACCCGCCCCGCGATCAGGCAGAGGGCGTAGCCGGCGAAGAAGAGCGGCACCGCGGGGCCTCGCCCCGCGCTCACCGCGTAGAGCGGCAGGAAGGCGTAGATCGAGCTGTTGCCGAGGACGGTGAGGATCAGGGTGATGGCGATCGGGAGCGCGTGATGGCTGGCCATGCGGAAGCCCGGGAGGGCTGCGGTCCGGGCGCTGCCCGTGGCGACGGCGCGGGAGAGCGTCAGCCCGACCAGCCCCGCCGCCATGGCCGTCACCGCGACCAGGGTGGCCCGGATCCCGCCAAGCCACCAGAGGCCGAGGGCCAGCGGGGGGCCAACGGCCACGGACAACGAGGTGGCCAGGTAGTACAGGCTGAGCGCCTCGCCCCGGCGCTCCGGCGGGCTCGCCCGCGTGTTGAGAACGGTGGCGCCCGTCGAGACCAGGGCGCCGCCCACGCCAACCCCCACCATGACCACGGCCACGGCGAGCGGCGTCCACGCCAGCTGCATGGCGACCGAGGCGACCCCGATGGCCACGGCGCCGGGCAGGAGGACGGTCCCGACGCCGTGCCGGTCGGCCCAGCTCCCGGCCACGGGCCGCACCAGCATCGAGGCCACCGTCATCACCGAGAACAGCAGCCCGACCTCCACCGAGCTGCCGCCGAGAGCCGTGACGTGGAACGGGAGCACGGTGCTGAGCACGACGGAGGCCAGCTGGTTCACCCCGGCGGCGGCGTACGAGATGAAGAGCGCGCGGGACAGGAGCGGAGCCGAGCGCAGCAGCGCGCGTCTCCGGATACCGCTCATGATCGCATGCGGACGAGCGCTGCCACCGGCAGCGCGAGCAGGGCCGGATGGGCGGCGAGCGGCGCCAGGGGACCGCCCAGCGCCCCGAGCCGGCCTGCGACAACCAGGGCCAGGAACAGGCCGAGTCCAACCAGCCCGGCGCCGAGAGCCCCGCGGCCGGATCGGGGCGCGGGCCAGCCGAGCAGCATGGGCGCGACGGTGGAGGCGCCCAGACCCAGCGCCATCAGGACCAGCGCCCACGCATCGGCCGGCCACAGGCTCGCCAGCCCGGCGACGGCGAGAACCGAGCCCCACAGCCCGGGGTCACGGCCGATGGCGGCCCCGCCTGCGGCGAGCCGCGCGGCGACCACGCGCAGGGCGACCGTCGACGCGAGGAGACTGGCCGCGCCGCCGACGAGCAGCAGGTTGACCGACAGCTCGCTGACGACCGGGTCGAGAGCGAGGCCCGGCAGGTCCAGGAGGCGGGCGACGCCACCACGCCCCAGGAAGACCTCCGGCGCGGCGAGCGCGCCATAGATCGCCCAGGCCTCGGCCCAGGCGAGCGCCGCGAGCAAGCCACCGCCCGCGACGGCCCCCGCGACTCGGGAGGAGCGCCCCGGCGATCGGAGCAGCGCCACGGCTCCGCCGATCAGGGTCAGGGCCAGGCCGATCCCGGCCGTGGGCTCGAGCGCTCCCGCGCGCGCCCAGGCCGCGCCCGACACCGGCGCCCCCGGCACACGCCGCCCCGCCTCGAAGCGCAGCTTGAGCGCGGAACCGGCTTCGAGCCGATCGCCGGGCCGCAGCGTCACCGACTGCCCCGGGCTCATTTCCCACTCGCGATCCGCCAGACGGGAGCCGTCCTGGCTGCGGATGCGAATGAAGCCTGCCGATGCCGCGGTGATGCGATGCTCCTCGTCGAAGACGATCCCGTCGCTCCCGGGCGCGGGCCGGACCAGCTCGCGGCCCGTCGTCACCCACGGGCTCGTCGCCGCGAAGCGGAAGGCGGGCCGGGCGGCCACGCGCCGCCACGCCTCGAGCGGGTCGGCCTCGGGGACCCTCACCAGGGCCACCGCCGACAGGCCCACGGCGCAGAGGGCAACCAGCCCCAGCACGGGGGCGGTCCGCGCCGCCCCGGGCAGCACCGCGAGCAGGAACGCGCCACCCGCGGCGAGCGCCACGCCGTGCCAGCGCGGCCGCCCGAGCCACTGTGCCATGTCGCCGACGACGACGAGATTGGCCCAGAGGAGGAGGCCGACCACGACCACGAGCGTCGCCACCGCCAGGAGCGACGCGCGCTCCGGCAGCGGCTCGGCCGGATACGCCCGCGCCACGAGCGGCGCGACCACGACGAGCAGAGCCACCCACAGCCCGTCGACCCCGCCCTCCAGCAGCAGGACCGGGAGCGCCAGCCACAGGGCTGGATGGAGCCATGCGGCCAGGATCGAACCCACGGCCGTCAACGGGCGGGCGGTGGCCCGGCGCCCGCGTCGGACGCCCCCCGGGACCGGCCGCCCCACAGCAGCGCGACCGCGACGGCGAGAACGGGACCGACCAGCCCCCCGTACCACCACAGCAGCGATACGCCGGCCACGCGGACACCGCCCCGGTCGTCGGGCAGGCCGGCGAGGACGAGGAAGGCGGCGAGCAAGGCGAGCAGGATGGCCGACGCCCCTTCCGGCTTGGCTTTCCTCGGCACGGCCCGCATTATATCGGAGGCGCTGGGCCACACGACCCGCCGAGAGGCCATGAACACCGACGGAGGAGGCGTCACGCCCATGACCGAGCGCATCCAGCACGTCCTGGTGATCGTCGCGCATCCGGACGACTCGGAATTCGGAGCCGGAGGGACGGTGGCCAGATTGACGGCGGAAGGGAAGCGTGTCGTGTACTGCATCGCGACCAACGGCGACAAGGGCTCGAGCGACCGCGGCATGACGGGGGCGCGCCTCGCGCCGATCCGGGAGGAGGAGCAGCGCAACGCCGCCCGCGTGCTGGGTGTGGAGACCGTGGAGTTCCTGGGCTTCCCCGATTGCGAGCTCGAGGACACCCGGGCCTCCCGCATGGCCGTGGCGGGCGCCATCCGCCGCCACCAGCCGGACCTGGTGATCACCCAGAACCCGAACCGGTCGAGGAACCTCGGCGTCTCTCACCGCGACCATCGTGTCTGCGCGGGCATCGTGCTCGACTGCGTCTATCCCCTGGCCCGCGACCACATGGCCTTCCCGGAGCTCATCGCGCAGGGGCTCGAGCCTCACAAGGTGAAGGAGGTGTACACCATGTCCTGGGACAATCCCGAGCAGGTGATCGACATCTCGGGCACGATGGACAGGAAGCTCAAGGCGCTGGCCTGCCACGTGAGCCAGCTCCCTGACATGGCGGCCGTCGAGCGCCGTGTGCGGGAGCGGAACGCCGAGCTTGGCCGGTCCCACGGTTACGCCTACGCCGAGACATTCGACCGCATCGTCATGGACCGGTGACGCGACCGAGCGCCATGAGCACCGCGACGGGGATGCCCGACCGATGATGACCGCCGACACCCTCACCGAGCTCATGGCGCGCCGCGCCGCCGCTGATCCGGACCTACCGTACTTCACGCTGTTCGGCGAGACGGTGACCTACGGCCAGCTCTGGGCGCGCAGCGAGCGGTACGCCGCCGGGCTGCGCAAGCACGGCATCGACCAGGGCGATGCGGTCCCCCTCATCTATCCGACGTGCGCGGAGTTCTTCTACACCTTCCTCGGGGCGCTCCGCCTCGGGGCGGTGCCGGTGCCCCTGTACCCCACTCTCGGCGTGGAGGGGACCGCCAACATCTTTCGCGACTGCCAGGCCAAGGCCGTCGCCACCATCGGCTGGTTCCGCCGCGACGTCGAGGAGTCGGCCGGGGGGCGCGTGGCCATCCTGGAGCCGAGCGACCTCGAGGGCGACGCCGGTCCTCCCTACTTCCCCCGCATCTGGGAGGACAGCCCGGCGTTCATCCAGTACACCTCGGGCAGCACGGGTCATCCTCGCGGCGTCGTGCTCAGCCACGACAACGTGGTGCGCACGGTGGCCTTCATGGGCGAGGCCATAAAGCTCACCCGAGAGGACGTCGTGGTGTCGTGGCTGCCCCTGTACCACGACATGGGCCTGATCGGGTGCACCTTCACGCCGCCGACGACGGGCGCGCCGATCCACCTCCTGCCCCCCGACCTCAAGAACCCGCGGATCTGGCTCGAGACGCTGACGGCGACGCGGGCAACCTTCACCGTGTCCCCCGACTTCGGCTACCGGAACTGCGTGCGCAACGTGCGCGACCGCCAGGGCCTCGACCTCGGCGCGCTCAAGCAGGCCCTGTCGGGCGCCGAGCCGGTGCGCCTCAGCACGATCGAGGCCTTCGAGGACGCCTTCGGCCTGTCCAACGTCGTGACACCCTGCTACGGGCTCGCCGAGGCCACTCTGGCCGTGGCCATCTGGCCGCGCGGGACCCCGCTCCGTCTCGACAGCTCGGGGAGGTTCCTCTCCGTGGGGCGCCCCTGTCGCGGCGTGTCCGTGCGGATCGCGCAGGACGGCACCGAGGTGCCGTCGGGCGCCGAGGGCGAGATCTGCGTCAGGAGCCCGGGGGTGATGCAGGGGTACTACCGGAATCCGGAGGCCACCCGCGAGGTCCTGGACGACGACGGCTGGCTCCGCACGGGCGACCTGGGCTTCGTCGACCGCGAAGGCTATCTCTTCGTGACGGGCCGGCTCAAGGACCTCATCGTCCTCGCGGGTCAGAACGTCATCCCGGGCGACGTGGAGGAGGTCGTCGACGCCGTCCCCGGCGTGCGCTACGCGGCGGCGGTGGGCCTCGAGAGCGAGCGCACTGGCACGCAGCGGCTGATCGTGGTGGCCGAGGTGCGCGAGTCCGACCAGGATGACCAGGCGCTGGCGCGGATCGCGCGCGAGATCGTCCAGCGGACCCATCGCGCCCGCGGGCACCGGCCGGCCCGCGTCCTGCTGGTCCGGCCCGGCACCATCCCCAAGACGTCGAGCGGCAAGATACAGCACACGCGCCTGACCCAGATGGTCCGCGACCAGGGCCTCGACACCCTCCGCTCCTAGTGTCCCGAGTCAGAAGTTCGTGGACTCGCGGCCGCCGGGTGGGTGGGGGCCTTCCCCGCGAGACCGTCTCTTCTGCGGATCGCCGAAGCCACCCACCATCCATCTCGTGGCCCGATTGGGTGCCGGCAGCGCTCCCGCGACGCAGCGCGTCCCGCGGGGAGGGCCCCCACCCCGCCTGGCGCTTTGTCGGCACCTCTCGGACGCGAGGCACTCGGCGACGGCCATGCGATTCGGCTGCCATTCCTCAAGGCCGACCTGGCCCGTCTCCGCGCGGAGTGCGCGCGGCACGGACGCCCGTTCGAGGAGATCGCCGTGAGCGTGCGCGGGGGCCTGTCGGTGCGCCCGGCGCCCCTCGGGGCCGATCGTCGGCCGCTGCAGGGCACGTCCGACCAGATCGTCGGCGATCTGCGCCAGCTCCGCGACCTGCACGTGGACACCGTGCTGCTCGAGACCCGGACGCGCGACCTCGACGACCTGCTCGGGATCTACGAGACGTTTGCGCGAGAGATTCGCCCCGGGGTCGCCTAGGGGTGCCGCGGCGTTACCGCCGCCCTCGCCCTTGCGTATCCTGATCCTGCTCGCTGCCGGGCTCGGCGCGCCGCCGGCCGGCCACCTGGCGAGCGCCTCCGAGGCGGAGCCCGGACGGCGCGCCCGAGGCAGGGGCAGGGCCTGCACGCGCCGAACAACGCCGCAGAACGGGAGAGGGCCGCCCGGCCGGCGGGTGCGCCCCGGCCGGCGCGGCCGTTGGCACTCCAGGGACGGGCTGTGATCCCCCCCCGCGGCCGCCAGCGCCAGGATGCGCGGCTCACGCCGCGTCGTGAAAGATGACCCCCAGGCTCATCCGGGAACCCGCGCGGACGCGGCTCACGCCATGCCTCATCGCCGCCCGGTACGTCCCCCGGGCGCCCGGAGCCGGACGGAACCGCGTGGTGAAGATCACCGCATCGCCCTGACCGAGCGGCACGACCTCGGCGCGGGACTGCGCTCGCGGCCGCTGCTCGACGAGCAAGAACTCGCCCCCCTCGAAGTCCGCGCCTGGCCGGCTGAGGACGATCGTCATCTGGAACGGGAAGACCACCGGGCCGTAGAGGTCCTGGTGCAGGCAATTGTAGCCGCCCGGGCCGTAGCGGAGCAGCAGTGGCGTGGGCCGCGTCTGACCGTGCCGGTGGCAGACGTCCAGGAACTCGTCGAGCGAGTCGGGGTAGGAGTCGGCGCTGCCGAGCGCCGCCATCCACTGGCTCGCCACCGGCGCGAGGTGCGGATAGACGCCCGCGCGCAGGTCGGCCACCACGGGCGGCAGGGGATCGGCGAAGTACTTGTACTCCCCCTCCCCGAACCGGTATCGCGCCATGTCCACCCGGCTCCGGAAGCGCCCATCGTCGTCGTAGACGGCGGCGAGCTCCCGGCAATCCCCGGGGGCGACCAGGGCCGGGGTCACCGCGTGCCCACGGTCCCAGAGCTCCCGCGTGATCCCGGACCAGTCGAGCCCGGCGAGCCGCGCGCGGAGCGGCCCTCGCAGCGACCGGTTCACGGTCAGGCCGCTGCCGAGGGCCGGCAGACCTTGCACGGCCGGTACCCGACCGACCGCGCGTCGTCCACGGAGGCGAACACGATCCGGTTGTCCGGCCGCATGTGGCGGCCGTGCACGCAGCCGACGCGGCAGACGATGCGCGTGCTGGCGCACCCCTCGAGGACAGGCGTGCTGCGCTCGAGCTCGAGCAGGCGCCGCTTGACGTCGAGCCCGAAGAGATAGCCCCCCAGGGACCCGTCGCTCCGGAGCACCCGGTGGCACGGCATGATCAATGGAACCGGGTTCCGCCCGAGGGCGGTGCCCACCGCCCGCACCGCCCGTGGGTGGCCAATCGCCTCCGCCACCCACGCGTACGCCCGCACCTCGCCGAACGGGATGCGGCCGGCCATCTCCAGAACGTTCCGCTGGAAGGCGGGCACCTGGGACAGGTCCACCGGCACGGAGAAGAACGCCCGCTGCCCCGCCAGGTACTCCGCGAGCTCGAGCCGCGCGCGCTCGGCATGGCGACGAGCCGCGGCCGTGCCGAGGTCCCCCTGAGGCCCCGGCCGAATCGCGCTCACGCCGCGAGAGGTGGCCTCGATGGCCAGGCGCGACCCCAGCAGGTCGTCGCCGTCCCGGACGATCTGCGCGGCGCGCGCCACGCGGGCGGCGAACCCCGCGGGGAGCGCCTCCGGGCGGAAGTGACGCGCGAGCAGCGCATCGAACCGGTCTGCTGTCATGGCAATCCTCCCCCGGCCAGAACCTCGCGCAGGATCGTCTTGCCGCGCGCAAGCTGGCTCTTGACGGTGTTCACGGAGATGCCGCGGATCCTCGCCAGCTCGCCGTACGACAGCCCGTCCACGTAGCGGAGGGCGAGCAGCACACGGGCCTCCCGGGGCACGCGGGCGAGCGCCCGCCGGACATCGAGATCGCCCGCCCCGGCGCTGCCCTCCGCGGGGGCGGCAACCGGGCGCTCGTCGACCGGGTCGGTGGCGGGCCGCGCCGCGCGCCGGCGCAACTCGTCCACGCAGGCGTTGACGAGGATGCGGTAGAGCCAGGTCGAGACCGCCCAGCGGGACTGGTAGCGGGCCGCGCCCAGGTAGCACTGGAGCAGGGCGCGCTGGACAGCGTCCTCGGCGTCGGCCCGGGAGCCGAGGAGGCGTCGGGCCACGGCGAGGAGCCGGGGCGCGTATCGCTCAACCAGCCGGGTGAAGGCGGCCTCGTCCCCCGCCGCCACCTGCTTCATCAGCTCCCGTTCCGCTTCCATCGCGATGGTATACGCGGGGGGCGGAACGAACGGGTGGAACGGAGTGCTCAGGCCTTTCCGCGGTCGGGAACCCGCTCCACGCGCACGGTGGTCCCGGCGCGCACCCCCTTGAACACCGTGGGGTCCCCGACGACGCGCCCGAGGACGTTCACGGGGCTCGCGGGCCGGATCTCGCGGCCGCGGCTCATGGGCGTGGGTCCGAAGAAGATGCAGAAGGCCGAGCCCGGGGGCCAGTATCCAAGGTCGCCCATCTCGACGGTGTCGCGCGGAGACTCGGCTCGAGCCTCGACGGGGACGGCGAAGTAGATCTCGTCACCCCACGTCTCGCCGGCGATGGCGAGGGGCAGCGCGTCCCACACCGCCGTCGCGGTCTCCGAGTCGTTCAGGACCGCCTCCGCCGACACCGCGCCCGCGGTGATCCGGATGCGCCGTTCCCTCACGAGCGGGCCGCCTCCCCGGCCTGGCGGCGCAGATAGGCGGCCAGCCGCGCGTCCAGCCCCTCGCGGTCGGGGAGTGCCGAGGCACCGTCCCCGGTGACAACGGCCGCCGCCGCGCACGCCGCCGCCGCCGCCGCCATCCACGGGTCTTCCCGGCGCTGGTACTCGATCAGGAGCGCGGCGGCGAACACATCGCCGGCGCCGGTATCGTCGACCGCCGCCACCGGATCCGCGGCCACGTGGTAGGGCTCACCGTTGACGTACAGCGTGGCCCCGCCGGCGCCCCGTGTCAGCGCGCCCAGAGGGACCTCCTGAAACCATGCGACCACCTCACCGGCGTCGACCGCGCCGACATCGTCCTCGCTGAGCGCGACGAGCTGCGCGTGGGCCAGCACGGAGGAGGCATCCTCCCACGGCCCGGGTGAGATCGCCCCGCCGGAGCCGACCCGGCGCATCCATCCCTGCGGCAGCACGGCCACCGCGGCATCGGCGAAGCTCGCCGCGAGCGCCGGGTCCACCTCTCCCGCGACCGGGCACAGCGCCACCAGCGGCACCTGACGCCAACCCGGAGGGACGTCGTCGACGCTGATGTCGGCGGCCCGTGCGCGCAGGGCGAGCCGTCGCGCCCGGGCCGAGCCCGTCAGCGCATAGCGAGTGGTCCGTGCCGAGGCGACGTGGGCGATCTCGATGCCGGCCGGCAGCGCGCGCGGGGAGTAGTCATCGCCGAAGGCGGTCACGATGCCGACCCGCAGGCCGAGGCGGTGAACGGTCATGGCCGCGTAGTAGGCGGCCCCCCCCGGTCGCACGCCGCGCGGCGTCTCGTCCAGGGTCAGATGCCCGATGGCCAGGAAGTCCATGGCTGGCCCTGTCCCGCCGGACGGGCACGGTTCCTTGCCCGCCCGCGCGGTCCGCCGCCGCTCACTCGACGAGGGCCCCGAGTCAGAAGCTCGTCGACTCGCGGCACACGTCGAACTCAGCACACTAGAGCCATGTCCGCTGGTCGTCGATGCGCTTGGCGCTCTCGGGGATGGTCCCGGCGGGCACGACTTCCACGTCGCCCCGGAGCTTCATGACGTCGCGCATGGCCGGCACCAGCGCCGTCGTTGCGGCCGCCGCCTCGGCCCCGGGGCCGAGCTCGACGCGCAGAGTCATGACGTCCTCGTGACCCCGCCGCGTGACCACCACCTGCGATCGCACCACGCCGGTCGCGTGGCCCGTCACCAGGTCGACCTGGCGAGGATGGATGAACATCCCGCGCACCTTGGTCACCTCGTCGGCCCGGCCCCGCCAGCCGAGCATGCGCAGGGCGGTGCGCCCGCACGGGCTCGGCGCGTCGGTCAGGATGGTCAGGTCGCCGGTGGCGAACCGCAGCATCGGATAGGTCCGGTTGTTGGCGGTGGCGACGATCTCGCCGAGCTGGCCCACGGGCAGGGGCTCGCCGGTGACGGGGTCGCAGACCTCCACGATGGCGTCGTCGACCAGGTGCATCCCGTTGGCCTCCGGCCCCTCGAAGGCGAGCATGCCGAGGTCGGCGGTGCCGAAGCCCTGCCGGGCCATGATGCCGTGGTCCTGCTCGAACACCCTCCGCATCGATTCGGGCAAGGGCTCGGCCCCGACCTGGGCGACCTGGAACGGCAGCCCGCCACCGCCCATCTCCTCCGCCTTCCGGAGCAGGGTCATGAGGAAGCTCGGGGTGCCCACGTAGCCGGTGGCCCCCAGCGTCCGCGCCACCGCGACCTGCTGCTCGCTCTGCCCCACGCCCGCGGGCACCACCGTGCAGCCGATGAGATGCAGGGCCTCGTCCAGCTCGTGGGCGGCCGGGACCATCTGGTACGAGAACGTGTTCAGCACGACGTCGCCCGGGCGGAACCCTCCGGCGTAGAGCCCCCCCTCGGCGTGGAACGCCCCGACCTCCGGGCCCATCGGCTCGAAGATCGGGCCGGGGGAGACGAAGATCCGCCGCACTCGCGCGAGGGGCACGGTGCAGAACCCGCCGAAGGGCGGGTCGGCCTGCTGCAGATCCGGCAAGTCGTGCTTCCGGATGACGGGCAGCCGGGCGAGGTCGCCGGCGCCGCGCACGTCGTCGGGGCGGAGCCCCGCCTGCTCCATCCGCCGGCGGACGCCGGGCGCCGCCGCGAAGGCATGGGCGACGAGGTCGCGCACCCACCCGTCCTGGTAGACGCGGCGCGCCGCCGGCGTCATCGTCTCCCTGGCCCGGTCCCAGTAGCCGCGGCGCCGGTCCACACTCACGACAGCCACCGCTTCCTCCGCTTGTAGTGCTTCACGTCGCGGTATGACTTGCGCGCCCCCACCTCCGTCAGCCCGAGGTAGAACTCCTTGATGTCGGCATTGCCCCGCAGGGCGTCGGCGCTGCCCTCCAGCACGATCCGGCCATTTTCCATCACGTAGCCGTGCTCGGCGATGCTGAGAGCGAGCGTGGCGTTCTGCTCGACGAGGAGCACGGTGAGCTGCTGCTCCCGGTTCAGCCGCTCGACGATGGCGAAGATCTCCTCCACCAGCATCGGGGCCAGCCCGAGCGAGGGCTCGTCGAGCAGCATCACCCGGGGGCGCGACATGAGGGCGCGTCCGATGACGAGCATCTGCTGCTCGCCGCCGGACAGGTACCCGGCCTGCACCGAGCGCCGCTCGCGAAGGCGCGGAAAGTACCCGTAGACACGGTCGATGCCCTCGGCCACGAACCGCCGGTCGCGATGGATGTGGGCCCCCGCGATCAGGTTCTCCTCGGTGGTCAGATGCTCGAAAACGCGGCGCCCCTCGAAGACCTGCACGATGCCGCGCGCGACCATCTCGTGCGGCGGCATCCGATCGATGCGCGCGCCGCCAAACTCGATGGTGCCCTTCGTCACCTCGCCGCGCTCGGACCGCAGCAGGCCGGACACCGCCTTGAGGGTGGTGGTCTTGCCGGCCCCGTTCGCCCCCAGGAGCGTGGTGATCCCGCCCTCCCGGACGCCGAGCGACACGCCCTTCAGGACGAGGATGACGCCGTCGTAGATGACCTCGATGTTGTTCAGGACGAGCATGGCCGTCACTGCCCTCTCCCGGTCGCCGGGCGCGCGAGATGAGGGGCGCGCGCCGCCGGGCCCGGTGCGGCCGGTCCGCGCGTGCCCCTCCCCCGAACTACCCGCCGGGACACGATGTCGGGCTACTTGCTGGCCTTGACGTGCTTGGCGATCACCTCGGGGTAGGCCTTGAACCACTCGGTGGCCTTGACGAACTTGCCGCCCTTGACCGTGAAGATCTGCACCCAGCCCCCGCCCTCGTGATCGTTGGCCGTGATCTCGAGGGGTGGCACGAGCCCGCCCAGCGTGAAGCCCTTGATCTTCTCGAAACCGGCCTTGACGTCCGCCCCCGTGATCGGCCCGCCCTTCTTGTCCTTGAGGGCATTGCGGATGGCCTCGACGTGGATGGCGGCGATGAGCACGCCGCGATTGTAGTAGACGGTCGAGGCCATCTCCCGGGGCGGCTCCTTGCCCTGCGCCTTGTACATCTCGCGGATCTCATTGAGAACCGGGTAGTCGGACCCCACCCCCGCGAACTGCATCGTGTTGTACCCCTCGGCGACCGCCCAGCCCCCGGCGGCGTCGATGTCGGCCTCCGCGGATCCCCACACGAACGAGACGACCTTGCGCAGCGGGAAACCGACCCGCTTCAGCTCCTTGATCGAGACCGACGGCGAGCGCCCGAACAGGTGGGCGATCACGAAATCAGCGCGGTAGCGCTGCGAGATGTCGAGGATCTGAGCCCCCATCTCCACGCCGGGAGGCGGCACCGCGAAGGTCCTGAGCTCGAAGCCCTCTTGCTTGGCCAGGTCCTCGATCACCGCCAGCGGCTCGCGGCCGGCCGGGTTGTCGTAGAAGAGGAAGGCGATCTTCTTCCCCTTGAGGCTGCCCCCCAGCTGATCCTTGGCGAACTTGACGGCGGCGGCCCCCTGCGACCAGTAGGTCGCGGCGATCGGGAAGATGTACGGGTACTTCGTCCCGTCCGCGGCCGCCGCCGTGCCGAAGCCCGGCGACGTCCCGGGAATCCGGTCCTCGGTGAGCTTCTGGGTCAACGCCTGGGTGTGGGGCGTGCCGTAGATGCTGATCAGCACCGCGCCTTCCTTCTTGTGGCGCTCGTAGGACTCCATGCCCTGCGGCACCTTGTACTCGTGGTCGATCTCGAGGGCGCGGATCTTCCATCCCTCCACGCCGCCCTTGGCGTTCGCCAGGTTGATGTAGTCGTGATAGCCCGGGCACAGGTTCACGCCCACCGTCTGGGTCGCCCCCGTTCGATCGCACTGCAGGCCGATCACGATCTCCTTCTGCGCCAGCGCGGGCGCGGGCGCGCCGAGCACGGTCGCCGCGATCAGCGCCGCTCCGAATACCATGGTCAGGGATCGCTTCATGGTGCTCTCCTTTCGTTGCGCGGTTCGGTCGGTCTCGCCTCAGTAGGCAAACGGCCACACCCGAAAATAGTTCCGGATGTTGCGCCACAGGCGGTTGAGGCCCTCCGGCTCCACGACCAGGAACACGATGATGAGCAGGCCGAAGAGGATCAACCGCAGGTTGGGGATGAAGTTCAGCACCGCCTGCTGGGAGAAGAAGAGCCCCCCGAAGGCCTCCATCACCAGGCGGATGGCGATGGGCAGCAAGGTCACGAAGATGGCCCCGAAGACGGAGCCGAGGATCGACCCGAGGCCCCCGATGATGATCATGGCCAAGTAGTCGATGGACACCGTGATCTGGAACTGCTCGTAGTTGGCGATCCCGAGGTAGTACGTGTAGAGCACCCCGGTCACCCCGGCGTAGAAGGACGAGATGGCGAAGGCGAGGAGCTTGTAGCGGAAGATATTGATGCCGATGATCTCGGCCGCGATGTCGTGGTCGCGGATGGCGATGAAGGCTCGACCCACCCGGCTCCGCACGAGGTTCATGGTGCCCACGAGGGCCAGCACCACGAAGAAGAGCAGGAAGAAATACATCTCGAACTGGGTGCTGATGGTGTGACCGAACAGCTCCGGCCGCGGGACCTGGATGGTGGCCTGGGCCCCTCCGCTGATCCAGGTGACGTGGTTGATGAGCCACTCGATGATGAGCTGGCCGGCCAGGGTGGCGATGGCCAGGTACAGACCCTTGATCCGGAGGGACGGGCTCCCCACCACCGCCCCCACCAGCGCCGCCATGAGCCCGCCGAGCGGGAGCGCCAGCCAGAAGGGAAAGTCCAGGCGCACCACCAAGTTGGCCGCCGTGTAGGCCCCCACCGACATGAAGGCCCCATGGCCGATGGAGATCTGCCCGGTGTAGCCGACGAGGATGTTCAGCCCGAGCGCGCCCACCACCGCGATGGAGATCAGGTTGACGATGGACAGGTAGTATTCGTGCACGGCCAGCGGCAAGACGAGGAACATCACCACCGCGATGGCGGCCACCGTCCAGCGCGCGATGGGAAGCGGATACAACGCCATGTCCGCCTCGTAGGACGTCTTGAGCACCCCGCACTCCCGATGAATCACCGCCCCTCCCCCCCTTGACTCGCCCCGGCCTAGATTCGCTCGATGATCTGCTTGCCGAAGATGCCGTAGGGCCGGACCATCAGAGCGATGATCATGAGGACGTACGGCGCGAAGTCCTTGGTCCCGCCGCCCACCAGCGGGTCCAGATACCCGGCCGCCACGTTCTCCACGATGCCCACGATCAGGCCGCCCACGATGGCCCCCGGGATCGAGTCGAGCCCGCCGAGGATCACCACCGGGAATACCTTGAATCCCACGAGGGCCAGGTGCACGTCCACGCCAAGCAGGTTGCCCCAGACCAGGCCGCCGAGCGCCGACACCACTCCGGTCATGGCCCAGGCCAGACCGAAGTACCGCTCGACGTTGATCCCCATGGCCATGGCCACCTGCTGGCTGTCGGCGACCGCGCGCATGGCGATGCCCTTCCGGCTCTTCAGGAAGAACCACCCGAAGACGGCCAGGAAGAGCAAGCTCACCACCGCCCCCAGGAGCTGGATGGGCGGGATGAACAGCGGCCCCAGGATGATCGGCTCGTCGCTGATGGGCAGCGGCAGGGACCTCGTCTCCGCTCCGAAGAGCAAGGGCCACGCCCCGCGCAGGACGGCGGCCAGGCCGATGGTGGCCATGATCACGGCCACGATCGGACGCCCGATCAGGGGGCGGAGCATGACGCGCTCGAGGCCGAAGCCGAGCCCGACCATGCCCGCGACGCCGATGGCGACCCCGACCCACAGGGGCGCTCCGTACACGGTGAGGGCCACCGCCATCACGAAGCCGGCCGTCATCACGAACTCGCCCTGGGCGAAGTTGATGGCGTCGGTGGCCTTGTACACGAGCACGAAACCGAGAGCGATCAGCGAGTACATCAGCCCGATCAGCACCCCGTTCGACATCAGGAGGAGGAAGAACTGCCACTCAAGCATGCGCGCGGGCCTCCGCCGCGGGCGCGTCCGCCCCCACGTCCTCCAGCTGGACGCGGGATTGCACGGTGGCCTGTCGGCCGTCCTCGTAGGTGATGCTGGCGGTCAGCTCCACATCGCGATGGCCCGCGTAGAAGGCGTCGATGACGGCGGCGTACTTCTCGGCCACGTAGCGCCGGCGCACCTTGCGCGTGCGGGTGATCTCGGCGTCGTCGGCGTCGAGGTCCTTGGTGAGGAGGAGAAACCGCCGGACGCGCGTGCCCGCGGGCAGGGTGGCGTTGCACCTGGCGATCTCGTCCCGGACCAGCGCCCGCACCTCCGGCTTCTGGGCGAGGTCCACGTAGCTCGTGTAGGGAATGCGGCGCCGTTCCGCCCAGTTTCCGACCGTGGTGAGGTCGATGGCGATCATGGCGGCGACGAACTCCCGATCGTGGCCGAACGCCACCGCCTCCCGGATGTACGGGCTGAACTTGAGCTTGTTCTCGATGAACTGGGGGGCGAAGGGCGTGCCCCCGGCCAGAGCCCCCACGTCCTTGGCGCGGTCGATGATGACCAGGTGGCCGCGGGGGTCGATGAAGCCGGCGTCCCCCGTGTGAAACCAGCCATCCCGGTCCATGACCTCGCGGGTTGCGTCCTCCGCCTTGAAGTACCCCTTGAAGACTCCGGGTCCCTTGACCAGGACCTCCCCCCGCTCGCCGATCCGGACGTCGATGCCCTCGCACGGCCGCCCGGCGGTATTGGGGTCGGCCTCCTGGTCGGGCTGCAGGGAGACGAGACCGGTCAGCTCCGTGGACCCGTATACCTGCTTGAGATTCACCCCGAAAGACCGGAAGAACCGGAACGTGTCCGGGCCGAGGGGCGCCCCGCCCGTGTAGCACCATCGCGCCCGCCGCAGCCCGAGCTGGTCGCGCACGGGCCCGTAGACGAAGAACTCCCCGAGCGCGCACTGAAGGCGCAGCCCCGCCGGCAACGGCTTGCCCCCGCTCCGGAGGATCTCGGCCCGCTCGGCGGCGGCGCGCGACCACTCGTACACAAAGCCCTTCAGGGGCGGGGCGTCGCCGGCCCGAACCTGCAACGCGGTCAGCATGTTCTCCCAGATGCGGGGCGGCGCGAGCACCGTGGTCGGGCCCAGCTCGCGCAGGTCGCGCTGCACTGTCTCCGGGCTCTCCGGGCAGTTGACGGTGAAGCCGACCACCAGGCTCAGGACCATCGTGTACAGGGCGTCGCCCACCCAGGCCATCGGCAGGTAGGCGAGCCAGTCGTCGTCGGCGCGCACGTCCTCGGCGCGCACGAACATCTGCGCGGTGGCCACGGCATTGGCGTGGGTCAGCATCGCGCCCTTGGGGTTGCCGGTGGTGCCCGAGGTGTAGCAGATCAGCGCGACGTCGTCGGGGTGTCCGCGCTCCACCTCCGCCTCGAAGAAGCCGGGGTGCGCCGCGCCGAACTCCTGGCCCATCCGCTCCAGCTCCGCGAAGGACCGGAGCCACTCCTGGCGGTAGCGGCTCATTCCCCGGGCGTCGTCGTACACGACCAGGCGCAGGGCGGGCAGCTGGCTCTTGAGCGAGACGATCTTGTCGACCTGCTCCTGGTCCTCCGCCACGATCACCGCCGTCTCGGAATGATTGAGCACGTAGACCAGCTCCCGGGCAATGGAGTCCTGGTACACCGGCACCGAGATGCCCCCGAGGGCCATCGCCGCCTGCTGGGCCCAGTACAGGCGCGGCCGGTTGTCGCCGATGACGGACAGCGTGTCGCCGCGGCGGAACCCGAGCGCGGCCAGGCCCAGGGCCACATCCCGCACGTGGTCGTGGCACTGGCGCCACGTGTAGGACTGCCAGATACCGCCGTCCTTCTCGCGCATGGCCGGCCGGGCGCCGCGCTCGCGAGCGTTCTTCTGAAGAAGCTTGGGAAGAGTGGTGAGATCAGCCACGCAGGTCTCCGTTCGCGGGTGCCTTGCTCTCGCCGAGATAGGCCTTGACCACCCGGGGATCGGCCCGGACCGCGTCCGGCGTGCCCGAGGAGATCTTCTGTCCCATGTCGAGGACGGCGACGCGGTCGGAGATGTCCATGACCACGCCCATGTCGTGCTCGATCAGGATGACGGTGGTGCTCCATTCCTCGTTGACGTCGAGGATGAAGCGGGCCATGTCCTCCTTCTCCTCCTGGTTCATCCCGCCCATGGGCTCGTCGAGGAGGAGCACCTTGGGGTCGAGGGCCAGGGCCCGCCCCAGCTCGACCCGCTTCTGGAGCCCGTACGGAAGCGATCCCGTGGGCCGGCGCCGGAGGTCCTGGATCTTCAGGAAGTCGATGATCTCCTCGACGCGGCGCCGGTGGGAGACCTCCTCCTTCTGGGCGAGCCCCCAGTAGACGAAGGCGGCGAGGACCCCGGTCTTCATGCGGACGTGGCGGCCGAGCATGAGGTTGTCGAGCACGGTCATGCCTCGGAAGAGAGCGATGTTCTGAAAGGTGCGCGCCACGCCCATGGACGCGATCTGGCTGGCGGGGCGGTGGGTGATGTCCTCCCCGTCCAGCCGGATCGAGCCACGGTCCGGGTGGTAGAACCCGCTGACCATGTTGAGCAGCGAGGTCTTCCCCGCCCCGTTCGGGCCGATCACGGACAGGATCTCCCCCCGCCGCGCCTCCAGGCTGACATCGGCCACCGCCTGGACGCCGCCGAACTGCTTGCTCACGGCCTCGATGCTGATCTCGACGGGCCCGGGGACGCGATCGTCGCGGTCGTTCATGACAGCCAGCGCCTCGTCCGGCGGCAGTGTTTCACGTCGCGGTCACTCCTCTGCTTTGCCACCTCGCCGAGGCCGAGGCGGAGCTGGCGCCCGCCCTCGTTCCCGGCGACGGCCGTGTTTCGCCATCGAGGACGGCGCACCCATCCGTGCTGATGTCCGCGTGCCAGGCGCCCGGGTGGCCATGGCCGCGTCTCGCTCGGCGGCGATCCCGGACGCGCCTCATCGAGGTACTTCCGCCACGTCCCGCCGGATCCGGTGGTGCTCCGTCCGGATGGCGATCCGCTCCGGGTGTTCGCGGGCGTTCCGCATCGTCAGGCTGGGCAGGGTCTCGAGGTCGGGAGCCCGTCCCGCCGTGGTCCCCGGACCGGACCGGCTCGTTCCGAGACATCTCGTGCATCAGCCCGGCGCCGTCCTCCCTGAAACAACGCCGAGCACCGCGGTGGCGTTGCACTGGACCACCGGGCCTCCCAGCCGTGAAGGGGAGGTGGGGTTCCGTCAGCTGGCCGAGGTCCATCCGGTCCCGGGCAGGAGCCCTCGCCGCCGGACCGCAGCCGGGCGGGACGATCTGGCGACCTGGGCGCGACACAGGTATCTGCCATCGAGCACAGGAAATGGCCCGCGGCGAGCGCAGGCTCCGGTGCGCGTCAGACGAGGGTTGCCGAGCGGCTGCCCGCCCACACCATTGGGAAGCGTCGTCATGCTCGATTCCTGCCGGGCTGCGTCGAATGACCCGGGTCGAGGGGTCAAATCCGGAGCAAAGTGGCGCGAGTCTATATGAGCGTCCGGCGAGGTGTCAAGCGCTTCACTTGACGGGACAAGGGTTTACGGAGAGCGCCCCGGCCCCGGATCGACCCTCCCGCACCGGCCCCAAGCCGTGGCATGATAGGCCATGGCACGCGCACGGCTCGTTCCGGTCCTCGCCCTGCTCGCCGCGACCCTCTCCGCCGCACCCGCCCATCCCCAGGCCGCCCTCGATCCGGCCTCCTCCCAGGGTCTCGCCGAGACGCTCCGGATGCTGCTCGATCCGAGCCTGCGCCAGGGGGCGATCGCCGGGAACCCGGGCGCGGCGGCCGCGGACGCGCAGATGCGCGCCCTCGTGGGAACGGGCCCGCTGCAGCACGAGTTCTACAGCTTGGCCGCCGACATCATGAACGACCTCACCCGCAGCTCGGGCGGCGACGTGACCGCGATGCTCCAGACCCTGGAGCGGGCCCGCATGGAGCCCGCGGCCTTCGCCGCTTCCCTGAGCCCGGCCACCCAGCAAAAGCTCCGCGACTTCGCGGCCAAGGTCCAGCAGCAGCAACAGCGCCGCTGACCGCCCCGCCGTCCTCTTCGTGTCCCGCGTCGAACGGCCGAGCCGTTGACTTGGGCCGGGGACCGCGCCATGGTTCACGTGCCGCCCGGCGGGGCGGAGACCGTGGAGGCCCGCGAGCGGGCGTTGCCCGTCGCCGCCAGGAAGGAGTCCCCCAATGCTGGACCGCCCGTTTCGCTCGGCAAAACAGCTCGCGGCCGAGATCCGCCGCAAGACGATCGGCAGCCTCGAGCTCCTCGACCTCTACCTCGAGCGGGTCGACAAGTACAACCCGGCCCTCAACGCCATCGTGGTCACCGATGTCGAGGGCGCCCGGAAGAGGGCTCGAGCTGCGGATCGCGCCATGGCCCGGGGGCAGAAGTGGGGACCGCTGCACGGGGTGCCCATGACGATCAAGGAGTCGTACGACGTCGCGGGCATGCCCACCACCTGGGGCGTGCCCGCGCTCAGGGACAACCGCCCGGCCCGGAACGCCCTCGCCGTCGATCGCCTGCTCGCCGCCGGGGTCGTCCTCTTCGGCAAGACCAACGTGCCGATCTATCTCGCCGACTATCAGAGCTACAACGCCATCTACGGCACGACCAACAACCCCTGGGACCTCGCACGCACCCCGGGCGGATCGTCCGGCGGCTCCGCGGCAGCGCTGGCGGCGGGCCTGACCGGCCTCGAGGCCGGCAGCGACATCGGCTCGTCCATCCGCAACCCCGCCCACTACTGCGGTGTCTTCGGTCACAAGCCCAGCTACGGCATCCTGCCCCCGCGCGGCCAGGCCCTGCCGGGCAAGGTGGCCGCCAGCGACATCTCGGTCATCGGGCCGATGGCCCGCAGCGCCGACGACCTCGCCATGGCGCTCGACGCCATGGCCGGTCCCGACGAGATCGACGCTGCGGGCTGGCAGCTCCGCCTCCCCGCCCCCCGGCGGCGTGCCCTCCGCGAGTACCGCGTGGCCGTCATGCTGAGCGACCCGAGCGCCGAGGTGGACACCGAAGTGCAGGACCGGCTCCAGGCCCTCGCCGAGTTTCTCGGCCGCCAGAAGGCCCGGGTGAGCGACCGGGCGCGGCCCGCCATCGACACCGCGGAGGCGCACCGGGTGTACATCCAGCTGCTGCGCGCCGCGACCTCCGGGCGCCAGACCGCAGAGGAGTTCGAGCGGAACCGCGAGGCGGCCAGGAGCCTCGACCCGGGTGACGAGCGCTACTACGCCCGCATGGTGCGCGCGAGCACCATGCCGCACCGCGACTGGCTGGCCGCCAACGAGGCGCGCCACCAGATGCGCTGGAAATGGGCGGAGTTCTTCCAGCAGTGGGACCTCTTGCTGTGTCCCGTGGCGTCGACGGCGGCCTTCCCCCACGACCACGAGGGCGAGCGGCACGAGCGCACCGTCGTGGTGAACGGCGCGACCGTGCCGACCACCGACCAGCTGTTCTGGGCCGGCTACCCGGGGGTGGCGCTGCTCCCCTCGTCGGTCGCTCCCGCCGGACTCACGCCGGGCGGCCTGCCGGTGGGCGTGCAGATCGTGGGGCCCGCGTACGGCGACCGCACGTGCATCGCCTTCGCGCAGCTCCTGGAGCGCGAGTACCGGGCCTTCGTCCCGCCGCCCGGCTACG
>DATKEI010000138.1:0-11923 GCA_035544455.1 Binatia bacterium | reverse complement strand
GGGGCAGGGGCGCTTGTCACGGGCCGTACCGGTAGACATTGGTATCGCGCGGCGCGAAGCCCAGCCGGCGGTAGAGCCGGTTGGCCGCGTCGCGCGAGGGGCGGGAGGTGAGCTCGACGGTCTGCGCTCCGTGGGCGAGCGCGCGCCGGACTGCCTCGCGGCTCAGGGCCTCGCCCACGCCACGGCCCCTCGCCGCCTCGTCCACCACGACGTCCTCGATCCAGGCGCGCACGGCGGTCGGGATCCGGAAGACCACGAGGGTGAGCGTGCCCACGATGCGCCGTTCGTCGCGCAGGTCGCGCGCCACGAGCACCGTGTTCGCCGGCGCCTGCACGATTCCGCGGAGCGCGTCCGCCGAGGGCGCAGGGGTCGACGGGGAGAGCTGCGGCAGCAGCCGGCCGAAGGCGGCGACCAGCTCGTCGTCGACCGTCCCCGCGGCCGCGATCTCGATCCCACCGGCCGCCACCGGGCCCTTCGGGATGTCGCGCCCGGCCTCCGGGACGGCGCGCTCGGCCTCCGGGATCGGCCCGGCATACCGGTCCCACCAGCCCGCCACCGGCTCGATCTGCTCCACGACGTCGATCCACACCCCGGCGGGATCGAAGAGGCCGAAGCGGCGCTGCCCGAACGGCTCGTCCCGCAGCGGCATCACGACCGGCGCCCCGTGGCGCACGAAGCGCTCGTGCTCGACCCGGGCATCGGCCACCTGGAACTCGAGGCACATGCCCTCGCCGCGGAACGGCTCGGGCCCCGGGGGCGCCGAGGGGTGGCCCGGATGCATGAACGCCAGGCTGGCCCGCTCCCCGGCCCGCGAGGCGAGCAGGATGAACCAGCTCGCCTCGAAGACCACCTGCAGATCGAACCACCGCCGGTAGAAGTCCCGACAGCTCGCCAGGTGCTCGGTGACCACGATCGGGTAGAAGTCCTGAAGCTGCATCGGCCCTCCGTTCACGGGACCAGCCTCTCGCGAAGGGTCCCCCGGGAAGCCGGCGCCGCGCCTCCGGGGCGCGCTCCAGCCGGCCGGGGGCGTCTCACTGGGGAGCGCCGTCGACGGCGGCTCCGGGGGGTGGATAGGGCAAAGTGCCTTTCAGCCCCTGGATGCGGTCCGGGCTGAACCGCGGCAGCTGGAGGTCGCGGCGATCACGCCAGGCCTGGACGGTGGCCGAGGCGGCGGCCCGCCCCTGCTCGGCGGGAGTCGGGTCGGTCGCGATGTACATGGTGCGCGAGGGGAAGGCGATGGCAGTGCCCGCCGTGTCCACGATCGCCATGATACGGAGAAGGAGGTCTTCCTGCACCTCGAGGAACTCGTCGAAGTCCGCGGCGGTGACATAGGCGAAGATCTCGAGGTTGAGCGAGGACTCCCCGAAGCCGACGAACCGAATCCGGGCCGGACTCGGGGAAACCCGGGGATGCGCGTAGAGCATCGACCGGATCTCCACGAGCAGGAGCCGGATCTGGTCCGGGCTGGTCTCGTAGCGCACGCCGATGGTCGGGTGGAACCAGTACCGATCGCGTGCGCTGAAGTTCTCGAGATGCAGCCCGGCAAACTCGGCGTTCGGGACGGTCACGACCGTCCGATCGAGGGTGCGGACCCGGGTCGACCGCATGCCGATGTCCTCGATGGTGCCGACCCGGTCCCCGAACCGACAGAAGTCACCCACGCGCACCGGCTGGTCGGTGATCAGGGTCACACCGCCAAAGAGATTCTCGATGGTCTTCTGGGCAGCGAGGGCGACGGCCAGGCCGCCGACGCCGAGGGCCGCCAGGGCCGGGGTCACGTTGACGGAGAGGGCGCCGAGGGCGGTGATGACGCCGAGCACGACCAGCACCGCGGTGCTCGCCCGGCGCAGGAGCGGCATCATCGAGACCGCACCGAGGCGGCCGCGGACCGCCAGCCGGCGAGTCAAGGCCTCGGTGCCCAGCTCGGTGACACGGACCGCGAGCCAGGTGAGCGCCCCCGCGGCGAGAAACCCCAGGACCTGGCCCAGGTACTGGCGGGCGAAGATCGACACGCCGAGGCCCGCGACGGCGAAGCCGAAGATGAGGATGCCGAGCAACAGCTGGAGGGGTCCGGCGGCGCGGTCGGTCAGGAGGCGCCAATGGGCGTGGCGCTCACTCCTGAGGAGCAGGCGAAGGGCGAGGCGCAGTCCGCGCACGGCGAGCCAGGACAGAAGGGCGGCGGCCGCGGCCAGCGCCGCCAGCGCGATCCACTGCCACAGGGCGACGTCGAAGACCTTCGCGGTCAGGCGCTCCGGCATCATGGCCTCGAGTCGGTTCGAGGTGAGGCCGGAAGCCACCTCCTGGGCATGGCCAAGCGTGGCCGCCGAGAACTTCCACACCGGTCCCTCGCCCGGGTCCCCCGCGAGCCGGATGAGAACGATATCGAGACGGCCGTCGTCCGTGCGCAGAGACCCGACTCGCTCGCGATCGGGGGGGAGCTCGTCGTCGAGAGTCCCGGCGCGATCCTCGCTCAGGCTCCAGCGCTCGATGAAGCCGCGCCCGTCGAGGGCGCGCTTGAGCTGCCGCGCCAGCTCCGCCCCCACGCGCGCGCGCCGCGCGCCGGGTATCGATCGCAGATCGAGGTACTCGGCCGCGCGCGCATAGTCCTGCTTGGCGGAGGCTTCCAGGAACCCCGCGACGGCGCCTTCGGGGGTGCTGCGGCCGAGCGGGTCGGCGGGAGGAGCGGCGGCCGCGTCGTCGGCCTCGGCGGGCGCCCCGGGCGAGCCGTGCGGCGACGGCGCCTGGGCCACGGAAGGGGACGCCACGCCGGCGAGGAGGAGGAGGGTCGCGAGACCCGCGGCGATCAGCAATCGGTGCGGCATGTGGGGAGTCACCTCCTGGATGCGGCCGGCCACGGCCATCCCCGACCTCCGGGGCGAGCGTGCTCGTGGTCGACTCTGTCGACCAAGTGTAGGCAGGCCTTTCACCCCGTCTCCAGCCGTAACGAACGCGGGGGACGTGGCTCCAGGCGGTCGCTGCTCCCGGCGCGACCACGGACGGCACGGGGGAGCTTCCTTCCTGCCGGTCCGGCGCGGATGCGCGAGGACCAAGATCGCGTAGAATCCGGGAAACACCCGGAGGAGGATGCTCGCATGGTCGGCGCGCTCCGATGGTGACCGCCTTCGATCTCTCGTTCCGCCGCCCGCTGGCGGGGGGACAGGCGTTCGGCGATATCGGCCCCTACGAGGAGCTGCGGGGCTGGCTCCGCCATGCCGTCGATCCCCGGCATCCCGCCAACGCGCGGATCACCGACCTCGCGCTCGCCCCGTGCGATGAGGCCGGCCGCGTCGCATTCTCGAGCGACGTGTCGATCCTGCTCCCGGTCGACCGCGGGCGCGCCCGCGGCCGGCTGCTGGTCGACGTCGTGAACCGGGGCAACACGGTGGCCGTGCCGAACTTCAACCGGGCCACGCGGCCTCTGCTCGGGCCGGGCGCCGACCCGTTCCCGCCCGTCGACGTCGGAGACGGCTTCCTCATGCGCCGGGGCTACGTCGTCATCTCGTGCGGCTGGCAGGGCGACCTCCCGGACGTGCCCGGGCTGATTGGCCTCGAGGGGCCGGACGCCCTCGCCGCCGACGGGCGTCCGCTCCGCGGACTCGTGTACGTGCAGCTCCAGGCCACCCACGACGTGTCGCACTTCGTGCTCGCCGACCGCGTCCACCGGCCGTATCCCGCGGCCGACCTCGCCGAGCCGGGCGCCCGGCTCCTGGTGCGCGACCAGCCCGACGCCGCCGCCACCGAGATCCCGCGCGAGCGGTGGCGGTTCGCGCGCGCCGCGGACGGTCACGTCGTCCCCGACCCGTGCCACGTCCATCTCGACGGGGGGTTCGAGCGCGGGCGGATCTACCAGGTCGTCTATACCGGCGAGGGCGCGGGCGTGCGCGGGATCGGCATGGCCGCTCTCCGTGACGCGGCGTCCTGGCTCAAGCACGGGACGGAGGCCGAGGGCAATCCGGTGGCGGGCCACCTGCGCTGGGCCTACGCCTACGGGCGCTCGCAGACCGGGCGGCTCCTGCGCACCCTCGTGTACGAGGACCTCAACGTGGACGAGGCCGGACGCGAGGCCCTGGACGGGATCATCGCCAACGTGGCGGGGGGGATGCGCGGGGAATTCAACCAGCGCTTCGGCCAGAACTCCAAGGACCGGCCGTTCATGATGTCCCACCTGTTCCCGTTCACGGACACGGCCTCCACCGACGCGGCCACCGGGGCGACCGGGGCGCTGCACGCGCGGATCGACGCCCGCGGCAGCCGGCTGCGCGTCTTCTACACGAACAGCTCGTCCGAGTACCACCGGGGCGACGCCTCCCTGATCCACACTGACCCCGGCGGCGCCCGCGACCATCCGCACGGCCCGTGGACGCGCGTCTACCACTTCGCGGGCACCGAGCACGGGCTCGGGATCTGGCCGCCCAGCGACACGCAGCCTGCCCCCGCCGACCCCTCCGGCGCGGTGGAGCGCTCCCGGAACCTGCGCGGAGTGGCCGACTACGCGCCCCTGCTCCGCGCATGCCTCGTCAACATGGATCGCTGGGTCGCGGAGGGCGTCGAGCCCCCGCCCAGCCAGCACCCCCGCCTCGCCGACGGGACAGCGGTGGCGCCCGCCGCCCTGGTCGCCCCGTTCGACCGCATCCCCGGCGCCCACTATCCCCGCCACCACGCGGCGCCGCGGCGCCAGGACTTTCGCGAGCTCCCGCCGCGACCCGGGGCCCCGTGGGGGTCACGCGTCTCCGCGGTGGACGCCGACGGCAACGAGGTGGCCGGCATCGCCCTGCCCGAGATCCGCGTGCCCCTCGCCACCCACGCGGGGTGGAGCCTTCGCCACAAGGACATCGGCGGCGAGGAACAGCTCCTCGTGTTCGCCGGGGCGACCGTCCCCTTCGCGCGCACACCCCGCGAGCGGGAGGCCTCGTGCGACCCGCGGCCGTCGATCGAGGAGCGCTACTCCTCCCGCGACGACTACCTGACCCGCGTGCGCGCGGCCGCGCTGGAGCTGGCCGGCCGGGGCCACCTCCTCCCCGAGGACGTCGAGCTGTCGGTGGCTGCGGGCGCGCGATTCTGGGATCACTTCGCCTGCCGCCCGGCCTGACCCGGGAGCACTGGCGATCGGACGCTCGTTCGGGGATACTCGGCGACATGCCGCTTCAGCCCATGGTCACCGGCGCGCGCTACATGATCTCGGCGGGCCATTACCTCGCCACCCAGGCCGGACATGCGGTGCTGGAGGCCGGGGGCAACGCCGTGGATGCCGGCGTGGCCGCCGGCATCGCCCTCGGCGTGGTCCACAGCGACCAGGTCCAGTTCTCCGGGGTCGCCCCCATGCTCATCTACCTCGCCGAGCGCGAGGAGATTGTGACCATCGCCGGCCTCGGCGGGTGGCCGCGGGCCACCCGCCCGGAGGTCTTCGCCGGAGAGCACGGTGGCGCCATCCCCCTCGGGCTCCTGCGCACCGTGGTCCCGGCCGCTCCCGACGCGTGGATCCTCGCCCTCGAGCGCTACGGCACGATGGGCTTCGGCGAGGTGGCCGCCGCCGGCATCCGCTACGCGCGCGAGGGGTTCACCATGCACCCGGTGATGGCCCACTACATCGCGAAGAACGCCGAGGCGTACCGCCGCTGGCCCGAGAACGCGGCCATCTACCTGCCCGGCGGGCGCCCGCCCCGCGAGGGCGAGCTGTTCGTGCAGACGGACCTCGGCCGGTCGCTCCAGTTCATGGCCGACGAGGAGCGGGCCGCGGCTGCGCGCGGCGGCCGCGCCGCCGGCCTGCACGCCGCGCGCGACGCGTTCTACCAAGGCGACCTGGCCGCGGCCATGGTCCGCTACCACCGCGAGAACGGCGGATGGCTCGGCGCCGATGACCTCGCCGGCTACCGCTCGGCGATCGAGCCGCCGCTCTCCACGGCCTTCCGCGGCATCCAGGTCCTGAGCTGCGGGCCGTGGTGCCAGGGGCCCGTGCTCCTCCAGATGCTGGCGCTCCTGGCCGAGGACGACCTGGCCGCGCTGGGCCACAACAGCCCGGCATACGTCCATCTCGTGGCCGAGGCCATGAAGCTCGCCTTCGCCGATCGAGAGCGCTACTACGGCGATCCCCGCTTCGTGCCCGTCCCCATGGAGACCCTCCTCTCGCCGGCGTACGCGGCGGAGCGCCGGGGCGCGATCCGCCCCGATCGCGCCTGGCCGGAGATGCCGCCGGCGGGCCGCGCGGGTACGGGAGACGGCGGGGCCGGCCGCCGGGCCGCCGCGCCGGCGGTCACCGCGGGCAGCCCGGGCCTGCCGGGAGACACCTCGTACGTGTGCGCGATCGACCGCCGGGGCAACGCCATGTCGGCCACGCCAAGCGATGTCTCCTGGGAGAGCCCGGTGATCCCCGGCCTCGGGTTCTGTCCCTCGGCGCGGGGCTCGCAGTCGTGGGCAAACCCCGAGCACGCCTCGTCGGTGCAGCCGGGCAAGCGGCCCCGGCTCACGCCGAACCCGGCGCTGGCCCTCCGCCGCGGCAAGCTCATCATGCCGTTCGGGGCGCCGGGCGGCGACCTCCAGCCCCAGGCCATGCTCCAGGTCTTCCTGAACCACGTCGTCTTCGGCATGAACATCCAGGAGGCCGTCGAGGCCCCGCGCTTTGCGACCCACAGCTTCCCCGGAAGCTTCGAGCCGCATCCCTACTACCCCGGGCGCCTCGACCTCGAGCGCGGCGTCGGGGCGGCCACGGGCGAGGCGCTGGCCGCGCTCGGCCACACGGTCGCCTGGCTCTCCGACCTGTCGATCAGCACCGCCGGCGTCTGCGCCATCGTTGCCGACCGCGACGCCGGCATCCTCTACGGCGGCGCCGACCCCCGCCGTTCCGCCCGCGCCATGGGATGGTAGCGACGCCCAAGCGCCCCACCGTCATCCTCCTCGTCCGCCACGCGGTGACGCCGACGACGGGCCGCGTCATGCCCGGGCGCGCATCGGGCCTGCACCTGTCCGCGGAGGGCCAGCGCCAGGCCGAGGCAACGGCGGAACGGATCGGCACGCTCCCCCGGGTGGCCGCCCTGTATTCCTCCCCGCTCGAGCGCGCGCGGGAGACGGCGGAGGCCATCGCCCGCGCCCGGCACATGGCCGTGCGCATCGAGCGCGGGTTGCTCGAGCTCAACATCGGCCGCTGGACGGGCCTCACGCTCAAGCAGGTATCGCGGCGGCCGGAATGGGACGTCGTGCAGCGCCACCCCAGTGGCTTCCGCTTCCCGGACGGCGAGTCGTTCGTGGAGATGCAGACGCGCCTCACCGAGACGGTGGCCGCCCTCGTCGCCCGGCACCCGGGGGAGGTCGTGGTCGCCGTGTCCCACGCCGACCCCATCAAGGCCGTCGTGGCCTACGCGCTCGGCACGCACCTCGACCTCTTCCAGCGCATCGTGATCTCGCCGGCCTCCGTGAGCGCCATCGCGTATCATCGGCACGGGCCGGCGGTGCTCGCCGTCAACTCCACCGGCGGCGCCCTGGACGGGCTCGGTCCGAGCTGACAGCATGGCCATGGGCCCATCCGCGACACCATGAGCGACTCCTTCGATCTCGAGGCCCCCGATCACTTCACCGCCGGCACGGTGGGGCCGGTCGGCCAGCGGGTCTTCTATCTCCAGGCGCGGCAGCGCGGGCGCCTCGTCACCCTCAAGTGCGAGAAGGGGCAGATCAAGGCCCTCGGCGAGTACCTGCAGCGGCTGCTCGGCCCCCTCCAGCCCGCCCCCGACGACATCGCGAGCGACGTGGAACTGCTCGAGCCGGTGAGCCCGGCCTGGGACATCGGCTCGCTGGGGGTCGGCTACGACGAGGAGAAGAACCGCATCGTGGTCGTCGCCAACGAGGCGGTCGAGGAGGAAGAGGGCGGCGAGCCGGCGAGCGCGCGCTTCCACATCGGGCGCGGGCAGGCCGCGGCCTTCGCGAAGCGAGCCCGGGAACTGGTGGAAAGCGGGCGCCCGCCCTGCCCCCTCTGCAACCTCCCGCTGGACTCCTCCGGGCATGTCTGTCCCCGGACCAACGGCCACGTCGTCCACGACTGAGCGGGCACGGGCCCGGGCGAGAGGCGATGGCGCGGCGGCGTGACGCCGAGCGCGGCGCCGCCGGCCTCTCCGAGGGCGTGGCCGAACTCCTCACCCGCGGCGCCATCGAGGTCAAGGGGCGGATGCCCTACAGCAGCAACGTCACCCTGCTCGCCGAGCTGTGCCTGGACGGGATCACCGGCCTGGCCATCTACAAGCCCGAGCGCGGCGAGCGCGCCCTCTGGGACTTTCCGTCCGGTCTCTACAAGCGAGAGCTGGCCGCGTACCACCTGTCCGAGGCCCTCGGCTGGGGGCTGGTGCCGCTGACAGTGCGCCGGGAGGGGCCGTACGGCGAGGGGTCGTTCCAGCAGTTCGTGGCGGCCGACTTCGAGCAGCACTACTTCACGATCGTGGAGAACCCCGCGCATCATGACCGGCTGCGGCGCATCTGCCTCTTCGATCTTCTCGCCAACAATGCGGACAGGAAGAGCGGCCACTGCCTGCTCGGCCAGGACGGGCACGTCTACGCCATCGACAACGGCCTGTGCTTCCACGTCGATCCCAAGCTGCGCACGGTCATCTGGCAGTTCGCCGGAGAGACCATCCCCGGGTCGCTCCTCGATGACATCCGTCGTCTGCTCGACCCCGGCCTGCCCGCGGCCCTTCACGATCTGCTGGCTCCCGACGAGCGGCGGGCCGTCGCCGCCCGCGCCCAGGTCCTGGTGGCGCGCAAGCGCTTTCCCACGGACCGGGGCGGGCACCGCTATCCCTGGCCGCCGGTCTGACCGGCCGGCTCATCCACCCACCCCTGAACACGGAGGATTGCCGAGATGGCAGAGATGACGACCCTCACCGCGGACGATGGTCACCAGCTGGGAGCGTATCGCGCCACGCCGCCGGGGCCGCCGCGCGGCAGCCTGGTGGTCATCCAGGAGATCTTCGGCGCCAACGGGCACATCCGGCGCACGTGCGACGGCTGGGCCGCTGACGGGTACGTGGCGCTGGCGCCCGCGCTGTTCGACCGCGTCGAGCGCAACATCGAGCTCGGGTACGCGCAGGCCGACATCGAGCAGGGGCGCGAGCTGCGCGGCAAGATCTCGGCTGACGACGCCGTCCGCGACGTGGCCGCCGCCGTCCGGGAGCTGGCCAGGACGGGTCTTCCCGTCGGCGTGGTCGGGTATTGCTGGGGCGGCACCCTCGCCTGGCTCTCCGCGACTCGCATCGACGGGGTGAAGGCGGCCGTCAGCTACTACGGGGGTGGCATCGCCGAGGCCGCCGCGGAGAAGCCGCGCTGCCCGGTCATGCTGCACTACGGCGAGACCGATGCCTCCATCCCGAAGGAGCACTACGAGAAGATGCGCCCGCTCCTCCCCGCCGAGTCCGTCTTCGTGTATCCGGCCGGGCACGGCTTCAACTGCGACGAGCGGGGCAGCTTCCACCCGCCGAGCGCCCAGCTCGCCCGCGAGCGCACGCTCGCGTTCTTCCGCCAGCACATCGGCTGACCCCCCTTCACCCGGTCCCTCTCCCGAGGGGAGGGACCGGGTGAAGGGCGCGCTCGGTCCCGAGCCTGGACCTGTGCGTGAGCGTGTGCTCTTCGACGGAGAGGTTTCGATCCCTCGCCCCCGTCGCCCCCCGGCGGGGGGCGGTGACGGGGTGGGTCGGACGCGGACCGCGCGACTCGTGGAGGCCTGCCCACTGCGCTGGATCTCGAGTGCCGCCCTCGCCGGCCCCCGGGCGGCACAGGGAGGGGGAGGACGCCCGTTCAGAGTGGGATGGCGAGGAGCGTGTCGAAGCGGCCGCTGTCGCAGACCACGATGCGCTCCCGGAACCGCCACTGGCCCTCCACCGGGATCAGCACATCCACGTAGCGGCCGGTGGCGAAGAGATCCATGGCGCCGCCTCGCATGATGCGCACCACCAGGAATGGCGTCTCCGCGCGCACCTGCCCGTCCGCCTCGCCGAGAATCGCGGGGAGCCCGACGAGGTGCCGGTACGCCTGCCCCTCGTAGATGTTGGCCTCGCGCAGGGCCGACACCCGGTCCCGGAGCATGCCCGGCGAGTCCGCGTAGACGACGCCGACCGGTAGCCCGCGCCGGTAGTTGTCGGCGGAGGTGATCTTGTAGACGCAATCGGGCGCGAAGAAGCCGGGCCAGTCCTCGAGACGGTCGTCGTCGATGGCGCGCGCGTAGTCGGCGTTGAGCTGGGACACGCGCGGGATCAGGGCCACCGGGACGCGCCCGGTCGATGCCATCCCGCCACGGCGCCGGCCGCGGGCGCTCGGGCCCCGCGCCAGACTCACCGCGCGCGCCCGGGACGGGGTTCGAGTGGCCGCCGTCCCCTCCAGGCCGGGCGGGCCCCGGCGGGCGAGCGCTCCGCCGACTTCGTCACGCGCCGGCACCGCCGGTGCTCGGGCTGGCCGCCTGCTCCGGCCCCGGGGCCATGTACCGGCGGTACGCTTTCCAGAAGCCGCGCACGGAAGCCTCGGTGGCGCGCGTCTCCTGGGACTCGGTCCCCTCCCCGCCCATGTTGACGACCGACACCTCGTCGCCGGCCGCGGCCGCCCCGCGCTGCACGAACCCGCCGACGCAGCCGTCCTCCATGGACACGTAGCCGGCGGGGCCGACCAGGTTCGCCTGCCGGAGCCGGCGGCGCCGCATGTCGGGGGAGTCGTCGGCAAAGCCGAGGTAGGTCCAGCCGAGATCCATCGCCCCCGGGCCCCGGGGCAGCACCTGGCGCACGGCCAGCGCATTGTGGATCTGCTGGACCACGAGGGTGGGAAACACGGTGAGGATCTGCAGCTTGATCCCGTCGCCGAACTCGTCGACCGCGTCGAGCACGCTCGGGTCGGCGAGCCGGTAGCTCTGGTTCTCCGAGCGGATGCCCTGATCGCGGTACGCCGTGCTGTGCCGGTCCTCGGCCCGGTCAACGGTGTAGCTCGCGTGGTGCCCGCCGTCCGGGCTCACCAGCACGCCCCCGCCCTGGGTCAGCCGCGTGACGCGGAACGTGCCGAAGAAGGTGTGGAGCAGGCTCGCGTGGTAGGTATCCTTGACGTTCTCAACGTAGAGCTTCCAGTTGTTCGGCAGGGCCTGGACGAACCGGCCGAGCACCTGGAGGGGCTTGCCCAGCACGCGGGTCAGCCGCAGGCGCACCTCGTCGCCCAGGTACTGCTCGATCGGCGGCGTGTCCGGGGACAGGGTGGCGAAGACCAGCCCGGACAGGGTGGCCGTCCGGAGCTTGCGCGGCCCGTGGTCGGCCTTGCAGAACGAGGACGGCATGCCGCCCCGGCCGTTCGAGCCCTTCTCGAACGCGATGCCGATCAGGTTGCCCTCGAGGTCGTAGCTCCAGGCGTGGTAGACGCACTGGAAGTGCCGGGCGGTGCCGCCGTCGTCGAGGGCGATGAGCGCCCCGCGGTGAGCGCAGCGGTTCTCGAAGGCGTGGATGGCCCCGTCGGCGCCGCGGACGACGATGACCGGCATCTCCCCGACGAACGTGGTGCGATAGTCGCCCGGCCCGGGCAGGTCCACCTCGAGGCACGCGTAGTTCCACACCGGGCCCTCGAAGATCCGCCGCAGCTCGGCGCGGTACGTCTCCTCGTCCTGGTAGACCCAGTAGGGCACGCGCGCCAGGGTGTCGCCGGGCCACGTCCGTATGTGTTCAGGAGCGCTCATCCCCGATCTCCTCGCGGGGCCGGGCTCGAGACCTTCGGCGGGAAACGTCCATGCCTGGCGCTCCTTTCCGCTTGCGTGGAGGGCGAGACGGTGGCCCAGACACTCGTGTCCCGAGTCAGAAGTTCGTGGGCTCGCGGCGCCGGGTGGGGTGGGGGTCCTCCCCGCGGGACCGTATCTTCTGCGGATGGCCGAAGCCACCCACCACCCATCTCGTGGCCCCATTGAGTGCCGGTAGCGCTCCGCGAC
>DATKEI010000137.1:0-10593 GCA_035544455.1 Binatia bacterium | reverse complement strand
TCGCGCGCGTGGCCAGGGTGGCGCGGACGACCGGTGCGATGCTGCAGCGCGCCGCGGTCGGGTTCTGGGTCGATGACTGTCTCGGTCTGGCCGCCCAGCTCGCCTACTACTTTTTCCTCGCCCTCTTTCCCACGCTCCTGTTCCTGCTCGCCCTGGCCAGCTTCTTCCCGATCGAGCGCCTCGTGCCCGATCTCGTGGATGCCGTCGGGCCCTTCGTGCCGGACGACGTGCTCCGGATCCTGCGCGACCAGATCGTCAAGATCTCCGAGGGCAAGCACGGCGGGATCCTCACCCTCGGGCTGCTGATCGCGCTGTGGACCAGCTCCGCGGCCATGGCGGGAATGATCGAGGCGCTGAACCGGGCTCACAACGTCCAGGAGGGGCGATCCTGGTGGAGGGTTCGCGGCCTCGCCGTCGTGTTGACCGTGGCCCTGGCCGCATTCGTCCTGATGTCGTTCGCCCTCGTCCTCGCCGGGCCGGAGCTCCCGGGGCGCCTGAACGCCCGGTGGGCGGGCAACCCCGCCGTCGCGTGGGCCTGGGAGGTCATCCGGTGGCCCCTCGCGCTCGCACTCGTCGGCACCGCCATCGGGGCTGTCTACTACTTCGCGCCGGACGTCCAGTCGCGCGTCGTCCACCTCGTTCCCGGCGCGCTGGTGGCGACCGCGATCTGGGTCGCCGCCTCCGTGGCGTTCAAGCACTACATCCTGAGCTTCGGCACCTACACCGAGACGTACGGGGCCATCGGGGGAGTCATGGTGGTGCTCCTCTGGCTGTACATCACCGGCCTCGCCATCCTCGCCGGGGCTGAGCTGAACGCCGAGATCGAGCGCGCCGCCCTCGCCGGGCGCGCGGAGGCGGAGGGGCCGCAGCCTGTCGCCCGCGCGGAGGGTGGCCTCGCCGGAGGACCGTCGCCGGGCCGGCGCGTGGCGCCCACGCCCGACGCGATTGCCGTCCGCGGCGCCGAGGTCCCTCGTCATGGCCTCGCCACGCCGGCGCCGCAGACCGACGTGGCCGCGGCCTCGCGGCCGATCAGCTGGCACGCGCTCGCGTGGTGCGTTCTCGTCTGGTTCCTCGCCCGCCGCCCGAGCCGCGTCCGCAACGCCCCCAAGCCCTCCGCCCGCGAGCCACTCTGAGGCGGAGAGCGCGCTCCTGGTATAGTGCTGCCGGCGTCGCGCGACGGCCCCCGGCCGGACCGGCGCGGCTCCGCGGCCGCGGGGGCGCGGCCCCAGGCGGGGAAGCGTGAACGAGCCCAGAGCGAGGTCGACCATGCGCAAGACCGTCACCGGAAGCGGCGGGATGTTGCTCCTCCAGATCCTGAAGGACGCGGGGGTCGACTACCTGTTCACCAATCCGGGCTCGGCGGAGACGGGTATCTTCGCGGCGCTCGCCGAGGGCGGGGACCAGCGGCTCGTGGTCGGCAAGCACGAGGGCCTGGTGGCGGCGATGGCGGACGGGTACCACCGCATGAGCGGTGACTCAGGACACCAAGCCGCACCGTGCGCGAACAGACGGGAGGCGAGACCATGGCCATCGGCACCTACGCGCTCGACGAGTTCATTCACGACATGACCGATCTTGTGTCCCGCCAGCCCGACCAGGCGACCCTGTTCGACCGGGGCTCTCGCCTGCTCGAGCAAATGGTGCGCGACCGGGAGGCGGTGCCGGAGCGCTACCGGCGGCCGGTCGAGGGCGGGCGGCGCCCCGGGGGTGGGAGCTACGTGCTGCACCGGGGCCCGGGGTTGTCCGTCGTCAGCGTGGTGTGGGGCCCGGGCTCCCACGTGGGGCCCCACGACCACCACACCTGGGGCCTGATCGGCGTGATGGACAACGGCATCCAGGAGACGCGCTTCCGGCGCGTGGACGACCGGGCGCGCGAGGGGCACGCGACCCTCGAGAAGGACCGCACCGCCCTCGTCAAGGCGGGCGAGGTGTCGCCGCTGGTCCCCGACGTGGACGAGATCCACGCCCTGGACAACTTCAGCGACCGGCCCACGGTCGAGATCCACGTCTACGGCGTGGACCTCGTCGGCCTCCCGCGCTGCCGGTACGACCTCGAGACCGGGAAGGTCTCGTCCTACGTGCTGGGCAAGTACGACAACTGCTGAGCCCGCCTGGAGAGTCGCCATGTCCCGTGAGATCGCCCCCGGAACGCTCGCACATCTCTTGCAAGAGGGCTCCGCGCTCGCGCTGATCGACGTGCGCGAGCACGGCGAGTACAACCTCGCCCACATCCCCGGCGCCAGCTCGGTGCCGCGCCGCCAGATCGAGGCCCGCATGGGCCGCCTCGTGCCCTTTCGCGGGGTGCAGGTGGTGGTATGCGACGACAACGGCCGGCGCGCCGCGCTGGCTGCGCGCACTCTCGAGCGCATGGGCTACGGCCGGGTGGCCGTGCTGGAGGGCGGGGTGAACCGCTGGGCCAGCCAGGAGCGGCTCACCGAGTGGGGCATGAACGTGCCCAGCAAGGACTTCGGGGAGAAGGTCGAGGTGCAGCACCACGTCCCGACGATCGATGCCGACGAGCTGGCGCGCCGCCAGGACCGGGGCGACGAGCTGATCATCGTCGACACGCGCACGCCGGAGGAGTACCGGCGCTTCTGCATTCCCGGTGGTCGCAGCGCGCCGGGCGGCGAGCTGGCCCTGCGCATCCACGACCTCGTCCGGGCGCGGCCAGCGGCCACGGTGGTGGTCAACTGCGCCGGGCGGACGCGGAGCATCATCGGGGCGCGGGCGCTCCAGCGGATGAACCTGCCCAACGTCGTCAGCCTGCGGAACGGGACCTCCGGGTGGCTCCTGGCCGGACGGGAGCTGGAGCGGGGCGCCGATCGGGTGGAGCTTCCCGAGCCGTCGCCCGAGGGCCGCGCTGCCGCCGAGGCCTTCGCCGCGCGCGTCTCCGCCGAGGACGGCGTACGCACGCTGGCCGTGTCCGAGCTGGAGGCGCTGATGGCCCGGGCGGGGAAGGAGACGGTGTACCTCGTCGACGTGCGCACCCGCGAGGAGTACGTCGCCGGCCACGTCCCCGGCTTCTGGTGGATGCCCGGCGGCCAGGCCGTCCAGCGCGCTGACGACACGGTCGCGGTGCGGAGTGCCGCCGTCGTCTTCTGCTGCGACGGCACAGTGCGCGCGTCGGTGACGGCCTCGTGGTACCGGCAGATGGGCTTCGCGAACGTGTTCGTGGTGGCGGGGGGCACCGCGGCCTGGCGGGCGGCGGGGCGGCCCCTCGCGTCGGGAGCGGACGACCCGGTCGAGCCCGTGGTGGCCGAGGCCCGGGAGCGCGTGCGCCAGGTCTCGCCCGCCGATCTCGCGGCCGCGCTGGCCTCCAGCCGGCCGCCGCTGACGCTCTGTGTCGAGCCGAGCGACCGCTTCGCCGCGGGCCACGTGCCCGGGGCGCGCTGGCTGTCGCGAAGCTGGCTGGAGCTCAGGATCGGCGAGATCGCGGGGGATCCGGCCGCCCCGATCGTCGTCACCGACGACGATGGCCAGGACGCGGTGCTGAGCGCGGCGAGCCTCATGGACATGGGCTACCGCGACGTGGCCGCGCTCGCCGGCGGCATGGAGGCGTGGCGCCGGGACGGGCGCCCGGTGGAGAAGGGCCTGACCGGCGTGATGCGCGCGCCCGACGACGTCGTCCCCGCCGGTCCCGACCGCGGGTACGCGGACATGATCAACTACCTCCGGTGGGAGGAAAGGCTCGGGCACAAGTACGCGCCGCCTTCTCCGACAGGATGAGTGAGACAGCGAGCCGCGCGGCGGCGGCGTCTCCGCCGGGCCCGCCGGCCTGCGGAACGCCAATGGCTGCCGCGCGCGCCCCGGAGATCCGGGCCGCTCAGGGCCTCGGCAACCCGCCGAGCACCTGGCGGACCACCTTGCGGACCTCGGCGAGGTCGAACGGCTTCGCGATGCTCGGCAGGTGCTCCCGCTCGAGAAACTCCCGGCCGGCCGGACTGAGTGTGTCGCCGGTCACGGCGATGAAGCGGCGCGCGAGCTCCGGGTGCCGCTCCGCCACCTCGCGGTAGAGGCCCGGACCGTCGAGCTGCGGCATCCGAAGATCGCTCAAGACCAGATCGTAGCGGTGCTGAGAGAGCTTCTCGAGGGCGGCGACTCCGTTCGTCGCTGTGTCCACCTGGTGGTGATCGGCCGCCAGCAACTCCGCGAGGAGGGACGCGACGTCCACCTCGTCGTCCACGACCAGGATGCGCTGCGCGGAAAGGGGTGGCTCGGGCAGAGCGGACGTCCTCGCCACCGCCGCGCGGACAGGCGGAGCTTGGACGGGGAGGTGGATGATGAAGACCGTGTCGCCGCCGTCCGCGGTGGCCAGGGAAAGGACGCCTCCGTGGCTCTCGACGATACCCTGGCAGACGGGTAGCCCGAGCCCGGTGCCCTCGCCGGCGGGCTTGGTGGTGAAGAAGGGCTCGAAGAGCCGGGCGCGGATGAGGTGGGGGATCTCCGGCCCGTTGTCAGCCACCGCAATGGCCAGACGATCGCCGTCCATGCGAGAGGTGATCGTGATGCAGCGCGGCGGCGGCTGCTGGCGCACGGCATGACGGGCATTGGTGATGAGGTTCACGATGACCTGGTGGAGCTGGTGGGAGTCGGCCCAGAGCGGCGGAAGGTCGGCGGCGAGGTCCAGGGTCACCTCGATATTGTCCACGCGGGCCGAGTACCTGAAGAGGTCCACGACCTCCCGGAGGATGGCATTGACGTCCACGAGCCCGCGCTCGGCCGGCCACTGCCGGGCCACGCCGAGGAACTGCTTGACGATGCGCGCGCAGCGTTCGGCCGCGGCCGCGATCTTCGCGACCCGCTCTTCGATGGGCCGCCCCGGCGCCCCGGTGCTGATCAGCGACGCCTGTCCGAGCACGACGGAGAGGGGATTGTTCAGCTCATGGGCCACCCCGGCCAGGACCTGGCCCATTGCGGCGAGCTTCTCGGTCTGCACCATGGTCTCGCGCTGGCGATCCATCTCGGCCCGCGACCGCCAGCGCTCCATGGACTGGCCAACCTTCGCTCCCACGCTGGCTAGTGTCGCGACGAGGTGCTCGTCCGGTGGCAGGATCTCGTCGCTGAAGAAGTCGACGATGCCCACGACCTCCCCTTCGCGCAGGATCGGGAATGCCAGGGCTCCGCGGAGTCCCGCCTGGAGGGCCAGCCGGGCCCGAGGGAGATCCGCATCCCGGGTCACGTCGGACACCAGCACGGGCGCGCCCGTCGCCCACGCGCGTCCGGGCAGGTCCACCCCGGCAACGAAGGTCATCGCGCGGCTCCGGGCGGCGAACTCGTGATGCTCTGCCGGTGGCAGCGGCCAGCACTCCACGCAGCGCAGGCCGTCGTCCGGTCCATCCGGTAGCCAGAACCCGCCCGCGCGAAACCCGAAGCTCCGGCCGATCGTCTCGAGCAGGCGTGGAGCGACCTCCCCGAGGCTCGACGACTGGGCCAGAATGCGGCTGACCGCGTGGTCGGCGGCCCTGCGCTGCTCGACCCGGTGGTGCTCGGTGATGTCTTCCACGCACGTCTCGTGCTCGAGGCGATCGCCCTCCTGGACGCTGCGGATGCTCACCCGCCCCCAGAACACGGCGGTGTCGCGGCGGCGGAAGCGCGCCTCGAAGCCCCGCACCGCGCCGTCGCGCTCGAGGGCGGCGCCCAGCTGCCGGCGGTCCTCGCTGTCCACGTAGAAGTCGCTGATGTTCAGGGACAGGATACTCGCCACGTCGGCGGAACCGAGCAGGACGGCCAGGGCGGGGTTCGCGGCCAGGATCCGGCCGTCGTCGGTCGTCCGGCACAGGCCGAGCGGCATGTCGTCAAAGAGGCTGCGGTACCGGCGCTCCGACGCGGTCAGGCGGATGAACGTCCGGCTCAGGGCCAGGGTCTGGCCGAGCTGAGCGCCGATCGCACGGGCGAAGGCGAGCCAGTCGGGGTCGGTGAGGTCTCGCCGGCGCGAGGCGAGCAGGAGGGCCCCCAGCTGCTCTCCGCGCGAGGTCAGCGCGACGAGGATGGCGGAGGCAGCCCCGGCCCGGGCGAGCAGATCCCGCCCCGCCTCCTCGGGCACGGCCGCCGACGGGATGGCCACCGCGTGGTCGGCCCCCGGGGCGCGGTCGAACAGCTCCGGATGCCCGAACAGGTCAGCCGCCGTCGCGGGATCGGTGAGGCCCATCGGAACCCGCAAGCCGAGGTGGCCGGCGTCGTCCATCAGAAACAGGGCGCCCATCGAGAGCCCGCCCACTGCGAGGACTCTGGCCAGGGCCTCGACTGGCGCCGCGTCGAGATCGACGGTGGCAACAACGCTGTCGGGCAAGGCGGCGACGAGCGAGAGGATGGCGGCCTGGAGTGAGACGCGCTGGATGAGCCCGGTGTTCATCGAGACCTGACGCTCGAGCTGCCGGACCACGCGGCCCTGGTGCTCGGCCCGCAGGGAGTCGGTCCACGCTTCGGGCGGTGGGGCGATGGCGCCGTCGAGGCTCGCCACGAGCTCCCCGATGGCCTCGGCCATGTCGGGCGTGCGCATGGCCATGGCGCTGGCGCCGGCGCGCTGGGCGAGATGACGATCCCGGGCCTCGACGTAGTTGGCAGACCACAGGACGATCGGGATGTGCGCCAGCTGTGGATCCTCGCGGACGGCCACGCAGAGCTGGAAGCCGTCGAGCCGCGGCATCAGGACGTCGCTCAGGATGGCGTCGGGGGGCGACTGGCGAGCCAGCTCGAGCGCCTCGAGGCCGTCGCGCGCGGCCACCACGGTGAACCCGCGGTGGCGCAGACGCATGCGCGCGAGCCTGAGGGCGATCGGATCGTCCTCCACGAGGAGGATCACGCCCCCTCGCCCGCCGGCCCCGGCCGCCGCGGCGGACCCGAGATACGTGCGCACGCACTCCAGGAGCCGGGACGGCTCGACCGGCTTGACGAGGAAGTCCGTGAATCCCCGGGCGAGGGCGTGGGCGCACTCCACCCGGGACAGGAAGCCCGAGGTCGCGATGACGAGCATGTCAGCGCCGCCGGGCTGAGCGCGGAGCCGATCGATGATCTCGAAGCCGTCCATGTCTGGCAGGAGGAGGTCCTGCACGACGAGGTCGGGGCGATGGGCGGCGGCCAGGGCGAGGGCGGTTTGCCCGTCGGCGGCCTCGAGGACTTCGTAGCCCTCCCGGGCCAGCGTCGCCTGGATCACGCGGCGCGTGACCGCGTTGTCCTCGACGACGAGGATGGTGGCCTGGCTCATGCGAGGCGCGCCTGGACGACCGGGGTCACGTCCTCCGCCGTCTGCAGCGGCAGCCACACGGTGAAGCAGGACCCCTTGCCCACGGCACTTTGCACCGCCACCGCGCCACCGTGCAACTCGGCGAGGCGTCTCACCATGGCCAAACCCAGTCCGGTCCCCTCGAATCGTCGCGTCAGGCCGCTGTCGACCTGGCTGAACGGCTCGAACAGCTGCTCCATCCCCTCCGGCGAGATGCCGCTGCCGCTGTCGGTGACGCTGATCTCGAGAAACTCGGCGACGTCGCTGCCGGCCAAGGGGAGGCTGCGGCCCGGCCACGATCCGGACAGCCGGCCCACCTCGTCGCGCGGAACGCAGCCGGCGCGCAGCGTGACCAGGCTGCCCTCGCTGGCGAACTTGACCGCATTGGAGAGCAGGTTGTACAGGATCTGCTTGACCCTGCGCGCGTCGACCTGCACCGAGCCCAGCTCGTCGCCGGCCTCCACGTCCAGGCGGATGTGACGATTCGCGGCTCTCTCCTTGACGATGGACAGGCTGTTCGCGAACAGCGAAGACATCTGCACCGGCTCCAGGTCGAGCGTCATCTTGCCCGCTTCGACCTGGGAGAGGTCGAGGATGTCGTTGATCAGGGAGAGCAGATGCTTTCCGCTGCTGAAGATGTCTCCGATGACCCCGCGCTGCTCCCCGGTCATCGTGCCGACCAGGCCATCCCTGAGCACTTCGGCGAAGCCGATGATGGCGTTCAGAGGCGTCCTCAACTCGTGTGACATGGTGGCGAGGAACTCGGACTTCATGCGGCTCGCCTCTTCCAGCTCGACATGTTTCTGCTGCAGCGTCTGCTCGAACCGTTTCAGCTCCGTGACGTCGCGCGCCGCGACAAACACCCCTTGCAGGCTCCGGTCGCGGTCGCGGAACGTCGTCGCGTTGAAGGACACCACGGTGAGCGTGCCATCCCGGGCGCGCGCGGTGAGCTCGTAGTTGGTGACCTTGCCCTTGGTCAGGACGCGCTTGATGCCCGCCTCCGCGCGGGCCGGATCGGTGAAGGAGCCCTTGAAGGGCGCGCCGATCAGCTCGTCGCGCGTGCATCCCGTCAGCGCCTCCGTCTGCTTGTTGACGTCGGTGATGATGCCGCGGGGATCGGTGGTCATCAAAGCGTCGATATTGGATTCGATGAGGGAGCGCGTGTAGAAGTGCTGGTCGCGCAGCCGCTGGTCGAGCTTCTGCCGCTCCTCCTCGACCTGCTGGCGCACGGTGTCCTCGGTGCCGATGAACAGATAGCCGATGATGCCGTCCTGCGCGTCCCGCAGCGCCGTGACCGACCCTACCGCCGGGAACCGGCTCCCATCCTTCCGCACCTTGGTCAGCTCGTACCTGTCCTCGATGCCGCGCGAGGCTTTGAAGACCAGGGCATCGACCCCGGGCGCGATCGGCGTGCCGAATTCGACGCTCAGCGCGGTGGCGCGCGCGATCATTTCCTGGGGGTCATGGAACTCGGCCGCCGTGAGCGTGTTGATCACCTCGGCGGCCGAATAGCCCAGCATCCGCTCGGCGCCGACGTTGAAGATCTGGATGACCCCCTTCGCATCGGTGGCGATGCTCGAGAAGGTGGTGCTGTTGAAGATCGCCTTCTGCAGCGTTTCGGTGGTCAGCAGGGCCCCCGGAGGCCGAAGGTCCGCATGTCCATTAGCCGCTTCGGGAGCACCCGTGGAGAGAGCGGGCATGTGTGCGCCTCATTGTCGTGTCCGGCCGTGGCTGATGCGGAGCGACCGCTGTTCTGGGGCTCGACGACGTGCTGCGTCCGCAGCCGTCAAGGAAGGACTGCAGCAAGCCGCGTGCCTCCCGGCAGGAGCCCCATTTCGGAGCCGCAGAGACCGATTGTGGCCGGGAGCGGAACCAGGCAGTCTCCTCGGGTTGACGATATTCGACCATGGCCGGGAGGCGTTCGTCACCGGCCCGGCACGATGACGCACCGCAGACCGGGAGCCCCTCCCGGTGGAGGAGCGGCGCGCCATCGGAACGACGGCTGAGGAGGAGCCACGCGAGCGTACGAGAAGCGCCCTGGCCCCACGCGGCACGCAGGCCGGCGAACAGGAGTCGCGGCCGGCGCAGTCAGGACGGGAGCGGGCGGCCTGGCTGCAAGGCGCGCGGCCGGTTCCTCGACCGGCACGGGCCCATCCACGGCGCCACCGCCCCGGCCTTGCCGTGTACCTCGATCCGGTCGGCCGAGCCGGTTGACCCGCCGGGCCACCACCGCGGAGCGATGCGCGTTGTAGGATAGCAGGCGGCGATGAGTCGGCACGTGGTGGTGTGCGGCGCCGGGGTGATGGGCGCCTCGGTAGCCTACTTCCTGGCCCGCCGCGGCGTTGCCGTGACCGTGGTGGAGCGGTCCGGCGTGGCGTGCGCGGCGTCGGGCAAGTCCGGGGGATTCCTCGCCCTCGACTGGTGCGACGGCTCGCCGCTCGGGCCCCTGGCGCGGGCCAGCTTCGCGCTCCACGCCGAGCTGGCGCGACAGATCGCCGTCGACTACGGCTACCGCCGGATGGACACGTTCATGCTGGCCGCGCGCGAGCGCGGGAGGGTCGGCGGCGGTCATCGCGTGACGGCGCCGCCGTGGATCGACGGGGCGGCGGTTGTCACCGCCGCGCTCGGGTCCACCGAGACCACCGCCCAGGTCGACCCGGCGCGCTTCACCGCGGCCCTGCTCGAGGACGCGCAGGCGCGCGGCGCCGCGTTCCGCATCGGGCGGGTCGAGGGCGTGGCGGTGCGCGACGGGGCCGTCCGCGGGGCCCTGGTCGACGGCGAGACCGTCGAGGCCGACGCCGTCGTCCTGGCCATGGGGCCGTGGACCGGGCGCGCCGCCGGTCGACTGCCGCTCCCGCGGATCGGCGGGCTCAAGGGCCACAGCGTCACGTTCGCCGGCGCCGACCTGCCCGCCCACGCCCTCTTCGTCGACTACCGGACCGCCGACGGTCGCCACCTGGAGCCGGAGATCTTTCCGCGCGCCGGCGGCGAGGTCTACGTGTGCGGCATGGCCGATCCGGCGCCGCTGCCGGACTCGCCGGACGCCGTCGAGGTGAAGGAGGCCTCGTGCGTCGTCCTGGCCGGCGCCGCCAGCCGCGTGTCCACGGCGCTCGCCGGCGCGCGCATCGTCAGGCGCCAGGCCTGCTATCGGCCCGTCACCGACGACGGGCTGCCCCTGATCGGCCGCGTGCCCGGCGTGGCCGGCGCCTACGTGGCCACCGGGCATGGCCCCTGGGGCATCCTGAATGCCCCGGCCACGGGGCTCGCCATGGCCGAGCTCATCGCGGAGGGCGCCGCCTCGTCGGTGGACCTGCGCCGCTTCGATCCCGCCCGCCTGCCCCCCGCTCGGAGCGGCGGCGGGCCCGCCGGGC
>DATKEI010000136.1:0-2782 GCA_035544455.1 Binatia bacterium | reverse complement strand
TATGGGCTCGACAGGGTGCGGTTCCCCGCGCCGGTCCGGGCCGGCTCGCACGTACGGGCTCGCACGACGCTGAAGGCGGTCACCGAGGTGGCTGGCGGGCTACAGCTCATCCGCGAGGTGACCGTCGAGGTGGCGGACGGTGACAAGCCCGCCTGCGTCGCCGAGACGGTCAGCCGGCTGTACTTCGAGTAGGGGTGGGGCAGCGGCAAGTCCTGCGGACGCCCGGCACACTTGTGGGGTCCTCCCGAGGCCTGCGGGCTCGATTCGGCGCCGTTCGGCCCTTCGCACACGGCATGCTTCCTGATCTATGAGACAGGTCGAAGCCTCTATAAAACCAAAGAAAAGCGGCGATCCCACCATGCCTCGGAACACCATCCTGCTCGCGGCGACCTTGCTTCTCTTGCCCGCGGCGGCGGATGCCCAGCGGAGCCGAGCCGAAGAGTCCACGCAGCCGTCGGTCCGTCAGCTCACGCCGACCGCCGAGCGTCGCAATGTCCGCTCCTCGGGCCCTGGAAGCGTCGATGGTGCCGTAGCCCCGGCACCCCAGGCCCTCGGTGGGGCGCAGGGTTCGTGCGTGCCGCCGCCCGGACTGGGCGGCGCGCGGCCCGATGCGAGCCAGGGTCGGCGCGGACCGCCGGCCTTCGCCGGCCGTGGCGGCCCGGGGGCGTGCGGCGTGCCGGTGTGTGAGATCGCCCGGTCGGCCTGCCGGGGCGGGGGCGCTGCCGCGAACGGCGGGGGAGCGCGTGAGTGGGAGGACGACGTCGAGCGAGAGGAGGAGGGGCGGCCCGCCGGCGTCGGCGGTGCTCCGGGTCAGACTCGACCCGAGGCGCGCGCGGCGGCCAGGGAACCGGGGGACGCCCGACCGGCCGGCCGACGTTCAACCGGTAGAGCCGGTGACTCCCGTAGCCCCGAGGCGCAGGGGACGCAGGGGGGAGGTGGGCGCCCGATGACTGGCGGTGGCGCCCGGGGAGCGAGCCGATCCACGGGGTCCGCAGCGCGCCCGAGCCCGGGCGGCTGACGGGCGCGCTCCGGCGGCTCGTGCCCTACCGCAGCGCCACCTCCTGCTCCGCCAACACCTGGATGGAGATGCGCTGGGCCTCAGCCGCCTGGAGCGCGTCGAGCACCTCGACCATGTGCGTATAACCCGCGTTCGGGTGTACCTTCACAGCCGCGATGAGGCGAGGATTCCGGGCCGCGTCCTGGCGCCAGATGGCCTCGACATCGGCGGCGCGCACGCGCTGCACCTCGGTGGACGTGCCGCGGCGGACTTCCACGACGCCGCTAGGACGCACGACGAGGTGGAGCAGGTTACGCCCGCTCACAGGCACCTGCATGCCCACCTCGGGAAGGACCAGGGCCAGGCCCTCCAGCATCTCGCTCGGGTCACCCGGTGGCGTGCGCCGGGGCGTCGTCCGTGTCGCGAACGTGACCCCTTGGACACCGGACGCCCGGATCTCCTGCTGTAGGTCGTGCATCACTCCGTAGGGGACCGCGGGATCGGCTTGGATCGAGACGACGAGACGACCCTCGGACGCGGCGTCGAGCCGCGCGAGCGTCCCGGACACGTCCTCCATCCGGTGCTGCTCGTCGTTGACGTAGACCCGGCCGTCCGGCCGCACCCAGACGTCGGCCACGCGCGGGTTCCCCTCGACGATGGACCCGGCGGCAGAAGCCTCCGGCGTCTCGCCGGCGACCGGCGGCTCCGTCGTGCACGCCACGACGACCAGACCGCCCGCGAGAACCGTCGCTCCGATGGTGCGCGGCAGCGCCGCGCGCAGTCTCGTCGCCCTCATGGCTGTGAGCCTCCGTTCGAGAAGTGATCTGGATCCGGTCATGGTGGTTGCCGGCAGCCACGTGAGGTGGCGGCGGCTCCCCATCGAGAGGAGCAGGTCGCCGTAGCTCGGTGGCGCCGCGCCGCGACGAAGCACGCGCCGGTCGCAGTCCACCTCCACCGCGTCCCTCAGGCGCCGGTGCTGCCACCAGACGACGGGGTTCCAGGGGAAAGCGACCACGCACGCGAGGCCCACGGCCAGCAGAAGCGGGTCCCGGGCGCGCACGTGCTCCTCCTCGTGCGTCAGGATCAGCTCGAGCCGGTGCGCGGGTAGAGACGCCGCCCAGGCCGGCAGAACGATCATGGGATGGACGAGCCCCAGCGTCGCGGGTCCGAGCTGCGGGGCCAGCCGCACCTCGCGCCCCAGATGGGCCTGGCGCGGCCAACCCCTGGCACGGCGGGAGAGCGTCAGGGCCGATCCCAGCAGGAAGGCCGCGAGCAGCAGTGATGCGGAGCCCCACGCGACCCCGACCCAGCGGCTGATGCTCGGTCGAGCGCTCACGGGAGCTGTCGCCACGGCCGCGACGATCCGGTCCAGCTCCGCCCTCTACCGGGCGACCGCGGCGATGAGAGCGTCCACCGCTCCCCCGGGCTCGGCGGCCGGAGCCCCTGCGGACGGGACCATCGTGACCACCTCGCCGATCGGGCCTGAGATCGACACGACATCGTCCGGTCCGGACGGCCCGGTTACCGCCGCGACGACGGGCAGCACGACGCAGAGCGCCATCGAGCCCGACCAGACCCAGCGCGTCGGAAGACCGATGCGCGCCAAGCCGTGCTCCAACAGCCAAGCGGCAGGCGCGAGCAGGAGTGCGATCGCGATCGCGTAGACCGTCCATCCGACGATTGTCATGTTTCGCGCTCCCCGCCGCCGTGCTCCCGCGCCAGCTCGTCGAGGATCCGGCGCATGCGCTCGAGCTCTCCCCTCGAGATCGGGCGCTCCTCCACGAG
>DATKEI010000135.1:0-10374 GCA_035544455.1 Binatia bacterium | reverse complement strand
AAGTCCTGAGCGGACCGACCCGACATCTCGCCCCGTCGCTTGACGACGGCGCCGAACGGCCCACAGAGTTCTAGAACACTGGAGCCACGGCGGCCATGACGACGCGCATCCCCAGGTACCAGCAGATCGCGGATGCCCTGCGCCAGCGGATCGGCGAGGGTGGCCTCGCGGCCGGGCACCGCCTGCAGACCCAGCGGGGCCTCGCCGTGGAGTTCGGCGTGACCTTGATGACCCTGCGCCAGGCCCTCGAGGTGCTCGAGCGGGACGGGCTCGTCACGCGTCGCCACGGCCTGGGCACGTTCGTCGCCGCGCCCTCCGTCGACTACGACATCCTTCATGTGCGGAGTCTGGCCCGCGCCTTCGGCGCCCGGGGCGAGGATGTGACGACGCGCCTGCTCCGCCGGCACTTCGCGCGAGCCGACCAGCGCGCGGCCGAGGCCCTCGAGGTGCGGCGGGGCGCCCGCATCTTCGTGCTGGAGCGGCTCCGGCTGCTCGAGCGGCACCCCATCGGGTTTCAGGTCTCGCGCCTGCCCGCGGGGCTGGGCGAGGAGGTCACCCGGATAGACCTCGGCGCCACCCCGCTCGGCCAGGTGCTCGCCTTCAAGCTCGGGATCGACATCGTGCGCGCCCGGGAGACGGTGTCGGCCGTGGCGCTCGACGCTCGCGCCGCGCGCGAGCTCGGCTGCCGGCCCGGGATCCCGAGTTTTCGCTCGGACCGGATCTCGCTCGCCGCCACCGGGCGGCCCGTCGTGTACGACCGGGTGTTCATCCCCGGCGATCGGTTTCGCATCACCCGCGAGATGACCTACGATCCCCGGGCCGATGGACCCGGGCCGGAGCTGACAAGCGAGGGCAACGAATGAAGGTTCTCGTGATGATCAAGCAGGTGCCCGACACCGCGACCCAGATGAAGATCAGCCCCGACGGGCGCGCCATCGACACCACCGGGATCACCTGGATCGTCTCTCCCTACGACGAGTTCGCCCTCGAGGAGGCCCTGCGCATCAAGGAAAAGCGCGGGCAGGGCGAGGTCGTGGCCGTCACCCTCGGCCCGGACCGCGCCAAGGAGGCGCTGCGCTCGTGTCTGGCCATGGGCGCCGACCGCGCCGTCCACGTGCTCGACGCCGCCTTCGACGGCGCCGACACGCTGGCGACGGCCCGGGCGCTGGCGGCGGTGATCAAGCAGGAGCAGCCGGGGCTCGCCCTGTTCGGGCGCCAGGCAATCGACGACGACATGGGGGCGGTGGCGGGGCAGGTGGCCGAGCTCCTGGGCTGGCCCTGCGCGTCGTGGATCATGGAGGAGGCGGTGGACGAGGCCGGCAAGGCCGTCCGCGTCGGCCGTCAGGTCGAGGGCGGGCTCGAGGTGTTCGACCTGCCGCTGCCTGCCGTCGTCTCCGCCCAGAAGGGCCTGAACGAGCCGCGCTACCCGACGCTCAAGGGCATCATGGGCGCCAAGAAGAAGGAGATCAAGGAGGCCCGGGCCGCCGACCTCGGCCTTGCCGCGGAGCCCCCGCAGCTCTCCGTGGTGAAGCTCCTGCCGCTACCGCCGCGCCCCCCGGGGCGCATCGTCGCCGGCGAGCCGGCCGAAGCGGTGAAGGAGCTGGTTCGCGCTCTGCGCGAGGACGCCAAGGCGGTCTGAAACGTTCCGGGCGAAGCGGCGCTCCGCCTCCGCGGCGGTGATGGACGCGGCGGGAGTGCGAGTGGAACGCGAGGGGGACCGGAAGCTGGAGGTGGCCAACCGGTGGGGGGTGTCGGGGCGGAGCGGCGCTCGTTCCCCCCGACTTTGAAAGGAGACACGAGCGAAATGGCGGGCGCGTTCTGGTGTGTGGTCGAGGACGATCGGCAGGGGAATCCGAAGAAGGTCACGGCCGAGGTGCTGGGCGAGGCGACGCGGCTGGCCGCCAGCCTCGGGGGGCAGGCCGAGGCCGTGTGGATCACGGACAAGGCGGAGGTGTCTGGTCTGGCCCTCCTCGCGGAGTGGGGGGCCAAGCGCATCTGGCTGCTCGAGAACGCGGCGTTCACGCCCTACCAGGGCGACATGTGGACGGCGGCCCTGGCCGAGCTGGCGGTGAAGGAGTCACCGAGGGCCGTCTTCGGGGCGGTGACCACGCGCCAGCGGGAGCTGATGGCGCGTCTGGCCGCGCGTCTGGGGGTTGGTCTGTCGGCCGACAGCATAGGCATGGCCGTCGAGGACGGCACCCTCGTCGCGACGCGCCCGGTCTACGCCGGCAAGCTGCAGTCTCGGGTCACCTGGGCGAAGGAGCCCTGGGTGGCCACGCTGCGCCCGAACGTCTTTCGCCCCGCCGAGCCCCAGGCCGGGGCCGCCCCACAGGTCGAGAGGGTCTCCGCCACCCTGCCGAGCCCGCAGATGAAGCTCGTGGACCGGCGCCAGGAAGCCGCTACCGGGTTGCCCGAGCTGACCGAGGCGGAGATCGTCGTGTCCGGCGGCCGCGGCCTGAAGGGCCCGGAGAACTTCGTGATCCTGGAGGAGCTGGGCAAGGTCCTCGGCGCCGCCGTCGGCGCCTCGCGCGCTGCCGTCGACGCGGGGTGGCGGCCGCACCGGTTCCAGATCGGCCAGACGGGCCGGACGATCTCCCCGAAGCTCTACCTCGGCTTCGGGATCTCGGGTGCCATCCAGCACCTGGCCGGCATGCGGACCTCGAAGATCATCGTGGCCGTGAACAAGGATCCCGAGGCCCCGATCTTCAAGATCGCGGACTACGGCATCGTGGGCGACCTCTTCGAGGTGGCGCCGCTCCTGACGGCCGAGTTCAAGAAGCTCCTGGACAAGTGACGGCATCCCTCTCCTCGACGGGCGCGCGGCGCCACCGACGCAGCTGACCGTCGGGGGGCGGCCGGGGTGGAGCGGCAACCGCTCGTCCCCCGGCGTCATCCAGCGGAGTGAGAGGGGGAGGACGGCTGTGGACGTCGAGCTGACCGACGAGCAGAAGCTGGTGCAGGCGGTGGCCCGCGAGTTCGCCGAGAAGGAGGTGCGCCCCATCGCCGCCGCCATCGATCGAGAGGCGCGCTTCCCGACCGCCACCGTTCGCCGTATGGGCGAGCTCGGGCTGATGGGCATCGCGGTACCCGAGACCGCCGGCGGAAGCGGCGCCGGCACCCTGGCCTCTGCCCTGGCCGTCGAGGAGCTGGCCCGGGTCTGCGCGTCCCACGCCGTGGTCATGTCCGTGAACAACTCGCTGTACTGCGATCCCGTGTTGCGATTTGGCAGCGCCGAGCAGCACGGCCGCTTCCTCGCCCCGTACGCTGCCGGCGTGCGGCTGGGCTGCTTCTGCCTGACCGAGCCCGAGGCCGGCTCCGATGCCAGCAACCAGAGCACGCAGGCCCGCCGCGAGGGCGAGCACTACGTGCTCGACGGCCGGAAGGCCTTCGTCACCAACGGCCGGGAGGCCGCGGCCGCCCTCGTCTTCGCCCAGACCGACCGGGCGCGTCGCCACGAGGGGGTGACCGCATTTCTGGTCGAGCGGGATACCCCGGGGGTCACCGTGGTCACGACCGAGGACACGCTCGGGATCCGCGCCTCCGACACCGCCGAGCTCCTGTTCGAGGGCTGCCGCGTCCCCGCCGCAGCGCGCCTCGGGGTCGAGGGCCAGGGATTCGCGATCGCCATGACGGCGCTCGATAGCGGGCGCATCGGGATCGCCGCGCTGGCCGTCGGCATCGCGGTCGGCGCCTACGAGGCCGCGCTGGAGTACGCGCAGCAGCGCACGAGCTTCGGCGTGCCGATCCGGCAGCAGCAGATGGTCCAGTGGATGCTCGCGGACATGGTGACGTCCATCGAGGCGGGGCGACAGCTCACCCTGCACGCGGCCTGGCTGAAGGACACGGGACAGCCGTACGCCGCGGCCGCTGCGATGGCCAAACTGTTCGCAGCGGAGATGGCCATGCGGGTGACCACCGACGCCGTCGAGGTGCACGGGCGATACGGGGCCGTCAAGGAGTACCAGGTCGAGCGCCACTTTCGGGACGCCAAGATCACCCAGATCTACGAGGGGACCTCGCAGATCCAGAAGCTGATCATCGCGCGCCACGCGCTGAGGCAACCGGACTGAGAGGAGAGCCGGACCATGTCCACGGGTCGAGAGCGCTGGGAGAAGGAGACCTACGGGCCGTTCGTGGAGGGGCGTCCCGAGCGCGACGTGCTGTTCGAGTCGCTGTCCGGGATTCCCGTTCGCCCGCTCTACACGCCGGAGGACCTCCGGGACTGGCGCTACGAGGACAAGCTCGGGCACCCCGGCGAGTACCCCTACACGCGCGGCCCCTATCCCTCCATGTACCGGGGCCGGCTGTGGACGATGCGGATGTTCGCGGGCTTCGGCCGCCCGGAGGACACCAACGCGCGCTTCAAGTACCTGCTCGAGCAAGGACAGACCGGGCTCTCCACCGCCTTCGACATGCCGGCGCTGATGGGCTATGACGCCGACCACGCGCGCGCCGCGGGCGAGGTGGGGCGGGAAGGCGTATCGGTGTCCACCCTGGCCGACTTCGAGGCGCTGTTCCGCGACATCCCGCTGGACCAGGTCACGACGTCCATGACCATCAACTGCACGGCCTCGGTGGCCCTCGCCATGTACCTGGCCCTGGCCGACAAGCAGGGGGTCTCCTGGGACACGCTGGGCGGCACGATGCAGAATGACATGCTCAAGGAGTTCATCGCCCAGAAGGAATGGATCTCGCCCCCCGAGTCCGCTGTGCGGATCGTCGTCGACACGATCGAGTTCTGCGCCAGGCACGTCCCGCGCTTCAATCCCGTGTCGATCTCCGGCTACCACATCCGCGAGGCGGGCTCGACAGCGGTGCAGGAGCTCGCCTTCACGCTCGCCGACGGGTTCGGCTACGTGCAGGCCTGCCTCGAGCGCGGGCTGGACGTCGACGCCTTCGCCCCCCGGCTCTCGTTCTTCTTCGACGTGCACAACGACTTCTTCGAGGAGGTGGCCAAGCTCCGGGCGGCGCGCCGCATCTGGGCCACCGTGCTGCGGGAGCGGTTCGGGGCCCGCCGGGCGGAGTCGCTGCGCCTGCGCACGCACACCCAGACCGCCGGCGTGTCGGCCACCGCTCAGCAGCCGCTCAACAACGTGGCGCGCGTCGCGCTCCAGGCTCTGGCTGCCGTGCTGGGCGGCGCCCAGTCCCTGCATACCAATTCCTACGACGAGGTGCTGGCCTTGCCCACCGAGGAAGCGGTGACGGTGGCCCTCAGGACGCAGCAGATCGTCGCCGAGGAGACGGGCGTTCCCCTCACCATCGACCCGCTCGGGGGCTCCTACTACGTCGAGTCTCTCACCGACGAGATGGAGCGGCGGGCCATGGTCTACATCCGCGCCATCGACGAGCTCGGCGGGATCATCCGCGCCATCGATGTGGGCTACCCGCAAAAGGAGATCGCGGACGCCGCCTACCGCTACCAGCTGATGGACGATCGGGGGCGGCGCACGGTGGTCGGGGTGAACAAGTACGTCATGGCCGGGGAGCGGACCGTCCCGCATCACACCATCGACGAGTCTGTCGAGCGGGAACAGGTGGCGCGGGTCCGGGCCGTGAAGGCCTCGCGCGACCCGGCCCGGGTCGAGCGGCGGCTCAAGCAGCTGGCCGAGGCCTGCCGCAATGGCCAGAACGTGATGCCGATCCTCGTCGACGCCGTGAAGGACTACGTCTCGCTCGGCGAGATCGCCGATGTGTACCGGCAGGTCTTCGGCCTCTACCGCGAGCCGATCATCTTCTAGCCACGCCGGCCCTCGCCCGCGGCGGGAGAAGGCCAGGAAGAGGGGGCGACCGGGACCGGCCGACCCTCGGAGGGAGCGCGATGACAGAGCCAATCCGGATGTCCAAGGCGAGCACGCTCAAGCAGAAGCCCAAGGACAGCGAGCTGGGGTTCGGCCAGATCTTCACCGACCACATGTTCCTCGCCGATTTCCAGGAGGAGAAGGGCTGGTACGACCCGCGCATCGAGCCCTACGGCCCGATTGCCCTCGATCCCGCCGCCGCGGTCCTCCACTACTGCCAGGCCATCTTCGACGGGCTGAAGGCGTTCCGGGGCGCGGACGGCAAGATCCGACTGTTCCGGCCACAGAAGCACGTCGAGCGCATGAACGGGTCGGCGCGCCGGCTGTGCATCCCGCCCCTCGACCCCGACCTCGCCCTCGAGTCGATCGTGCGCCTCGTCGGCGTCGACCGCGACTGGGTGCCGCAGCTCGTCGGCACCTCGCTCTACGTGCGGCCCGTGATCATCGCGAACGAGGCATTTCTCGGGGTTCGGCCGGCCCGGTCATACATCTACTACGTGATCCTCTCCCCCGTCGGGGCCTACTATCCCGAGGGCATGGCCCCGGTGAAGATCCTCGTCGTCGACAAGTACGTGCGCGCCGTCGAGGGGGGGGTGGGTGCCGCCAAGACGGGCGGCAACTACGCGGCGAGCCTCCTCGCCAGCGACGAGGCCAAGCACCTCGGGTACACCCAGGTCCTCTGGCTCGATGGCGTCCACCGCCAGTACCTCGACGAGGTCGGGACCATGAACATCATGGTCAAGATCGGCGACGAGGTCGTCACGCCGCCGCTCGGATCGAACACCATCCTGCCCGGCGTGACCCGCGATTCCGCGCTCACCCTCATGCGGGACTGGGGGCTCACCGTGAGTGAGCGCCAGGTGGGGATCGACGAGGTGGCCGCCGCCCACCGCCGCGGCGCTCTGGCCGAGGTCTGGGGGACGGGGACGGCGGCCGTGATCTCGCCCGTCGGCGAACTCGCCTACAAGGGCGAGAGGATGGTGATCAACGGGGGCAAGATCGGTCCGCTCACAAAGCGCCTCTACGATGCCATCGTGGGCATCCAGTACGGCCAGGCGCCCGATCCCTACGGGTGGACACTCGAGGTGTAACATGGCGGCGGACTGCGTCTTCTGCAAGATCCGGGACGGGCAGATCCCGTCCGTCATGATCCGGGAGGACGAGCGGACGCTGGCCTTCATGGACATCAACCCGCTGAGCCCCGGCCACTGCCTGGTGGTGACCCGGGTCCACGCGCCGACGCTGTTCGACGCGGACGAGGAGGACCTTCGGGCCGCCATCGCGGCGGCGGGCAAGGTGGCGAACGCCCTGCGGGACGCGCTGGCCCCCGACGGGCTCAACATGCTCCAGGCCAGCGGGGCGGCCGCCTTCCAGTCGGTCCCCCACTTCCACCTGCACCTGATCCCGCGCTGGACGGGCGATGGCAAGGGCTTCGACTGGCCGCTGGCGCCTGGAGATCGGGATCAGATCAGGAACACCGGCGAGCGCCTGCGCGCGCTCCTCGCGTGACGAGGGTCCACGCCATGACCGAGCGAAAGGTGCGCGTGCTGGTGGCCAAGCCGGGGCTGGACGGCCACGACCGGGGCGCCAAGATCGTGGCCCGGGCCCTGCGCGACGCCGGCGTCGAGGTGATCTACACCGGCTTGCACCAGACGCCCGAGCAGGTGGTGGCCACCGCCGTCCAGGAGGACGTTGACGCCATCGGCCTCAGCGTCCTGTCCGGGGCCCACAACTACCTGTTCGGGCGCGTGCTCGAGCTGCTCAAAAAGAAAGGCGCCGACGACATTGTCGTGTTCGGCGGCGGCATCATCCCCTCGGACGACATCGCGCACTTGAAGTCGATCGGGGTCAAGGAGCTGTTCACCCCGGGCACGTCGACCCAGGACATCATCCGCTTCGTGCGGGAACACATCCGGGCCGTCGCCTGAGCGCGAGAGGCGATCACGGCGCCCGCGGCCGCGATCCACACCCACGGTGATGACAGCGCGCCCCGCCGGCCGGCGGGGCGGCGAGGAGGCAGCATGGCCGGCGACGATCTGAAGGACGAGCTGGAGCGGCTCCGGGCCGAGAACGAGGCGCTGCGCGCCCGCGGCTCGCGTGGGACCTCGCTGCGCGTGAGCGAGAAGGGCGGCGTGTCCGTGTACGGGCTGGGGCGGTTCCCGGTCACGCTCTACAAGGAGCAGTGGGCCAAGCTCCTCGACCTGGCCGACGACATCCGCGCCTTCATCCGCGACCACGAGGCCGAGCTCAAGGCCAAAGAGCCGCGGTGAAGGAGCCCCGGCGCCCGTCGTGAACTTCGCGCTGACCGCCGAGCAGAAGGAGGTCCGAGCGCTCGCGCGCGACTTCGCCGAGCGCGAGATCGCCCCTGTCATCCGCCGGTACGACGAGGCCCAGGAGTTCCCCCACGAGATCCTCCGGCGGCTCGGCGGCACCGGGCTTCTGGGCGCGCTCGTGCCCGAGGAGTACGGCGGCGCCGCGCTGGACTACGTCTCCTACGTGCTGGCCGTGGAGGAGCTCAACCGGGTCGACGGATCCGTGGGGATCACCATGTGGGCTCACAACTCGCTCTGCACGAATCACATCGCCCTCTTCGGCTCGCGGGCCCAGAAGGACCGGTACCTTGGTCCGCTGGCGCGGGGCGAGGGGCTGGGGGCGTGGGCGTTGACCGAGCCGGGCTCCGGCTCCGACGCCGCCGCCATGAAGTCGCGGGCGATACCGGACGGCGAGTCCTTCGTGCTCCGGGGGAGCAAGGCCTTCATCACGAACGCCGGCGTGGCGCAGACCGCGGTGGTGATGGCGGTGACGGATCCCACGCGCGGCAGCAGGGGCATCTCGGCCTTCATCCTCGACCGCGGAATGCCCGGCTTCAGCGCGGCGCCGCCCTACCGGAAGCTCGGCCTGCACGCCTCGAACACGGCGGAGCTGATCCTCGACGACGTGCGCGTGCCGGCCGGGCAGGTCTGCGGCGAGCTCGGCACCGGCTTCGTCCAGTGCATGCAGGTGCTCGAGGGCGGGCGCATCGCCATGGCCGCCATGGGGGTGGGGCTCGCCCAGGGCGCCCTTGACCAGGCCCGGCGCTACATGAAGCAGCGCACGGCCTTCGGGCGGCCGCTCGCCGACTTCGAAGGCCTGCAGGGGATGCTGGCGGAGATCGCGACCGAGGTCGAGGCCGCGCGCCTGCTCACCCTGCGCGCGGCCGCCCTCAAGGACCGGGGGCGACCGGCCCGGCTCGCGGCCTCGATGGCCAAGCTCTTCGCGTCCGAGGTCGCGATGCGGTCGGCAAGCCGGGCGCTCCAGATCCACGGGGGCGCCGGCTACATCACCGAGTTCCCCATCGAGCGCATCTTCCGGGACGCCAAGCTCACCGAGATCGGCGAGGGCACCTCCGAGATCCAGCGGCTCGTGATTGCGCGCGAGATCCTGGGCCGTCGATGAGCGCGCCAGGCGGCGAGCCCCGGGTGCGGTATCGCGTCGACGGCGGGCTGGCGGAGATCGTCCTCAACCGGCCCGCCGTCCTGAACGCCGTGGACACCGAGCTGACCGCCGCGCTGGCCGACGCCGCCGAGGCCGCGGCGGCCGACCCGGCGGTGTGGGTGGTGGTCGTGCGCGGCGCGGGGCGCGCCTTCTGCTCGGGTATGGACCGCACCGCGCTGTCGGCGGGCACGATCGGCGAGGGTTTTTACCGCCACTGGATCCGGGCCCTGAACTGTTTGGAGGACATGGACAAGCTGAGCGTCGCCGTGCTGCACGGCTACTCGATCGGCGGGGGCCTCCAGCTCGCGGTGGCCTGCGACGTTCGCCTGGCCGCGGCCGACGCCGTGCTCGGGCTCGGGGCCACGCGCCACGGGCTGATCCCCGACGGGTCCGTGCTCCGCCTCGCCCGCCTCGTCGGCCTCGGCCGGGCCAAGGAGCTCACCCTCCTGAACGACGACGTGGCGCCGGCCGCCGCCCTGGCCATGGGCCTGGTCAACTGGGTGGTGCCGGCGGCCGGCATCGACGCCGCCCTGGCCGACATTGTCCAGAAGGCGTTCCGGATGTCCCGCACCGCCACCGGGCACGCCAAGCGGCTGCTGCACGAGTCCTTCCACCGCGATCCGCGCGCCATGATCGAGCCCATGCTCAAGGCCCAGGCCGACTGCATGAACTCCTGGGAGATGGACGTCGCCAACCGGGCGTGGGACGAGCGGCGCGAGGCCGTCTTCTATCCGCCCCCGCCCCCGGCATGAGCGACGACGTCATCCTCGAGACGGAGGGGCTGACCAAGGAGTTCCGCGGCTTCGTGGCGGTGCGGGACGTCCACCTCCGCGTGCGCCGGGGCACCATCCACGCCCTCATCGGCCCCAATGGCGCGGGCAAGACGACCTGCTTCAACCTGCTCACGCACTTCCTCCCGCCCACCCGGGGCCGCATCCGGTTCAACGGGCGGGACATCACGGGGTCGAGCCCCGCCGACATCGCGCGCCTGGCCTCGTCCGCTCGTTCCAGATCTCGGCGGTGTTCCCCCACCTCACCGTGCTGGAGAACGTGCGTGTGGCGCTGCAGCGGACGCGCGGCAACTCGTTCGCCTTCTGGCGCT
>DATKEI010000134.1:0-17253 GCA_035544455.1 Binatia bacterium | reverse complement strand
CCGGGGCGGCGACCCAGCGCGGGGAAACGCCATCGACGGCGTGGGCGGCCCGCGCGGCGTCGTCGCTGCGCGCATGCTCCGGTCCAAGGATCTCGGCGAGCGCCGTTCTCAAGGCGGGGGTGGAAACCGGCATCCTAGTGTCCTGGGTCGGCGATGGGCCGACAACGCGCCGACGAACACCCGCCCCGGGACACTAGATCCACGCGTCCCCGAGGCGCTCCGGCCGTCGCCCCGCCCGCGAGGCCGGGTCGGGCCGCAGGCCCTCGCCGCACGCGGATCCCGAGGGCAGGATCTTCCCGGGGTTCATGATGCCGTTCGGGTCGAACACCCGCCGCAACCGCGCCATGAAATCGAGGTCGGCCGGGGCGAACTGCAGGGGAAGACTCTTCGCCTTGTCGACGCCGATGCCGTGCTCGCCGCTCACGCTGCCCCCGAGGGCGAGGCAAGCGTGGAGGAGCTCGTCGTTCACCAGCTGGGCGCGGGCCAGCTCGTCCGGCGACTGATCGTCGTACAGGATCAGCGGGTGCAGGTTGCCGTCGCCGGCGTGGAAGACGTTGGCGAGGACGATCCGGTGCCGGTGGGCGATGCTCACCATGGTGCGCATGATCTCGGGGAGGCGCGACCGCGGAACGACCGCGTCCTGCAGGAGCCAGTTCGGGGCGAGGCGACCCACGGCCCCCGCCGCTTCCTTGCGGCCCTTCCACAGGAGCGCGCGCTCCGCCTCGTCGGCGGCCACGCGTACCTCGAGGGCCAGGCGCTCCCGGCAGATCGCCGCCACGCGCCGGCCCTGGACCTCGATCTCGGCGACAGGCCCGTCCAGCTCGATCAGCAGCACGGCGCCGGCACCCTTGGGATAGCCCGCATGCACGCCTTCCTCGATGGCCCGGATCATCACCTCGTCAAGCATCTCGAGGGCGGCGGGGATGATGCCCTCGGCGATGATGGCGGACACCGCCTCGGAGGCGTCCTCGATGCTGGAGAACGACGCCAGCAACGTCTTCACCGCCTCCGGCACCGGCACGAGGCGCACCACGACCGCGGTCACCAGGCCGAGCGTTCCCTCCGAACCGACCACGACGCCGGCGAGATCGTAGCCGTGCGGCTCGTGCGCCTTGCCTCCGAGCCAGACGAGCTCCCCCGCCCCCGTGGCCACCTGGAGGCCGAGGACGTGGTTCACGGTCACGCCGTACTTGAGACAGTGCGGGCCGCCGGCGTTGGTCGCGACGTTGCCACCGATGGAGGAGACCATCTGGCTCGACGGGTCGGGCGCGAAGAACAGCCGATGCGGTCGGGTCGCCTGGCTCAGCGACAGGTTGATCAGGCCAGGCTCGACCGTCGCGCAGCGATTGGGCACGTCGATGGCGAGAATCCGGTTCATCCGCGTGGTCGCCACCATGACCCCGCCCGCCGGCGCCATGGCGCCCCCGATGAGCCCGGTGCCCGAACCCCGCGGCACCACGGGCACGCCCGCGTCCCGGCAGAGGCGCACGATCCGCACGATCTGGTCGGCGGTGGTGGGCAGGACCACCACGTCCGGGGCGCCCTTGTGGAACGTATGCATGTCGCACTCGTAGGTGAGCCGCCCCTCCGGCGTCGCCACCACCGCGCTGGCGCCGACGATGGCCGCGAGCGCCCGGTTGAACTGATCTGTGACCGCCATCGCCCTCACCCTCCCGTCCTCGCCATCGTGAAAACGGCGCCGGCCCCCCGCACGCCGCGTCGGGGGGCCGGCAGAGCATCAGGCGCCCACTCGCGCCACCACGACCCTCCCCGGGCCGCGGGGGGAACTGGCGGCTAGATTCGGAGGCCAGTCCCGGTGGCGTGCCCTCTCGTGCAGGCCCACCGCCGGGGCAACTCCGAGTCGTGGCGCCGTACGCGTCGTCCCGAGTCGAGAGTCCGTCGATTCCCAGCGAGGGGCGGGGTGGGCCCCCGCCCCTCGCTGTGTCGGCACGTCTCTGACTTCAGGAGACCAGTGTCCTGGTCAGAAGTTCGTCGACTCGCGGCGCTGGGTGGGGTGGGGGTCTCCCCGCGGGACCGTATCTTCTGCGGATCGCCGAAGCCACCCACCACCCATCTCGTGGCCCCATTGACCGCCGGCAGCGCTCCCGCGTTACAGGCGTGTCCCGCGGGGACGACCCCCACCCCACCCGGCGCTTTGTCGGCACATTTCTGACTCCGGACCCTAGCTGATCGTCCAGGTCTCGCCGGAGCGGAGGAGCTGCCCCACGTCTCCGGGCCCCCGGTCGGCGATGGCCTTGTCCTCCTGCTGGAGCACCTGATCCTCGTAGATGGGCGCCTCGACATCGACCAGTACGCCCACAGGAACCGGGTAATCCGGCGCCCAGAGCTGCGACAGGAGGAGCGCCGACGCCGGCTCGCGCTCGTCGTGCACCCACAGCGCGTCTTCGGCCACCTCGCCCACCTTGACGACCTTGGGCCGCACGCCCTCCAGCACGAGCCCGCGCCGGTCGTCCGGGGGGCCCCACACCAGCGGCTTGCCGTGCTGAAGGCGCAGCTCGGCCATGACCTTGCTCTCGCGATCGTACAGGACGTTCCAGGCGAGATCGTTGTACACGTTGCAGTTCTGGAGGATCTCGACGAAGGCCGCTCCCCGGTGCCGCGATGCCCGCTTCAGCGTCTCCTCCATGTGGGCGACATTCCGGTCCACCGTGCGCGCAACGAAGCTCGCCCCGCAGGCGAGGGCGAACACACACGGGCTCACCGGACGATCGGCCGATCCCTGGGGCGTTGACTTGGTCACCTTGCCCAGCTCGCTCGTCGGAGAATACTGGCCCTTGGTGAGACCGTAGATCCGGTTGTTGAACAGCAGGATCGTCAGGTCCACGTTTCGCCGGAGCACGTGCAGGAGGTGGTTGCCGCCGATGCTCAGGCCATCCCCGTCGCCGGTGACCACGAATATCTTGAGATCCGGCCGGGCCAGCTTGAGCCCGGTCGCCACCGCCGGGGCCCGGCCGTGGATCGTGTGGAAGCCGTAGGTGTTCATGTAGTACGGGAAGCGACTCGAGCAGCCGATCCCGGAGATGAACACGATGTCCTCCCGGGGAATCCCGAGGTCGGGCATCATTTTCTGGACCGCGCTCAGGATGGCGTAGTCGCCGCACCCCGGGCACCAGCGCACGTCCTGGTCGGACTCGAAGTCCTTCTTGGTGTAGCGCGGCGTGGGCCGCGTCGCTTCCGGCGCTCCGGCTGTCGGGCTCACCGCTTGACCTCCAGGAGTTGGGTGATCGCTTCGTAGATCTCTTGACTGGCGAGCGGCAGGCCGCGGACCCGGTTGAATCCGACGGCGTCCACCAGGTACTCGGCCCGGAGAACGCGGACGAGCTGCCCGAGGTTGATCTCCGGCACGAGCACCTTGTGGTACTGGCGGAGGATCTGCCCGAGGTCGGGCGGCAGGGGGTTCATGTAGCGCAGGTGCACCGAGGCGACCGCGCGGCCCTCGCCTTGGGCCTCCTCGACGGCGGCGGTGATGGCGCCACACGTTCCCCCCCATCCCACCACCAGCACGTCCCCCGACTCCGGCCCGTTCACCGTGGTCGGCGGGATCTCCTGCGCAACGCGCCGCACCTTCTCGGCACGCGTGCGCACCATGTGGTCGTGGTTCTCGGGATCGTACGAGATGTTGCCGCTCCCGTCGGCCTTCTCGATGCCGCCGATGCGGTGCTCGAGGCCGGGAGTTCCCGGCCGCACCCAGGGCCGGGCCAGGGTGGCCTGGTCGCGCAGGTAGGGGAAAAAGCCCTCGGGATCGGTGCGGAACCTGGCCTCGATGTCGGGGAGCGCCTTCGGGTCCGGGATCAGCCAGGGCTCGGAGCCGTTGGCGAGATAGCCGTCGCTCAGCACCATGACCGGCACCATGTACTTGACGGCGATTCGCACCGCCTCGTAGGCGATGAAGAAGCAATCGCCCGGCGACTGCGGGGCAAGGACCACCACCGGGCTCTCGCTGTTCCGGCCGTACAGGGCCTGCATGAGGTCGGCCTGCTCGGTCTTGGTCGGCAGCCCGGTGCTCGGCCCCCCGCGCTGGATGTCGAAGATCACGAGCGGCAGCTCGGCGGTGACGGCGAGACCGATGCCCTCGCCCTTGAGGGCGATCCCCGGGCCGCTGCTCGCGGTGACGCCGATGGCCCCCCCGAAGGCGGCTCCCACCGCGGCGGTCACCGCGGCGATCTCGTCCTCGGCCTGGAACGTGCGGACCCGGAAGCGCTTGTGCATCGAGAGCTCGTGCAGGATGTCGCTCGCCGGCGTGATCGGGTAGGCGCCGAAGACCATCGGCAGCTGGCTGCGCTCCGCCGCCGCGAGCAGGCCCCAGGCCAGCGCCCGGTTGCCCGTCATGGCCCGGTACGTGCCGGCGGGCATCTCGGCCGCCTCGATGCCGTAGTTCTCCCCGAAGATCTCGGCGGTCTCCCCGAAGGCGTGCCCCGCCTTGAGGACCCGGGTGTTGGCCTCCACGATCGCCGCGTTCTTGCCGAACCGCTTCTTGATCCACTCGAGCGTCGGATCCACGGGCCGGGTGTAGATCCACGAGACCAGGCCCAGGGCGAAGAAGTTCTTGCAGCGGTCCTTCTCCTTCGCGTTGAGCGGCAGGTCCTCCAGGGCCTTCTTGGTGAGCCCCGTGATGTCGACCTGGTGCAGGCGATACTTCTCGGCGAGCCCGGCGTCCTCCAGCGGGTTCTTCGCAAACCCGGCCTTGTCGAGGTTCCGCTGATCGAAGGCGGCGGTGTTGACAATCAGGATGCCACCGGACTTGAGATCGGTCAGATGCACCTTGAAGGCGGCGGGATTCATCGCCACCAGCGCGTCGAGCAGATCACCCGGGGTGTGCACACGCTGGCTCCCGAACTGCAGCTGGAAACTGGACACCCCGAAGAGTGTCCCGGCCGGGGCGCGGATCTCCGCGGGAAAGTTCGGCAGGGTGGCGATGTCGTTGCCGGCCCAGGCCGCCTCGGTTGTGAACTGCTCCCCGGTGACCTGCATGCCGTCGCCAGAGTCCCCGGCGAAGCGAATCACGGCGCGGGTGAGCGTACGGCGCGGCTTGGTGGCGGCCGTTGCCCGGGCCATCGTCTCGCTCATGTTCGTGGTGTCCTTTCCGTTTCGCTCGGCCGGGTCCGCGCAGATCGAGCCTGAGGTCCGGAGGCTCCGGGGTCCAAGGAGATCTTAGGGGATCTTCAGGATCGCGTCTCCCGCTCTCCATGCTACTGAAGGTGCACGAGGCGCGCAAGGTTTCGCCCGGTCGGACCATCAGGCCTCCTCGACCCTGGCTTCGCCGTCGCCGCCCCTCCTGAGCACCTGCATGAACCGTTCCACGGCTGGGGTGAGGGGCTTGCCCCTGCGCCGGATGATTCCGATGGGGCGGACAAGGCCAGGTACTGCCAGTGGCACCGCGGCCAGGGTTCGCATGCCGATCTCGAGCAGGACCGTGGGCCGTGGCAGGATGCTCACGCCTGCCGCAATGCCGATGGCCTGCTTGATCGTCTCGACGTTGTCGAACTCCATCACGACCTCGACCTTGACGTTGTGCTGCTTCAGGGCGCGGTCGATGGCCTTGCGGATGGGGATGTCGTGGTCGAAGGCCACGAAGCGCTCGCCCTGCAGGTCGGCGGGGGCGGCCCGGCGGCGCCGAGCCAGCCGGTGGGTCGGGTGGGTCACCAGCACCATGGGCTCCGCCCGCACAGGCAGCACCTCGAGGGCGCGCGTCGCCGTCGGATACGAGAGGATGCCGAGATCCGCCTCGTCGTTCAGGACCGCCGCCACCACCTTGTGGGGGTGCAGACATTCCAGGAGCACGCGGGCGTGTGGATGCGCGGCCATGAAGGGCTGCATGTGCCGGCTCATGTCGTGCAGACCGACCGAGTAGATCGCGGCCACGCGGACGGTGCCCTGCACGCGCTGGCGCGAGGCGGAGATCTCGGCGCGGGCCTTCTCGAACCCCTGCAGCAAGGTCCGGCACGCCTCGTAGAACATTCGCCCTTGCTCCGTGGGGCCGAGCGGGCGCCGCGACCGGTCGAGCAGTGGGGCGCCGATCTCGCCCTCCAGCTGGTGCACGGCCTGGCTGGCCGCCGACTGGGAGACCCCGCTGGCCGCCGCGCCTCGAGACACGCTCCGGAGCCGCACGATATCGCAGTAGAGCTTCAGAGCCTCGAGGGTCACGAGGCCACTCTACATCACGAATGCAACATCATTAGCGCAACTTATTCGGAGAATTTAGCGTTTTGGGCTTGGCTAATGGTCGGCACTGGTGTAAGTTCACTCCTCAACTCGAGGTTGTTCGGTGCGTTCACACGGCGCCGGACGGCGATGTGACAGCCCGCGCACGGCACGCCAGGCCATGGACGCTGCCCGACGAGGACGGTCGATGACGACAGCCGGACTTCCCCCGGCGCAAGGCCTGTATGACCCCGCGCAGGAGCACGACGCATGCGGGGTCGGGTTCGTGGTGGACATCCAGGGCCGCCCCTCGCATGCGATCGTGGACCAGGCGCTGGAGGTCCTGAAGAACCTGCTACACCGCGGCGCCTGCGGCTCGGAGACCAACGCGGGCGACGGCGCGGGCATCCTCATCCAGATGCCCCACGCCTTCTTGCGGGACCGCTGCCGCGGACTCGGGATCGCGCTCCCCGCTCCGGACCACTACGGGGCCGGTCTGGTCTTCCTGCCCCGGGACCCCGGGGAGGCCGCCGCGTGCCAGGAGATGCTCGGCGAGATCGTGCGCGAGGAGGGTCAGACCCTCCTCGGCTGGCGGGACGTCCCCACCGACGACTCGCCGGTCGGGCCCTCCGCCCGCGCGGTGGAGCCGGTCTTCCGCCAGGTGTTCATCGGCCGCTCCGCCGGCATCCCGGACCAGGCGGCCTTCGAGCGCCGGCTCTACGTGATCCGCAAGCGCGTCGAGCACGCGGTGCGAGCGAGCGAGCTGCCCGGCCGGACGTCGTTCTACCTGCCGAGCCTGTCCACGCGCACGCTGATCTACAAGGGCATGCTCTCGGCCGATCAGATCGAGGTCATGTTCCCCGACGTGTGCGATCCTCTGGTCGAGTCCGCCCTCGCCCTCGTGCACCAGCGATTCTCCACCAACACCTTCCCGTCGTGGCCCCTGGCCCATCCGTTCCGGTACATCGCCCACAACGGCGAGATCAACACGCTGCGCGGCAACATCAACTGGATGCGGGCCCGCGAGGCGCTGTGCCGGTCGGCCGCGCTCGGCCCCGATCTGGAGCGGCTGTTCCCGATCATCGCCGACGGAGGGAGCGACTCCGCGACCTTCGACAACGTGCTCGAGTTCCTCGTGATGGCGGGGCGCCCGCTCGCCCATGCCGTGCTCATGATGATCCCCGAGCCCTGGGCCGGGCACGAGTCGATGGGCGACGAGCGCAAGGCCTTCTACGAGTATCACAGCTGCCTGATGGAGCCGTGGGACGGTCCGGCGTCGATCGCGTTCACGGACGGGACCGTCATCGGGGCCGTGCTGGACCGGAACGGGCTCCGCCCCTCGCGCTACTACGTGACCAAGGACGGCCTGGTCATCATGGCCTCGGAGGTCGGCGTGCTCGACATCCCGCCCGAGCGCGTGCTCCTCAAGGAGCGGCTGCATCCCGGCCGCATCTTCCTCGTGGACACCGCCCGGGGCCGCATCATCCACGACGAGGAGCTCAAGGAGGCCTTCGGGCGCGAGCACCCGTACCGGCAGTGGCTGGACACCCACCTGCGTCCCGTCGAGAGCCTGCCGGCACCGCCCCCCGCGCCCGAGCTCGACCATCGGACCGTGCTCCAGCGCCAGCTCGCCTTCGGGTACACGCACGAGGACCTGCGCCTCCTCCTCGCCCCGATGGCCCAGAAGGCCGAGGAACCGGTCGGCTCCATGGGAACCGATACCTCCCTCGCCGTCCTCTCGAGCCGCCCGCGCCTGCTCTACGACTACTTCAAGCAGCTCTTCGCCCAGGTGACGAACCCGCCGCTCGACGGCATCCGGGAGGAGCTGGTCACCCAGATCTCGACCTCGATCGGGCCCGAGGGCAACCTCCTCGAGCCCACCCCCGAGGCCTGCCGCCAGATCAAGCTCAGGACCCCCATCCTGAGCAACGAGGACCTGGCCCGCATTCGCCATGCCGACTTGCCCGGATTCCGCGCCGCCACCCTGCCCATGCTCTTCCCGGTGGCCGAGGGCGGGGCGGGGCTCACGCGCGCGCTCGAGGATCTCGGCCGCGCCGCGGCGGCGGCGGTGTCCGACGGCTCCACGTATCTCATCCTGTCCGACCGCGGGATGACGGCGGCGCTCGCGCCCATCCCCGCCCTGCTCGCGACCTCTGGCGTGCATCACCACCTGATCCGGGCGGGAGCCCGGGTCCGGGTGGGGCTGATCATCGAGACGGGCGAGGCGCGCGAGGTGCACCACGTGGCCCTCCTCCTCGGGTACGGCGCGGGGGCGGTCAACCCGTACCTGGCGTTCGAGACCGTGGACGACATGATCCGGGAGGGCGTGCTGCCCGGCCTCGACCACGCCGGGGCCGTCAAGAACTACGTCAAGGCCCTCAACAAGGGCACGCTCAAGGTGATCTCCAAGATGGGGATCTCGACCATCCAGTCCTACCGGGGCGCTCAGATCTTCGAGGCCATCGGCCTCGACAAGGCGTTCGTCGATCGGTACTTCACGTGGACGGCGTCCCGCATCGGCGGGATCGGCCTCGACGTGATCGCGCGCGAGGTGGCCGAACGGCACCACCGCGCCTTCACCGACCGCCCGGTGCGACCGCTCGAGCTCGAGTGGGGCGGCGAGTATCAGTGGCGGCGCGACGGCGAGTACCACCTGTTCAACCCGGAGACGGTCTTCAAGCTCCAGCACGCCACGCGAACCGGGCAGGTCCGCATCTTCCGCGAGTACACGCGGGCGGTTGACGACCAGAGCCGGAACCTCGCCACCCTCCGGGGGCTGTTCGCGCTCCGGCCCGCCGCCGTCCCTGTCCCCCTGGACGAGGTGGAGTCCGTCGAATCCATCATGAAGCGGTTCGCGACGGGCGCCATGTCGTACGGCGCCATCAGCCAGGAGGCCCACGAGACCCTGGGCATCGCCATGAACCGCTTCGGCGGCAAGTCCAACACCGGCGAGGGGGGCGAGGACCCGGCCCGCTACCTCCGCGACGCCAACGGCGACTGGCGGCGCAGCGCCGTCAAGCAGGTGGCCTCCGGCCGCTTCGGCGTCACCAGCGAGTACCTCGTGAACGCCGACGACCTGCAGATCAAGATGGCCCAGGGGGCCAAGCCGGGCGAGGGCGGGCAGCTGCCCGGCGGCAAGGTCTATCCGTGGATCGCCAAGGTCCGGCACTCCACGCCGGGGGTGGGTCTGATCTCGCCGCCCCCCCACCACGACATCTACTCGATCGAGGACCTGAAGCAGCTCATCCACGACCTCAAGAACTCGAACCCCCGCGCCCGCGTGCACGTCAAGCTGGTGGCCGAGGTCGGGGTGGGTACCGTCGCGGCGGGGGTGGCCAAGGCGCACTCCGACGTGGTCCTCATCTCCGGCCACGACGGCGGCACGGGGGCCGCCCCGCTCACCTCCATCAAGCACGGCGGCGTGCCCTGGGAGCTCGGGCTCGCCGAGACCCAGCAGGTGCTCGTCCTGAACAAGCTGCGCGATCGCATCGTGGTCCAGGTCGACGGGCAGCTCAAGACCGGCCGCGACGTCGTGATCGCGGCGCTGCTCGGCGCCGAGGAGTACGGCTTCTCCACGGCGCCGCTGGTCGTCATGGGATGCATCATGATGCGGGTCTGCCATCTCAACACCTGCCCGGTCGGGATCGCCACCCAGGATCCCGAGCTCCGCAAGAAGTTCGCGGGCCGGCCGGAATTCGTGGAGCGCTTCTTCCGGTTCATCGCGGAGGAAGTGCGCGAGCTCATGGCCCAGCTCGGGTTCCGCAGCATGGCCGAGATGATCGGCCAGGCGGATCGGCTGGACGTGCGCACCGCGGTGGAGCACTACAAGGCCTGCGGCCTCGACCTCTCCACCATCCTGTACCGGCCCCCGGCGGGCCCCGATGTCGCGATCCGTTGCGTGCGCGAGCAAGACCACGGCCTCGCCCAGTCCCTGGATGTGACCACGCTGGTTCCCCTCTGCCGCGACGCGCTCGAGCACCGGACGCCGGTGGACCTGCGCCTGCCCATCCGCAACGTGAACCGGACGGTGGGGACCATTCTCGGCTACGAGATCACGCGCCGCTACGGGGCCCCGGGCCTCCCCGACGACACCATCCGCGTCCAGTTCACGGGGTCGGCCGGGCAGAGCTTCGGGGCGTTTCTGCCCCGCGGCGTCACCCTCGTGATCGAGGGCGATGCCAACGACTACGTCGGCAAGGGGCTGTCCGGAGGCAAGATCATCGCGTTCCCGCCGCGGGAGGCGACGTTCCCGCCCGAGGAGAACATCATCATCGGCAACGTGGTCCTGTACGGGGCCACCCAGGGGGAGGCGTACGTTCGCGGCGTGGCGGGCGAGCGCTTCGGGGTGCGCAACAGCGGGGCCCTCGCCGTCGTCGAGGCGGTGGGCGACCATGGCTGCGAGTACATGACCGGTGGCCGCGTGGTGGTGATCGGCTCCACCGGCCGGAACTTCGCCGCCGGCATGTCGGGCGGCGTCGCCTACGTGCTCGACGAGGCCGGGGACTTCCCGAGCCGCTGCAACATGGGCATGGTCGACCTCGAGCGCCTCGTCGCCGACGACGACGTGGCCGAGGTCAAGGATCTCCTGAGCCGACACGTCAGGTACACGCAGAGCGCCCGCGCCGAGAAGCTGCTGGCCAACTGGCCGGAGGCCCAGGCCGCGTTCGTCAAGGTCATGCCGCGCGACTACAAGCGGGCCATCCTGGCCATGAAGCGCGCCGAGGCCGAGGGGACCTCGTGGGAAAAGGCGGTGATGGAAGGCGCGCATGGGTAAGGTCACCGGCTTCATCGAGTTCAAGCGAGACAAGCAGCCCTATCGCCCGGTGGGGGAGCGCCGCCGCGACTGGCGGCAGGTCATGCTGCCCTGGCCGGAGACACCCCTGCGGACTCAGGGCGCCCGGTGCATGGACTGTGGCATTCCCTTCTGTCACCAGGGCTGTCCGCTCGGGAACCTGATTCCCGACTGGAACGACCTCGTCTACAAGGGCGACTGGCGGGAGGCGATCGACCGACTCCACGCCACCAACAACTTCCCCGAGTTCACGGGAACCCTGTGCCCCGCTCCGTGCGAGGGCTCGTGCGTCCTCGGCATCAACGACGACCCGGTCATCATCAAGGCCATCGAGCTCAGCATCATCGACCGCGCCTGGGCCGAGGGGTGGATCGCCCCGGCGCCGTCGGCCGGACGGACGGGAAAGACGGTCGCCGTCGTCGGCTCCGGTCCGGCCGGTCTCGCCGGCGCCCAGCAGCTGGCGCGGGCCGGGCACGCCGTCACCGTGTTCGAGCGGGCGGACCGGATCGGCGGCCTGCTGCGATACGGCATCCCCGAGTTCAAGATGGAGAAGCGCGTGCTCGCCCGGCGCCTCGCCCAGATGGAGGCGGAGGGCGTCCGCTTCGTGACCGGCGCCCACATCGGGGCCACCGTGCCCGTGGACGAGCTGCGGCGGGGCTTCGACGCCATCCTCCTCGCCGGCGGCGCCGGCGACCCGCGCGATCTGCCCATCACCGGGCGAGAGCTGCGCGGCGTGCACTTCGCCATGGACTACCTGACGCTGCAGAACCGCCGGTGCGAGGGCGACCTCGTCCCGGACGACCAGTTCATCTCGGCGGCGGGCAAGCACGTGGTCATCATCGGCGGCGGCGACACCGGCGCCGACTGCCTCGGCACCGCTCACCGGCAGGGCCCGGCCTCCGTGCACCAGTTCGAGATCATGCCCCGTCCCCCCGCCGAGCGCGCCGCCGACAACCCGTGGCCCGAGTGGCCGAACGTGTACCGCGTCTCCTCGGCGCACGAGGAGGGCGGCCATCGCCAGTATGCCGTCTCCACCCGCCGCTTCCTCGGCGACGGCGAGGGACGGGTGCGGGCCCTCGAGGCCGTGCAGGTCGAGGTGGTCAGCGACGGCGGCCGGCTCAGCTTCCCGGAGATCCCGGGGTCGGAGTTCACCCTGCCCTGCGACCTCGCCCTGCTCGCCATGGGCTTCACGGGGCCGACGCGCGCGGGACTCCTGACGGACCTCGGCGTACGCCTCACCGGGCGCGGCAACGTCTGGCGCGACGAGAGCTGGATGACGAGCGTCCCCGGCGTTTTCGCCGCCGGGGACATGCAGCGCGGGCAGTCGCTGATCGTCTGGGCGATCGCCGAGGGCCGGAGCGCCGCCCGCGGCATCGACCGCTACCTGATGGGCGCTTCCGACCTCCCCGCTCCCCTGGCCTGACCGGCCCGCCTCCGGGGCCGAGCCGGGCGGCGCCGGTCAGTCCCGACCGCTCTGCCAGAGAACGTGCCCGACGAAGAAGGGCCCGAGGCCCTGGATGTACTCCGACGTCTGGACCGTTCGCCGCATGGCCTGCACCAGATGAGAGAGCGGGTAGAGCTCGCGGCCCACGAGTCCGATGACGAAGTCGTTGTCCCGCACGTCCAGCCCGTGACAGGCGAGCCGGATGTCGTGGGCCAGATCGGCGTCGCCGTAGGCGCGGCCGATCGTCGCGTGCTCGCGGAGAATCGTGCCCTGCTCCTCCCGGGACAACCGCGCGAAGGCCCCCACCCTTCGCAGCGGGTACCAGACCGCCCACGGCCACTCCGGGTTGAGGACGGTCCGGCGGGGACGGCGCAGCAGCCAATCGCCCAGGTCGGACTCGAATCCCGAGGAGTAGGTCCGGCCGAGCATCGTGAACTCCGGCCGGTGCACGAGGTCCGCGAACGGCTCCGTCCGCAGCACGTCCCTCAGCCGGGTCGCGAAGAAGCTGGCATCCTCGTGCATGGTGAGCAGGCCCACGCCCTGGGGATCGTTGACGTCCGCGTACAGCACCGCCTCCATCCCGCTGCGCACGAGAACGGCGGCCACCGCCTTGGCGTCCCGGCATCGGCCGAACACGTGGAGCTGCAGGAACAGGCGGGCGGCCGACGTCTGCCCGTTGGCGCCGCGCTCGAGGACGTCGAGGGGGGCCGGGGTCGCCGGGACGGAGGGGGCGGGGGACCGGGGGGGGCTCATGACCAGAGCCTAGCAGTCCCCTCCTGCTCGTGACAACCGGCGCTGTCCGTCACGCGGGCCGCACGGGCGACGCCGATCAGCCTCGCGGGCGAGCGGCCGCCCCCCGGCTACCCGCCGCGGGTATGCATCTCCAGGCGCGGATCGCGGCGCAGCTCGCCGATCTGCACGAGCGGCCCCCGGGTCCCCAGGGCGAGGCGGTCCTCGGCCCCCCGGTCCCGGCGCCCGCGCCAGATGCCCGCGATCAGCGCGGCGATCGCGTCCGCCGAGACGCCCGAGCGCAGCGGCTCCCGGAGGTCGATGCCCCGGGTCGCGTACAGGCAGAGGTACCAGGTGCCGTCGGCGGTGAGGCGGCTCCGGTCGCACGTCTGGCAGAAGGGTTGCGTCGTCGAGGAGATAATCCCGAACACGGTGCCATCCGGGAGCCGGAAGCGGTCGGCCGGCGCCGAGGACTCCTCCGCGATCGGATCGATCGGGCCGTAGTGCCGCGAGAGCGCGTCGAGCATGGCGGCCCGTGACATGACCTGGGCCATCGACCACGAGGTGGCGCCTCCGACATCCATGTACTCGATGAAGCGCACCTCCGCGGCCACGCGGCGCCCGTACTCGACGAGGTCCACGAGCTCGTCGTCGTTCACCCCGCGGATCACCACGGTGTCGAGCTTGAGCCCGCTGAACCCGGCGGTGCGGGCCGCCTCGATCCCGTCCAGCACCTGGCGATGGCTGTCCCGGCGCGTCAGGGCCCGGAAGCGGTCCGGCCGCAGCGTGTCGAGGCTGACGGTGACCCGGTGAAGGCCAGCCGCGCGCAGCACGCCCGCCTCCGGGCCGAGCATCACGCCGTTGGTGGTCATCGCGAGGTCGCGGATAGTCGGCTTGGCCGCGATCATGCGGATGAGCCGCTCCACCCCCTTGCGGAGCAGGGGCTCGCCGCCGGTCAGCCGCACCTTGTCCACGCCGAGGCGCGCGAAGACGTCGACCAGCGTGCTCATCTCCTCGAAGGTGAGCACGTCGCCGCGGGGAAGCCAGACGTACTCCTCTTCGGGCATGCAGTACTGGCAGCGGAGGTTGCAGCGATCCGTCACGGACAGCCGCAGGTTCCGGAGCGGCCGGCCCCGGAGATCGTGGATCGGCCCCCCGCCGCTCACGGCAGCTCCACGAAGACGTCTCCGCCGTCGACCGAGGCCGGGAAGCAGCTCACGCGCACCGCGGGACTGTTGGCGTTCGCCCCGGTGGTGACATCCCAGCGCCAGGCATGCCAGGGGCAGGTCACCAGCGAGCCATCGACGTCTCCCTCGCCGAGCGGGCCGCCGCGGTGTGGACACCGGTTGTCGATGGCGTGAAAGACGCCGCCCAGGTTGAAGAGCGCCAGGGCTCTGCCCCCGACCTCGACCACCCGGCCCGCCCCGGCTGGAACTTCGGACGCCGCCGCCGCCCTCACCCGTGGCATGGCACCAGCTCCGCACCCCCCGCGCGCTCCCACTCGCGGAGCAGCCCCCCCTTCTTGACGCCGACGTCGAGATGATCCCACGGCAGGGTCTCCGTCACCGGGCGGAGGCGCTTCGTGAAGAAGGCCGCATCGCCCTCCCACTCGCGCAGCGCGCGCCGCCAGTCTCCACCCAGCCGGGCGGCGTGCTCCACGAGGTCGGCCACCCGGCGGTCGCCGCGAGCGAGCAGCGCCTGCAACCCCGCCTCCCGCGGGTTCTCGTGGAAGACACGCACGGTGGAGAGCCGCCGCGCGCCGCGCTTGATGATGTCGAGCTTCGCCTCCAGAGCACGGACGTCGTCAAAAGCGGCCCACTGGAACGGGGTCCACGGCTTCGGCACGAACGAGGACACGGACAGCGTGAGCTTGCCGAACGGGCGCCCGTCGGGCCCGGCGACCCGGAGCCGCTCGAGCAGTCGCGCCGCCAGGTCGGGGATGGCCTCCACGTCCTCGCGCGTCTCCGTGGGCAGCCCGATCATGAAGTAGCACTTGAGATTCGGAATGCCGTGGCGGCGCAGGAGGTGGCAGGCCTCGTACAGCTGCTCGTCGGTGATCGCCTTGCGCACGACGCGCCGGAGCCGCTCCGTTCCCGCCTCCGGAGCCATGGTGAGGGTCCGGTGTCCGCCGCGCTGCAGGGCCGCGACCAGCCCGTCGGACAGGCTATCGGCGCGCAGGGACGAGATGGACACCTCGACCCCGTTCTCCTCCAGGATCTTCATCAGGTCGCCTATCCACGGATAGTCGGACACGCACGCCCCCACCAGTCCGACGCGCCGGGACTCCTTGGCGATCCGCTGCACGGACTCGCGCAGGGCGTCGAGGCTCCGGTGGCGCACGGGGCGATACACCTGTCCCTCCAGGCAGAACCGGCAGCCGCGGCCGCAGCCCTTGCCCACCTCGAGCAGGTCCATGTGCCCGTACTCCGCGCGCGCGCTCCGCAGCGTCGACCGGGTCTCCACGAGGTTCACCTGCGCCAGCCGGCGCTTGGTGATGATGGGCGGGTGACCCGGATCGCGCGGCGCCATGGCCTCGATGGCGCCATCGGGACCGTAGCGCACGTCGAAGGCCCCGGGGACATAGATACCCGCGATCGCGGCCATCCGGTCCAGGGCGCGCTGGCGTCCCGCCTCGTCGACGCGCGCGCCGCTCGCCTTGTAGGCATCCACGATCTCGCGGACCACCTCCTCGCCCTCGCCGACCACGATGAAGTCCATGAAGGGCGCGATCGGCTCCGGGTTCGAGAACGCGCACACCCCCCCCATCATCACGATGGGGTCGGTCCCTTCGCGGGCCGCCGCCCGGGAGGGAATGCCGGCCAGGTCGAGCAGTCGCACGGCGTTGATGTAGTCGCCCTCGTACGTCACCGAGAAGCCCACGAGGTCGAACTCGCGGAGGGGACGGAGGGACTCCAGGGAGAGCGGGGGCATGCCCGTGCGCAGGTACTCGTCGATATCCTCGGGATCGGGGAAGAAGACGCGCTCACACACCACGTCGGGCAGGAGGTTCAGGTGGGTGTAGATGGTCTGGAAGCCGAGGTTCGACATACCCACCGCATAGGTGTTCGGGTACACGAGCGCGATCGACACGCGCCCGCCCCAGTCCTTGCGGACAGACCCCTCCTCGCCCGCGACCAGTGACTGGATCTTTCTCTTGAGCGCCCACGACATGGCGCCCTCAGCATACCATGCGTGCGGGAACGCGATCGGCGGCAGGCACGATGAGCGTTGCGTGGGGCGGGCCGGGCGCAGCCAGGCGCTGGCCGCCGCAGGCCCCCGGCGAAGGACGTCTCCGGACGGCTCGAGCCGCGATTCGCCCGCCCTAGACTCCCATGATCTGGACGTCGATCGTGCGCGAGCGGGGACCGTCGAGCTCGGCAAACAGGATCGACTGGAAGCGCCCCAGGGCCAGCTCGCCTCCGGAGATCCCCACCGCGATGCTTCGTCCGAGCAGAGCCGCCCGCAGATGGGCACCGGCGTTTCCGCGCTCGCAGTCCGAGTACCGCGGGTCGTCGTGGCGATAGCAGCCATCGTCCGGCACGAGCCGATCGACCATGGACCGCAGATCCTCGACCAGGGCGCCCTGGAACTCATTCACGAAGAGCGCACACGTGGTGTGAAGCGAGTTCGCGAGGAGGATCCCTTCCGTGACATCCGCCGAGAGGAGGATGTCCCTCACCTGCTTCGTGATGTCCAGGATCTCCGTGCGCTTCTCGCTCAGCATCGTGAAAGTCTTTCGCACAACCTTCACGGTCTGCACCTCACTCGCCCTCCGTTCCGTGTTGGGTTCACGGCATCCTGGTGCCGAGGGGGGGAATCGAACCCCCACGGCCTTTGCAGGCCAGCGGGTTTTAAGTCCGCCGCGTCTCCCAGTTCCGCCACCCCGGCTCGACTCCCCGGCCACCCTGCCGAGATTGATGGAGGCGGCGAGCGGATTCGAACCGCTGAATAGAGGTTTTGCAGACCTCCGCCTTGACCACTTGGCTACGCCGCCTTGACAATTCAAAGGGGCCCGGCCACCCGAGCCCCCGACACGTTATCGCAATGGAGCGGGAAACGGGATTCGAACCCGCGACCCCAACCTTGGCAAGGTTGTGCTCTACCACTGAGCTATTCCCGCGACGAG
>DATKEI010000133.1:0-6214 GCA_035544455.1 Binatia bacterium | reverse complement strand
GCGCTACGGGCGCATGCCGTGGGCCGAGGGGCCCGGGGTGCGCAGGGGCGCGGCGAGATTGGCGAACTCGCAGAGCAGGGGCCGCGTCTCCGTCGGGTCGATGATCTCCTCGATCCAGAAGGCCTCGGCCGAGCGGAAGGGCGAGCGGAGCTTGTCGAGGCGCACCTCGATCTCCGCCAGCCGGGCCTTGGGGTCGGGCGCGGCGTCGAGATCGGCGCGGTACGCGGCCTCGATCCCGCCCTCGAGCGGTAGTGAGCCCCACCGGCCCGAGGGCCAGGCGTAGCGCATGCAGTAGCGCGCCCCGTTCCGGTGCGCCGCCCCCGCCACCCCGAACACGTTGCGGATGATCACGGCGCACCAGGGGACCGTCGTCTGCCAGATGGCGGACATGGCGCGCACGCCCTGCTTGATGGTCCCGGTCTGCTCGGCCTCGAGTCCGATGAGAAAGCCCGGGCAGTCGACCAAATAGACGATGGGCAGGTGGAAGGTCTGGGCGAGGTCGACGAATCGCTCGACCTTCTGGCAGGTGTCGGCAGTCCAGGCGCCGGCGTAGTGGAAGGGGTCGCTCGCCATCAGCGCCACCGGCCATCCGTCGAGACGGGCGAGGCCGGTGACGATCGACCGGCCGTACAGGCTCGACATCTCGAAGAACGATCCGCGATCCACCACGGCCTCGATGATCGGCCGGACCTTGTAGACCTTGCGCGAGTCGCGCGGTATGGCGTCGGCGAGCCAGGCCTCGCGCCGCTCCGGCGCGTCGTCCGGCGCGGAGCGCGGCGGCAGGTCGTGGACCGAGGCCGGCAGGTACGACAGGAACCGCCGCGCGCAGGCAAACGCCTGCTCCTCCGTGTCGACGGCCTCGTCGACCGCCCCGGCGCGGAGCTGGATCTGCCAGCCCCCGAGCTCCTGCTTGGTGAGCTTCTGGCCGATGCGCTCGACCACGGGCGGCCCGGCCACGAAGAGCGCGGACGTCGACTTGACCATCACCGAGTAGTGCGCGGCGGCGAGGTGGGCGGCGCCGAGCCCGGCCACCGAGCCGAGCCCGAGCGCCACCCGCGGCACCGTGGCCATGTTGGCGACGACCAGCTCCCAGCCCGCGACTCCCGGGACGTTGGAGCGACCGTCGGTCTCGATGGTCTTGACGGAGCCGCCTCCGCCCGAGCCCTCGACAAGCCGGATCAGGGGCAGGCGGAGCTCCAGGGCCATCTGCTCGCACTGCATGTGCTTGGCCTTGATGGTGGCGTCGGCCGACCCGCCCCGCACCGTGAAGTCGTCGCCCCCGACCACCACCGGGCGATCGTCGACGCGGGCCCGTCCGAAGACGAAGTTCGACGGCGTGAGGTGGACGAGATCCTGCTGTGCGTCGTAGCGGGCGCGGCCGGCGATCTTGCCCACCTCGTGGAAGCTGCCGGCGTCGACCAGCCGCTCGACGCGCTCGCGGATCGTGTAGCGTCCCCCGTCGTGCTGGCGCTTGACGCGCTCCGGGCCGCCCAGCTCATCGGCGAACGACTCGCGGCGCCTCAGCTCGTCGAGCTCTCGCTTCCAGCTCATCGGTGTCTCCCCGGTGTGGATGGCAGTCTGGCCGGCCGACCGGCGCTCCGGCGCCCATCCCCGCCTCGCCCCGTCTCGCTCGGCGCCTGGATGGTAGCAAAGGGGTCGCCCTGCGTGCAGCGGATCGGTCGCGCGCACCCGGGCGGCCGCGCACCCGGGCGGCAGGCCGCGCGCCGACTCCCGGTCGGCGCGTTGCCGGGTCATGGTCGCCAGGTGGTGCGGCGGGTCGCAGGGAATTGACGATGTCGCACGACGCGTGGCGCGGGCGCCGGGGGACACCCGCCCGGGCGGGCGGCTCGCGCGCGCCCTTGCCGGGGCCGGTCAGACGAGGGCGGCGGGGGCGCGCGCGGACGATTCCCATTGCCCCGGGTCGTGCCCGTAGAACACGGTGACCCCCTGCCGGTCCCGGAGCGAGCGGAGCGCGTCGAGCGATCGTGCCATCTCCACCGGATCCCACAGGATGCGGGGGAGGATGTCGCGGTCCATGTTCTCCCGCGTGTAGCAGGCATCGGCGCTGAAGACGACCCGGGCGTCCTTGCCGGAGCGCACCAGCAGGGACTGGTGGCCGGGCGTGTGGCCGTAGGTGGGGATGAGGAGCACGCTGCCGTCTCCGAAGACGTCGTGCTCGCCGTCCACCAGCTGATAAGGCAGGGGATGGTCGAAGTCGAGCGCGCTCGGATTGTAGCGCCCGCTGCCGGTGACGGCGGGGTCCCGGGCGGCGTCCATCTCCCGCTTCTGGACCAGGACGGCGGCGTGCGGGAAGAACTCGTTGCCCCCGCAGTGGTCGAAGTGCAGGTGCGAGTTGGCGACGTGGGTGACGTCGCCGGCCCCCAGCCCGAGCCGCCCCAGCTGGCTGATCACGTCGTCGCCTTCGCGCGAGCGGACGCCGATGCGCCGCGACCGCGCCTCGCCGAGGCGGCCGACGGGGTCGGCGGTCGCCGCGGGGTGCACGCCCGTGTCGAAGAGCAGCCGGCCGCGGGAGTGGACGACGAGGAAGCTCGGCACCGGCACCGTCCACCGCGCGGAGGGAGAGCCGTCGGGCACCATCTCGGTCCGGTCCATGTCGAGGTAGCCGCCGCACAGCGCGTACACGGTGATCATGGATCAGGTCTCCTCGAAGACGACGTCCTGCGCGCCCTGCCAGACCACAAGGCGCCCGAGCTCGGGCAGGTGCTCGCGCCCGTCGAGCACGGTCAGGAAGTGGTTGCCGGCGAGCTGGCCCACCTTGCTGGCGAACCGGGTGCTGCCATAGGGAAAGAGGATCTCCGTCTCGCTGATACCTCCGGGGTAGAGGAGGATCTCGCCCGCGCCCGGATAACTCGTGTGGTTCTCGTGGCCGACCCCGACGGCCAGGGCGCCCAGGGGGATCCACGCCGCCTCCCCGCTCCAGCGCGCCTGGATGAGCTTTCCGCGCAGGGGGAGAAGGCGGCGGAAGGCGGCGCAGGTGCCCGGGGCCGCGCCCTCCTCCATCCGCGCCGCGAAGACGAGGGGTCCGGCGGCGATCCGCAGGGTCCGCGCCATCAGCGGCCGTCCTGTGCCCGCCGGACGGCCCTCACGAGGGGGCCGGATCCAGGCTCGTCGCCAGGAACTTGCGGAGGCGGTGCTCGCCGGAGGTGACGGCGGGGTGCTTCGGAGGATGGCCAGGCCCCTGACAGGTGGGCAAACATTCGATCAGCGCGTCGTAGTTGGGCTGGTGGAAGAAGACGATCGACAGGCGCCGGCTTCCCAGGTGCCGATCCCGCGGGGGGTTGGCCACGCGGTGCAGCGTCGAGATCCAGCGGTCGTTGGTCCAGTGCATCATGAGGTCGCCGATGTTCACGACGAAGCTGGCGGGCACGGCGGCCACGTCGATCCACGCGCCCGCTCGCGTCCGGACCTGGAGCCCCCCGGGCGCGTCCTCGATGCGGAGGATGGTGAGCGAGCCATAGTCCGAGTGCGCGCCGCTCCGGAGCTGCCCCGGGGCGGGCTCCCCGGGCTGGTCGGGGTAGTTGATGAGGCGGATGGCGCTGATGTGCCGGTCGATCTTGTTGGCGAAGAAGTCGTCGGGCAGGGCGAGGGCGGCAGCGAAGATCCGCATGAGGTCGGCGGCGAGATGCTCCATGGCCCGGAAGTAGGCGAGGGCCGTCTCGCGCAGCCCGGGGGGCCGATCCGGCCAGAGGTTCGGCGCGAAGTGAAGGGCGGCGGCCCCCCGGCGATGGTAGTCGTTGTCGGGCACGTCCTCGCGACCGATCGCCAGCACTTCCTTGAGGTCGGGGGGCGCCGCGGCGCCGAGGCTGTAGGACAGGCTCTCGTCGCCGGCGGGAATGTAGCCGCGGCTCACGTCGCGCGCGGGGCGCCGGATCCGGAGCTTCTCGTCGATTGGCAGGTCGAAGAACTGGCGGGCGTGGCGGTCCATCCCGGCGACGAGGTCGCGGGGGACGCCGTGGCCCACGATGGTCAGAAACCCGATCTCCTCGCAGGCCCGGCCCACGGCGGCGGCGACAGCGTGCCTTCCGCCCTCCGTCCCGGCGAGGAACGGCGCGATGTCGATAACAGGCACCCCGGAGGCATGCATTGGCGTTCTCCCCGGCGATGGTCGCCCGGGTCATCCCGGGCGTCAAGCGCCATGACCCGGCTCGCCATGGCCCGGCAGAGGGAGAGGGTTGGGGTGAGGGTAGGTGTCTGTTTGACGCAACCGGTATGCTCGATCGAGGCCAAAGCGCATCCGTGCCCGGGGGAAGCAGCGTGGCGGCGCAGCGCGACCCCGGGAGCGGTTGTGGTTCGGGACGGATCGTGAGGGGAGCCGAGCCGGCGCCGCGTCGATCGCGCGCAGCCCGACGCCGGCGACACCAGAAAGGAGCCATTGACCGTGACCACGTCATTCGCGATGAGCCCGGCCGAGCGGGAGACGTTTCTGGGAGAGGTACACGTCGGGATCATCAGCATCGCCGAGGACGGGCGTGGGCCCCTGACCGTGCCGGTGTGGTACGCGTACGAGCCGGGCGGGGACGTCCAGGTGATCACCGATCGATCTTCGCGAAAGGGCCAACTCATCGCGCGCCACCGCCGCTTCAGCCTGTGCGCCCAGACCGAGGCGCCGCCCTACCGCTACGTCACGGTCGAAGGACCGGTCACCGCCATCGAGCCCTGCGACGTCGAGCGGCACCTCCGCCCGATGGCCCGCCGGTATCTCGGCGCGCAGGGCGGCGATCACTACATCGAGCGGACGGGGGGCGAGGCGACGCGCGCCGACACGGTGATCATCCGCATGCGCCCGGAGCGGTGGCTCAGCGCGGACTACGGCAAGCGCGGGTCCTGAGCCCGCCGCCCGGACGGCCCCGCCCGCCGCGCGCCTGCCCCGCGACGACGGCTCAGCCCTGTTCCATCGGCAGCGCCGGATCGTTTGCCCATTCCGAGAGGGACGCGTCGTAGACGGCGATGTCGTCCTTGCCGAGCAGCGTGAGGACGAAGGCGTCGCTGCTGGCGGCGATGCCGCCGCCGCAGTACGTGATCACGCGCCCGGCGCCAAGGGCGCCGACCGCCTCGAACTTCTGCCGGAGCGCATCCGCGGGCAGATAGGCGTGCGTGGCCGGATCGACGAGGTCGCGGGCGGCCACGTTGACGCTCTGCCGGATGCGGCCGGGGCGGCCGTAGTGAGCTCCGCCCCCGCGGTGCTGCTCCTCGGAGAGCGCGTTCAGGACGCAGGTGCCGCCATCGCCGATGCCGGCCAGCACGGCCGCCTTGTCGGCGATGAGCTCGGGGCGTGGCCGAGCCACGAAGTGCCGGGGCGGGCGGGTGCCGGGGTCGGTGGCGACCGCTCGGCCCTCCCCGGTCCATTTCTTCCAGCCGCCGTTCAGCACGGCGGCCCGATCGAAGCCGAAGGCGCGCAACATCCACCAGATCCGCGCCGCCCACATGTTCACGGCGCGGTCGTAGAGGACCACCCGCACGCCGTCGCCCACGCCGTGGTGCCCCATGGCCTCGGCGAACTGGGCGGCGGGCGGCATCATGAACCGGAGGGACGACATGCGGTCCGACAGCTCTTCCGGCAGGTCCACGAACCCGGCGCCGGGGATGTGCCCCTCGGCCCACTTCGCCCGGCCGGACTCCACGCGGAAGCCACCCGGCAGCTCCGGAGCGGGCAGCAGGTATACCGTGCACTCGAGGACGCGCACGTCGGGATCGCCGAGATGAGCGGCCAGCCAGTCGGTCTCGACGAGGTACTCGGGATGGGCGAATGTCATGAGCGCTCCCTTCAGGGGTGGTCGGGGGGGCCGGGGTTCACCACGAGCCTCGACGGGGCGAAGTCGGCACCGGCCGGGCCGGCGACGCCATGCGAGAGAACGACGCCGTCATGCCGGGCGACCCGTCATGCCCGGGCGACGTGGCCATGCGAGGGTCGCAGCCATGGTAGACCTCTCCGGCCGCCACCGGGGCATGCCGGCCCGAGGGCGCGCCGCGGCGGCGCGTCGCCCGCTCGATTTGCCGGTCGATGCCGCAAAGGTGAACCCGTTCAACGGCCCGCCCGCGCGCGGAGGATGTGGGGCCGGCATCGGGTCAGCTGCGCCCCGGCGCGCCCGCTCCCGCCGCCCGGACGCGGTACCACGGGTGAGGCTGGCCCGGGGTCTTGACGCGCAGCGTGTAGATCGAGCTGTGAGCGGTGAGGAAGAGGGTCCGCAGGTCG
>DATKEI010000132.1:0-7075 GCA_035544455.1 Binatia bacterium | reverse complement strand
CAGCGCCGGGCTATCCCGGCCGGAGGAAGGGGCGGAGGTCCACGCGCTGGCCCTGGGCCGCCGAGAGATAGGCTCCGTAGATCACGGCAGTCACGTCGCGGGCGAGCGCACCGGTCGAGAGCGGCTCGCGCCCGAGGGCCGCGCACTCGACGAAGTCCTGCATCTCCTGCGGATAACCGGTCATCCATTCCTCGTCGGGCTGCGGGGACGACCAGCCCGCCTTGGTCTCGAGCTTCTCCACGAGGTACTCGCCGGCGAAGACGGCCGCGTCCGGCGCATAGGCCCGCACCGCGTCGTTCGGGTTGATGTTGCAGAGCACGACCGCGGTGGCGCCGTAGATCGCCATCTGGTTGCGAATGCCGCCGAGCACGGTGTCCGCCGCCGAGATCTGGGCCACCGTGCCGTCGTCGAAGGTGATCAGCATGCTCGCCCAGTCCTCGACGTCGGCGCCCTCGACGACGTTGAGGTAGCGCGGGTGCGTGGCGCGGAAGGCCGCCGTCTCGGTGAGGGCGGCGACCTCGGCGCTGACCAGGGCCGGCCGGATGGGCCGGCCCTGGCGGCGGAGGCCCTCGTCGGCCTTGAGGTAGAGCGCGGCTCCCAGGGGGTGGCACCCCTTGCCGATGAGCGAGCCGCCGCCCCCTGTCTGCCAGTGCTTGTTCACGGGGGCGTGGGTTCCCGAGTGGCTCTCCTCGCCGACCATCCGGAGGATCGGCCCGCCGGAGGCGGTGAGGAGGCGACGCGCCTTCTGGATGGGCGGGGCGTACACCCAGTTCTCCGCGTAGCAGATCCGCACTCCCGAGGCCCGGGCGGCGTCGAGGACCTCGTCGGCGCCGGTGAGCGCCCGTTCCAGCATCTCGCGACGCGGCGTCAGGGCGCTGCCGAAGAATCCGGTCAGGGGCTTCTCGACGATGACGTGCTTGCCCGCGCGGGCTGCCGCCACCGCGAACGGCGCGTGCAGGTAGGGCGGTACGCACAGATCGACGAGGTCGACCTCGGTATCGTCGAGGATTGCGGCGAGGTCCGGCGCGGTGGCGCGCACGCCGAACTCGGAGGCGAAGGCGGCAGCGCGCTCGGGCCGGCTGGCCGTCACGCGCACGAGGTCCACGGCCACGCCGCGCACCTGTCGGTACGCCTCGGCATGAATCCGCGCCACGAACCCAGCCCCGACCAGCCCGACTCGCACGCGCTTTTCCGGCGAACCATCCATCCCGGATCACCTCCGGCGCGCCGATGGCCGGCGAGCCCTCATTCTCATAGCACAGGTCCCGACCGGAGCGCGCCGTTGACCGGCATCGGGCGATCGGCGAAGCTTGATCCCGTTCGCCGACGCTCCCACCTCTTCACGAACACTCGGCGGAGACAACGGATTGAGGGTCGCACGAGGCCTGCGCGGATCGATGGGCCGGCGCATCGCGTGCTGGCTGTACCAGGACCACCCGTGCGGCGGCCGCACGGGAGGATACGCCGGGGCCTACGCCCCTCGCCGCCCCATTGTGCACGTCGCATGAAGGACCGCCCCGGTCCAGACGATGCCGCGGCCGGGCCTCCGCCCGGTGCGCCTGCGCGCGCACGCTACGGCCCGGCCGCGGATCTCGTGCGGTCGGCCGTGGTTGGCCTGCTGGCCGGAGCCTTTGCCGTGCTCTTCCGCTGGGCGATCTACGCAATTGACCACCTGCGGCTCGCCCTCCTCGCCGGTGGACACGCCCGCCCGGAGTGGGGGTGGCTCGCTGCCACCATGCTCGGGCTCGGGGCCGGCTGCCTCGCCGGCTGGCTCACCGTGCGCTTCGCTCCGGACGCTCCCGGCAGCGGCATTCCTCACATCAAGGGCGTCCTCCGCGGGGCGCGCACCATGACGTGGAAGGCACTCCTGCCCGTCAAGTTCGCGGGCGGCGCCCTCGGGATCGGCTCGGGCCTGTCTCTCGGGCTGGAGGGCCCGACCGTGCAGATGGGCGCTTGCGCGGCCCAGGCGGTGGGGCCGGTCTCGGGCCTTCACGACCGGGGGCTGAGGCCGCTCCTGGCAAGCGGGGCGGGGGCGGGGCTGGCCGCCATCTTCAACGCCCCGCTCGCCGGCTTCATGTTCACCCTCGAGGAGCTGCGGCGGCCCCTGCTGGCCCGCACGTACACCAACACCCTGGTCGCCGTCGTGTGCGCGGTGATGGTGGCGCGCGCGCTGACCGGCCAGTTGCCGTCGTTCGCGGTGCGGGGTTTCCCCCCCCCTCCGCTCGCCTCGTTCCCGCTCGTGCTGGTCATCGGCGTCGTGGCCGGGCTCATCGGCGTGGCCTTCAACCGGAGCCTGCTCGGCCTGCACCGCCTGGCCCTTCGCGTGCGCGCGGTCCCGCCCTGGTGCCTGCCGGGCATCGTGGGCGCGGCGGCGGGGCTCCTCGCCTGGTGGCTCCCCGACGCCACCGGCGGCGGCCACGCCTTCGCGCAGCGCCTGCTGACGGGCGAGTACGCGGCGGGGCTCGGGTTCCTGGTGCTGCTGCTCGTCGCCAAGTTCGCGCTGACGGTGGCGAGCTATGCGTCGGGGGCGCCAGGCGGCATCTTCGCGCCAATGCTGGTGATGGGGGCCATCACCGGTGTCGTGGTGGGGCAGGCGAGCCAGGCGCTCTTTCCCGCACTGGCCCCGACTCCCACCGCGTTCGCGGTGCTGGGCATGGCCGCGGTATTCACGTCATCCGTGCGCGCGCCGCTCACGGGCATCACGCTGATCCTCGAGATGACCGCCGAGACGGCGCAGCTCTTCGCCCTGTGCGCGGCCTGCCTCGTCGCCTATCTCGTGGCGGAGGGGCTGCGGGACCGCCCGATCTACGACGCCCTGCTCGAGGACGATCTGGAGCGGCGCCGGGCCGCGGACCCTTCGAAGGGTTAGTGCGCTGGGTCCAAATGTGCCGACAACGCGCCACGCGGGGTAGGGGTCCTCCCCGTGCGGGACACGCCTGTAACGCGAGAGCGTCGCCGGCACTCGATGGCGCCACGACATGGGTGGGGGCTAGTCGGTGTCGTAGTAGCAGGTGCTGGTGGCGAGCCGGACTCCGCCCGTCTCGGTGCAGGTGTCCCGCCGGTCGACGGGCGCGCCCCCCGAAACCGCGCACGCTCCCGCGAAGAGCGCGACCAGGATCAGGCTCCAGCACCCGGTTGCCAGCACCTCGAGCGTCCGCCGGCCCACGGTCTGCCGTCCTCCCGGTCAGTCGATCTGCTCCGGCAAGCCGTCTCCGGGACCTCGAGGAGCTTGGCCGGAGCGCGCGAGCCAGAGTACCATGCATGCGGCAATGACCCTCCGGACACGACTCGCGCGGGCCGTTCGCGGGCCGCTTTCCGTGGCGGCGGTCGCCCTGGCAATCGTCGCGGCACCCGGGTCGGCCGACGCCGAGCTCAGCCTCGGACTCACCGGAGGCATGGTGTTCGGCGCGGACCAGCAGGTTTCCGTCAATACCTTCGCCCCGAACGGGGACGTCACGTCGACGGTCTCGAACAAGCGCACCCCGGTGGGGCCGGGCGGGATCGGCGCGCTCACGCTCACCTACTGGCTCGATCCCGCCTCGCCCTGGGGCATCCAGGCCGAGGGCATCTACTGGGCGAACAGCCTGTCCGTGCGGGGCTCGCTCCCCCGCGTCAGCGTGAGCGAGTCCCGCACCGCGGTGCTGGTCACGCTGCTGGGTCGCTGGCTCCTGGAGGGACCGGGCAGCGCCTACTTCTACGGCGGTTTCGGCGGGGGCCTCGTCTACAGCCGCGTGAGCCCGGGTGGCAGCGACTTCGGACCGGGCTTCCAGGCGCTCACCGGGATGGGCATGATGGTGACGCCGAACGTCCGGCTGCGCCTGGAGCTCAGGTACATCGTCGCCCCCGACATCGATCCCAACAAGCACACGGGCGATGTCACCCGGACCTCCGGCGGCGGCCCGACGAATCCCGCTCGCAGGATCTTCGGCTCTCGCTTCGACACCCAGTTCATCCCGGTGATGATCGGGCTGGACTGGGTCTTCTGATTCTCTGCCCGCGCCCCGACAGGAGCAGTCGGAGCGTCAACCCGGGCGGCGCCCTCGGCTCACCCGCGTACGCGTGTGAATATCGCCGGGCCGAGGCCGTCGAAGGATCGAGTCCGAAGCCTGGGCCGGTCCGGTCGACGCACCCGGCGGCCCCGCCTGGTCCAGTGCCGGCGGGCCTTGACATAGAGGCGCCCGGGGTTCCTTGCGATCCCGGGCGCCTTCTCGCCTCGCCGGGCGGTCGGCGACGGCCCCGGCTGCCGCCGTGTCTACTTGAAGACGCCGATGGCGCGCAGGATGGCGATCAGCACCACCGCCCCGATCAGCGACACGATGAAGCTCCCGAGGGTCCCTGTCGCCCCGATCCCCATCCCGCTGGCGACATAGTGGCCGAGTATCGAGCCCACCACGCCCACGATGACGTTCGCGATGATGCCCATCTGGGCGTTGGTCTTCATGATGATGCTGGCGAGCCAGCCGACGATGCCGCCGATGATGATAGAGACGATCAGCCCCATGGTGTCCCCTCTCTCGGATGAGTGTGGTGGGAGCGTCTGCTCGGGGCGACGGTATCACGCTTGATCCCGCCCCCGGGCGGCTTACCGGGCAGGGTCCCTTCGGCGGCGAGCGGTCGATGGCCGCGGGGCCGCGGGCAATTGGCCCCCCGGGGCAGCCTTCGCGGGCGGCTCGCGAGGCCTCCCCGGGGCATGCATGCCGCGGCTCCGGTCCGGACGGCGGGCCCGCACCCTTCGCCCCCGGGCCGCCCGGCCGCTTCGCGGGTCCCGCGGGTACGGATGACACTGTTTCGCGCTATGGTGTTTCCGCGGGCCGCCAGGATGGGGGAGTTCCCGGCGGGCCCCGGACCGGCCGGGGCCCTCTCGCGGTCGACCTCCGCGGCCCGCGGGGAGGGCCCGGGCATGACGCTGTCGGATCGCCTCGCGTTCCTGTGGGCGCTCGTGACCATGCACGCCGACATCTTGCTCGGGTTCGCCGTGGTCGTCGCTCTCCTGCTCGTCGTGGGCCTGCTCGTCCTGATCGGGTCGCGGTCGCGGCTGCCCGACCGGCTGGCCAGACTCGAGCGGGAGCTGGCCGCCCTCCGGCATGATCTGGCCGCCGCCCGCGATGCCATCGCCTCACTCCGGGAGGAGGTGCGGGCCGATCGGATCGACGCCCAGCGGAGCCGCTTCCGCGGCTTCGACCGGTGAGGCAGCCCACCGCGGCGACCCTGGCACGTCCTTCACAGGCCGCCCCCGCGGTGGTCTCGGGCCCGACGGTCGCGCGTCCGGCGGGCGCGTCGCGCCGCCAGCCGCCCGCGACCAGCCGGCCGGCCGCACCGTGCCGCCCGCAACCTGATTGACACCCGCTTCGCGGGGCTCCTATCATGTGGGCCACTCGCGATCGACGTCATTCCCTCATCATCCCGGAGGAGGCCCACCCATGCATCGGCGCTCATTCTTGACCACGACCGCAACCGGGGCCGCGGCGCTCGCGTTTCCGGCGGTGCTCCGGGCCCAGAGCAAGGACCCTGTACGCATCGGGTGTCCCCTGCCGCTCACCGGGCCCTTCGCCGCCCTCGCCGCCGACATGCAGCGCGGCGCGCAGCTCGCCGAGGCCGAGCTGAACGCCAAGGGCGGCATCCTCGATCGCAAGGTCGAGGTGTTGTTCCGCGACGATCAGCTCAAGCCCGCCGTCGGCGCCCAGCGGACCCAGGAGCTCATCGAGAAGGAAAAGTGCGTCTTCATCGTGGGGGGGCTGGCCGCGCACGTGCAAATGGCCATCAACGAGCAGACCAAGAAGGCGAAGGTCCTGTTCGTCTCCGCGAGCCAGTCCGACGAGATCAGCGCCAAGCCCGACACCAGCCCCATCACCTTCCACGAGGCCCTCAACCCCACCATCACCTGCCGCGCCGTCGGCGGGTGGGCAGCCCAGAACCTCGGCAAGAAATGGTGGCTCATCTATGCCGACTACGCCTGGGGCAAGCAGTGCAACCAGGTGCTGCAGGAGACCCTCAAGAAGAGCGGGGGCACCGTCCTCGGGTCGACCCCGTACCCGCTCGGGAGCGCCGAGTTCTCGGCCCACCTGCCGAGGATCCAGCAGGCCAAGCCCGAAGTGCTCATGACGGTCACCCCGGGCGCGGACAACATCGCCTTCCTCAAGCAGGCCATCAGCTTCGGCATGAAGAAGGAGATGAAGATCGCCCAGCCCCTGCACTGGATCTCCTACACGAAGGAGGGCGGGCCCGATCTGTACGACGATATCTACGGCGGCATCAATTTCTACTGGGGGCTCCAGGAGACCGTGCCCCAGGTGAAGCGGTACGTCGAGGCCTACTCCAAGAAGTTCAGCACGCCGCCCGGCGACTACGGGTGCTACGCGTACAGCGGCATCCTGGAAACGGCCCGCGGCGCCACCCTGGCCAAGAGCACGGACGCCGACAAGGTGGCCGACGCCCTGCGCAAGAACCCGGTCTACGATCACTACAAGGGCAAGCAGTGGTGGCGGGCCTGCGACAACAAGTCCATGCAGGACATGTGGATCGTCAAGGGGCGGGACAAGGTCTCCGGCGAGTGGGGCCTGCTCGACGTGGTGGCCCGGATCCCCGCCAGCGAGGAACTGGACCGCACCTGCGCCGAGAAGGGATTCGCCTAGCCCGGATCATGCGTGAACCAGACGCCCACCCGCACCCGGGAGGGGGAGAGGGCAGGGTGAGGGGGCGCGCAGGACGCGGCAGGCGCGTTCATGAATAGGTCGGGCTAGTGTCCCGAGTCAGAAGTTCGTGGACTCGCGGCGCCGGGTGGGGTGGGGGTCCTCCCCGCGGGACCGTATCTTCCGCGGATGGCCGAAGCCACCCACCACCCATCTCGTGGCCCCATTGAGTGCCGGTAGCGCTCCGCGACTCAGCGTGTCCCGCGGGGAGGGCCCCCACCCCGCCTGGCGCTTTGTTGGCACATTTCTGACTCAGCACACTAGGCCTCGATCAGCCTGGTGAGCTCGTCCGGTTGGCTCAGCATCGGGTAGTGGCCGGTGTCCATCTCGTGCCAGGCGGCCCGCAGCCGCTCGGCGGTGCGCCGCTGATGAGACTCGGGCGGGTT
>DATKEI010000131.1:0-26375 GCA_035544455.1 Binatia bacterium | reverse complement strand
CGCGGCGACATCCCCCGCACGCCCGGCCGGGAGAAGGTCGGCGGCACGGCCGAGGATGGGTACCTGCACTGCGGGCCGAACGGGGCCGGCCACTTCGTCAAGATGGTGCACAACGGCATCGAGTACGGGATCATGGCCGCGTATGCCGAGGGCCTGAACATCCTGCGCCATGCCGACGTGGGCAAGCGCGGGCGCACCATCGACGCCGAGACCACGCCCCTCCACGACCCCGAGCACTACCAGTACGACCTGAACCTGACCGACGTTGCCGAGGTCTGGCGCCGGGGCAGCGTCATCTCCTCCTGGCTGCTCGACCTGACGGCCATGGCCCTGCTCGAGCAGCCGGACCTCGCCGGCTTCTCCGGCCGCGTGTCCGATTCCGGCGAGGGGCGGTGGACCATCACCGCCGCCATCGACGAGGGCGTGCCCGCGCCCGTGCTCAGCGCCGCGCTCTACCAGCGCTTCGCCTCGCGGGGCGAGGACGACTTCGCCACCAAGGTGCTCTCGGCCATGCGCTACAAGTTCGGCGGCCACGTCGAGCGCCCGGCGGGCGGCTAGGGCCCGGGCATGGCGCTCACGCCCTCCGATGCCCTCGTCTTCTTCGGCGCCACCGGGGACCTCGCCCACAAGAAGATCTTCCCGGCCCTGCAGGCCATGGTGCGCCGCGGCCACCTGCAGGCGCCGGTCATCGGGGTCGCCAAGGCGGGCTGGACGCTCGACCAGCTCCGCGCCCGCGCCCGCGACAGCATCGCCACCCACGGCGGCGGCGTGGACGAGAAGGAGTTCGCCAGGCTGATCGCCCTGCTCCGCTACATCGACGGCGACTACCAGGACCCCGCCACCTTCGCCGCCCTGCGCCGCGAGCTCGGCGCCGCCGCCCATCCCACCCACTACCTGGCCATTCCGCCCAGCCTGTTCGGCACGGTCGTGCAGGCCCTCGGCACATCCGGGTGCGCGCAGGGAGCGCGCGTCGTCATCGAGAAGCCGTTCGGCCACGATCTGGCCTCGGCCGGCGCCCTCAACGAGACGCTGCACACCGTCTTCGCAGAGCCGGCGATCTTCCGCATCGACCACTACCTCGGCAAGGGGGCGGTGCAGAACATCCTCTACTTCCGCTTCGCCAACGCCTTTCTCGAGCCCATCTGGAACCGCAACTACGTCGAGAGCGTGCAGATCACCATGGCCGAGCAGTTCGGCGTGGCCGGCCGCGGCAGCTTCTACGACGAGACGGGGGCGATCCGGGACGTCGTCCAGAACCACATGCTGCAGGTGGTCGGCTTCCTCGCCATGGAGCCGCCGGTCAACACGTACCACGAGTCGATCCGCGACGAGCAGGTCAAGGTGTTCCGGACGATCCGTCCGCTCGATCGCGCCACCCTGGTGCGGGGACAGTTCCGCGGCTATCTCGCGGAGCCGGGGGTCGCTCCCGCCTCGAGGGTCGAGACCTACGCCGCGGTGCGCCTGTCCGTGGACACCTGGCGGTGGGCGGGGGTGCCGTTCGTGATCCGGGTGGGCAAGAACCTGCCGATCAGCGCCACCGAGGTCCTGGTCACCCTGCGGCCGCCGCCGCTCAGCACCCTGGCCCCGGGGCGCGGCAATCACATCCGCTTCCGCCTGAGCCCCGAGATCAGCATCGCCCTCGCCGCCCGCGTCAAGGAATCGGGCGGCACGTCGCTGGCGACCCAGGTCGTGGAGCTCTCGGCCGTGCACCAGCCCTCCGGCGAGGACATGGACGCCTACGAGCGGCTCCTCGGTGACGCCATGGCCGGCGACGCCATGCTGTTTGCCCGCGAGGACGCGGTGGAGGCGGCGTGGCGGGTCGTGCAGCCCATCCTGGGCACCGCCACTCCCGTCGCCGTCTACGAACCGGGGAGCTGGGGCCCGGTCGAGGCGGACCAGCTGGTTGCCGACATCGGCGGCTGGCACAATCCCGCGTGAGATCCAGCATGCCGTCCGGTCGGGGAGGGGGCACCGAGGCCGTGATCCTGGCCGGGGACGTGGGCGGCACGTCGACGCGCATCGCCCTCTTCGAGGTTCACGACGGGCGGCTGACCACGGTCCGCCTCGAGAAGTACCGGAGCGGGGAGCACCGGGGCCTCGGCGACCTGGTGCGCGTGTTCATGACCGGGGAGCGGCGCCCGGTGCAGCACGCCAGCTTCGGCGTGCCCGGGCCGGTGATCGGGGGCCGGGCCGACCCCCCGAACCTGCCCTGGGTGGTGGATGCCGGCGACCTCGCCCTCCAGCTGGGCATGCCGCACACCTGGCTCATCAACGACCTCGAGGCCAACACCTATGGCATCCCCGCCCTTCCGTCTCGGGACTTCGTCGTCCTGAACGCGGGTGAGGCCGGGGCCGTCGGGAACCTCGCCGTGATCTCGGCGGGCACCGGCCTCGGTCAGGCGGGCGCCTACTGGGACGGCTCGAACCATCATCCTTTCGCGGGCGAGGGCGGCCACGCGGACTTCGCCCCGCAGGACCCGCTCCAGGTGGACCTCCTCCTCCACCTGCGGGGCATGGTCGGGCGCGTGAGCTGGGAGCGCGTGGTTTCCGGTCCCGGCCTGCACAGGATCTATCAGTTCCTGCGTGACACCGGCCGGGGTGTCGAGCCCGCGTGGCTCAGGGAGGCCATCGACCAGGGCGATCCCCCGGCCGTGGTCTCCGCCGCGGGACTGGCCGGCACGAGCGAGCTGTGTGTGCAGGCCCTGGACCTCTTCGTGGCCCTGTACGGGGCGGCGGCGGGCAACCTCGCGCTCACCTTCAAGGCCACCGGAGGGGTCTACGTGGGCGGCGGCATCGCGCCCCGTATCGTCGATCGTATAAAGGACGGGGTCTTCATGGACGCCTTCCTCGACAAGGGGCGGCTCCGCGGCATGCTCGAGCGCATTCCGGTCCGCGTCATCCTGAACGACGAGGCCGCCCTCCTCGGCGCCGCGCGCTATGCCGCAATCCGCGGGGGTCTGCTGGCAAACGATCCGCCGGCCCGGTGACGGTGGCCCGATGCCCGGCGCGCCGGGCAGAGCGCCGCCGGCGTCGCCATTCCGGGCGCTCCCGTTCGGTGTAGTACCATCCCAGCGAAGTGCCCCTGGGCGCGCCGATCAACCCGTCGACACGAGGTGCACGCATGAGGCTCCTGATGCTTCGTCACGCCATCGCCGTTCCCCAGGAGTCCGCCGGCGTCCCTGACGACGAGCGTCCGCTCACGCGCCGGGGCAAGCGCCGGTTCCAGAGGGCCGCCCGCGGACTGGCCCGGATCCAGGGCCCGCCGGACGTGCTCCTCACCAGCCCGCTGCTGCGGGCCGTTCACACCGCGCGGATCGCGGCCAAGGCGTGGGGAGGCATCGAGCCGATCGAGGAGCGGGCGCTCGCGGGGCAAGACCTCGACGCCATCCTGGCGGCGGTGGCGGCCCATGCCGAGAGCACGGGCGAGGACGAGGACGCGACGGTGGCCCTGGTGGGGCACGAGCCGTCCGTGTCGGCGCTGCTGGCCCGCCTCATCGGCGCCGCCCGCGCCGAGCGCCTCGCGTTCCGCAAGGGCGGGGCCGCCCTGGTAGAGCTTGCCGGCGCGCCCTTCGAGGGCAAGCGCCTGGTCTGGTATCTGCCCCCGCGCATCCTGCGAGCGCTCGGGGACGCGTAGCGGCGCGATCGGCGCGCGCCCGTGAACATCCTGTCCCTCAACGCGGGCAGCTCCACCCTGAAGTTCGACCTGTACGCCGTCGATGAGCCCCGGCCGGCCGGGGGCGGCGATCTCGCCCGGAGGGCCGGCGGTGTGGTCGAGCGGCTCGGCACCCCGGAGGCGGCGCTGGTTGTGACCGGACCGGACGGGCCCCCACGCAGCGAACCGGTGCCGGGCGCCTCGGCGGCGCGTGCGACCGCGCTCGTCCTGGACCGGCTCGGGGCCATGGCCGGTGGCGGGTCCGGAGGCCCGGTCGTCGACGCGATCGGCTGCCGCGTCGTGCACGGGGGGGACCGCTTCAGCGAGGCCACGGTGGTGACGGCCGACGTGGTGGCCGCGGTTCGCGATCTCGGTGCGCTGGCTCCGCTCCACAACCCGCTCGACGCGGACGTGCTCGAGGCCTGCCGGCGCCGCGAGCCGCCGGTGCCCGTGGTGGCCGTGTTCGACACCGCCTTCCACCGGTCGCTGCCCGAGGTGGCCCGTCTCTACGCCGTGCCGCTCGACCTTGCCGGCGAGCACAAGCTGCGCCGCTACGGATTCCACGGCATCGCCCACGGCCAGGTCTCGGCGCAGCTCCTGACCCTCCTCGGTGTCCGGGGCGCCGCCTCGCGCGCCGTGACCTGCCACCTCGGCAACGGCGCGAGCCTGTGCGCCGTGCGCGGCGGGCGGAGCGTCGATACGACCATGGGGCTCACGCCCATGGAGGGCCTGGTGATGGGGACGCGCTCCGGAGACGTGGACCCGGGCCTGGTCCTGCACCTGCTGCGCGCGCTCGGCAAGACCGCGGACGAGGTGGACGATCTCCTCAACCGCAAGAGCGGTCTGCTGGGTTTGTCCGGGCGCAGCGCCGACGTGCGTGATCTCGAGCGCGCCGCCGCCGGCGGCGACGCGCGCGCCGAGCTGGCCCTCGACGTCTTCGCCTATCGGGCGGCGAAGGGCGTGGGGGCGTATGCGGCCGCCCTCGAGGGGCTGGACGCGATCGCATTCTCGGGCGGGATCGGTGAGCACTCCGCCGGGATGCGCCGGCGCATCTGCCGCCGCCTGTCGTTCCTGGGTCTCGGACTGGACGATGCCCGCAATGTCCAGGCGCTCGCGGCGAGGCCGACGCGGATCAGTGCGGACGGCGCCCGCGTCGAGGCGTGGGTGATCCCGGCCGACGAGAACGCCGAGATCGCCCGCGAGACCCGCGGCATTCTCCGCCGCTCCTGACCTGACCTCTCGCTCGCCAGCTCGCGCCGCTCGAGCCCCACCGCCGAGCGGCCCGCCCGACCGGCATGCGGTAGAGTGTTGACGGTGGCTCGCCGCGAGGCGCCGGACACTCCGGACACCGATCGTTCGGCGGCCGCCCCTGGATCTCCTCTGGTGAATCGTCGGCGCAAGCGCACCCTGATCGTCGCCCTCGCCGCTGTCGCGGCGGTGACGGCGGTGCTCTCTGCGCTTCCCGAGATTGCCCGCCGCGCCGCTGTCGATCGGATCCCCGAGCTGACAGGGCGCGCGGTCAGCATCGACGACGTCGACCTCAATCTCATCACCGGATCGTTCGCCATCAAGGGGTTCCGGCTCGCTGAGCGCGAGGGACCCGACGCCTTTCTCGAGTTCGAGCGGCTCGAGGGCCGGCTCTCCCTGCCGTGGCTCGCGCGCTTCGACATCCGCTTCCGGTCCCTGTCGCTCGTGGTCCCCGTGGTCCGGATCGTCCGGACCGGGCCCGAGTCCTTCAACTTCTCGGACCTGCTCGCGCTCGTGCCGGCGCCCGACCCCGCGCAGAAGCCATCGCGGTGGACCGTCAGTGTGGACGCGCTGCGGATCGACCGCGGGCGGGTCATCGCCGGGGATCGCGCGGTCTCGCCGGCCGCGGACTGGTCAGTGTCGGACCTCGCCGTCGACCTCGCCGGCGCCTCCACGCGCGCCGGCCGCCCGCCTGGCCGCGCGCAGGTCCGGGCGCAGCTCGGGGGGGCCAGCGTTGGCGTCGACGCGACGGCACTCAGCCTCGCCCCGCTCACGGCGTCCCCGAGGATTCGCCTCACGGGCTTCGACCTGGCGCGCCTGCGCCCATACGTGCCGGCCGAGCTGCCGGTGACAGTGGCGAGCGGCACCCTGGCCGTCACCCTCGAGGTGGACTGGAGGGACGACGGCGCAGCGGAAGGGCGACAGCAGCTCGCCCGCGGCGAGATCGTCGCCGACGGCCTTGCCCTCGTGCAGCGGCAAGCCCCGGTGCGCATCGCGCTCGTGCCGCGGATAGCGGTACGCATCAGGAGCGCCGACCTCGTCGCCCGGGCTGTCGCCATCGAAGCCGTCGAGGTCGACGGGCTGGACCTCGCCGTGACCCGACGGCGGGACGGGAGCCTCGACGTGCTCGCCTCGCCGGATGACGGCTCGCCGCGCGCGGCGCCGGTCGACGCTCCCCCGCCGGATGCCGGTTCGCCGGCGGCCCTGCCCCCGGAGCGGCCGTGGCGTGTTGTCCTCGAACGGCTTGCCCTCCGCGAGGGCAGGGTCCTGTATGTCGACGAGACCTTCCGGCCGGCGCGCGAAACCAGGCTCGACGGGCTCGCCGTCGAGGCCGGCGGTCTCTCCACCTCGCCGCTGGACCCACCGGGACGGCTGAGCATGAAGACGTCGGCGACGGTGAGGCCTGGCGACACCGGACCGTTTGCCCTGGCCGTCGACGCCGACGCCCTGCGCCTCGACCCCCTGGTCGTGAGCGGCCAGATCGACGTGAGCCGTCTCGACCTTCGCGCGCTGGCCCCCGTGCTCGCCGAGGACTTCCCCGTGATCCCCACCGCCGGCCGGCTCGACGTCAGCCTCCGGCTCGCCGCCGAGGAGGCGGAGGAGCGGGTCAAGCGGGCCGACGTGTCGGGGACGGTGCGCCTGGCCGGTGTGGCGCTGTCGTCCCGGGGAGGCGGCCAGCCCTTCGCGCGCGTGCCGAAGCTCGACGTCGCGATCCGCCGCGGCGACCTCCTGACCCAGGTCCTGGATCTGGAGGCGCTGGAGATCCAGGGCGTGGCCGTTCGCGCCGCGCGCGATGCCGAGGGCCGCATCGATCTCCTCGCCCTTGCCGGCCCGCCTCCCGGCGCGCCCGCCCGCGCCAGCCGCGCGTCGGTCCCCTCCGAGCCCGCGCCGCGACAAGGCGCCCGGCGGCCGATCAACGAGGCGATCATGGCGGCCATCTCGCGGCCGTGGCGGATGAACCTCGAGCGCCTCGCCATCAAGAACGGCCGCGCGACGCTCGACGACCGCGCGGTGACGCCCCCGCAGACGTGGCGGCTGGCCCGGGTCACCGTGGACGGGGCGCGGCTGTCCACCGGGGCAAGCCCGCCGGGCCGCCTCCGCCTCCGCAGCGAGATCCTGGGGACGGCCCCGGGCCCCGCGCCGGCGACCCTCGCCCTGGACGCATCGTCGCTCAGGCTGACCCCGCTGTCCTCGTCGGCCCGCGTCGCGCTGAAGGGCCTCTTTCTCCCGTGGGTCGCTCCGTACGTGCCGGAGGCGGTGCAGGCCCTGCCGTCGGGCGGCGTCCTCGCGGTGGATCTCAGCGCCTCGGTGGCCCAGGGCAAGGCGGGGCTCGGTCGGGCGGTGGGATCGGGCACGGTCGCGCTCGCCGACCTGGCCCTCACCCAGCGCGGTGCTCCCGAGCCCTTCCTGAAGGCGCCGAGCGTGGCGGTGGTCATCCAGCGCGCGGACGCGGTGGGCCAGACCGTGCATCTCTCCTCGGTCGAGGTGGACGCCGCCGAGCTCCGCGGCATCAAGTATCCCGATGGGCGCATCGACCTCCTGGAGCTTTCCGGGCCCGGCCCGGCCGGTCCGGGCGCCGCCGCCGCGCCCCCGCCCGCTCCGGCGACCGCGGCTCCGTCGATGGCGTCCGGGGGCGCGACGAGCCCGGGCGCGTGGTCGGTGCGCCTCGATCGCTTCGACCTCCGGAGCAGCACGGCGGCGTTCGAGGACCGTTTCGTCCATCCCGTGACGCTGCTGTCCGCCACCGACCTGACCGCGACCGTCGAGGACATCACCTGGCCGGTGACGGGCCCCACCGTGTGGAAGATCGGGCTGGGGATGCCGGGCGGAGGCCGCTCCGAGATCGAGGGCACCGGCACGCTCGACCCGCTCGCCATCCAGGTCAAGATCGAGAGCCGCGATCTGTCCATCACTCCGTACGACGCCTACTTTCCCTTCCCCGCCCGCTTCCGCGGCCTGTTCAGCGGCGACAGCGTGAACGAGATCGAGTACCGGGACGGCGTGCTGCGCGCGGCCTCGCGGGGCACAGCGTGGGGCCGCGACATCCAGGTGTGGGGACCCGGGCGCGACACCCCGGACATCACCACGGACCGGCTGGAGATCCGCGGGATCGACTTCGCCTGGCCGAACTACGCCCTCGTCGAGGGTGTGACGATCGACGCGCCCCGCGTGCAGATCGAGCGCGGCGCCGACGGGGCGTTCAACCTTCGCCGCCTCTTCGAGGTGACCGAGGACAGCGCGTCCGCGGAGGGGGCGGCGGGGGGTGAGGCCGCGGCGTCCCCGGCTCCGGCCCCGCCGCCGGCCGCCCCGGCGGAAGAGGCCACCGCGGGCGAGGGCGACGAGGACCCCGCCGAGATGATCGTGATCGACTTCAAGGAGATCGCGATCGACGGAGGCTATCTTCGCTTCCTCGACCGCACGACCGCGCCGCCCTTCTCCCAGGAGATGAGCGCGTTCCGGCTTCGCCTGCACGATCTGTCCAACGTTCTCGGCCGGCAGCGCACCACCCTGACCGCTACCGCCGTCGTCGGCGGTGACGGCGCCCTCGACCTCCGGGGCGAGATCTCGGGCCTCGGCGAGACGCTCCGGGCCGATCTGGTCGGCGAGCTCCGCGACTACACGCTCGCCACCGCCAACCCCTATGCCGACAGCCAGACCTCGTGGATCGTCGAGCGGGGCAAGCTCGCGGCCAAGATCCACTACCGGGTGGAAGGCGACGTCGTCACCGCCGAGAACGAGCTGACCTTCGGGGGCTTGCACGTGCGCCGCTCCGGGGAGTCCGACGAGGTCAAGAAGCGCATCGGCCTTCCCCTCGGCCTCATCGTGGGGCTGCTCAAGGACACCCGGGGCGACATCAACTTCAACGTGCCGCTCCGGGCATCCGTGAAGGACCAGGCCATCGACTGGACCGACACCGTGTGGTCGGGCGTCAAGCAGGCCGTCCTCAAGGTCCTGGCCGGGTCGTTCCGGGCCATCGGCCGCGCCTTCCGCGGCGGCGGCGGCGAGGCGCCGGATCTCGCCATCGACCCCGTCGTCTTCGCGACGGGCAGCGCCGTCATCGCCCCCGCCATGGAGACGCACCTCACGAAGGTGGCGGACTTCCTCCGCCGCTCGCCGTACGTGGCCATGACGCTGCGGCCTGTCGTGACCGAGGCCGACGTCGAGAGCCTGAAGACACAGGCGCTCACCGAGCGCCTTCAGGCCGTCCAGCAGGAGCGCAAGCTCAAGGATCTGCCGGCCGCGCTCGCCGTGTACTACCGGGCGCAGAAGCTGCCGGGGGACGTCCCGAAGACGCCGGAGGAGCAGCTCGCCGTCTTGCAGAAGCGAGAGCCGGTACCCGCGGAGCGCGTCGACGCGCTCCGGGAGCGGCGCCTCGCCGTCACGCGGGAGGTGCTCGCGAAGACGGAGGGCATCGCGACGGAGCGGCTCGTCGCCACCGAGCCGGCGGCCGCGCTGGCGACCTCCGGCGAGGGGCGCGTCGAGTTCTCCATTGGCGGGCAGTAGCGCCGCACGCGGGGCCATCCACGGCCGGGGGCGGGGAAGGCGCGCGGCCTTTGCTATAATGCCGCCCAGTTCCCGATTGCGCTGCCCCTGCTTCCCAACTCGTCCGAGGAGGCCATCGTGGCTCATTACGTGATGCTGAGCAGCCTGAGCGAGTCCGGCCGCAAGGTCATCCGCGAGCGGCCGGGATGGATCCGCAAGGTCAACCGCGAGCTGGCGGGCAAGGGCGTCAAGGTGCTCGTGCAGTACGCCGTCCTCGGACCCTACGATTTCGTGACCATCGTGGAAGCCCCCGACAACGAGACGGTCTCCGCCGTGTCGATCGAGCTCGGGGCCCGCGGATCCGTGCAGATGATGACGATGCCCGCCATCCCGCTCGACACCTTCATCAGCCGATTGGAGCCCCGGGGGGGCGCGCAAGCGCGCCGCCGGAGGAAGGGCCGCTGACGCCATGAAAGTCCTGTCCCTGATTCCCGAGCGGTGCACCGGCTGTCTCCGCTGCGAGATCGCGTGCTCCTACGTGCAGACGGGGACGTTCCAGCCCTCCAAGTCCGTCATCCGCGTCTCGCCGTTCGAGGGGCACACCTCGTACGCGCCCTACACCTGCACCCAGTGTGCGGAGGGCTGGTGCATGACGGCCTGCCCGGTGGGCGCCATCGCGATCAATGCCGCCGGAGCCAAGGACGTGATCGACGACACGTGCGTCGGCTGCAAGCTCTGCACGATCGCCTGCCCGTACGGGACCATGTTCTACGACCCGGACACGCTGAAGGCCTACAAGTGCAACCTCTGCGGCGGGGCGCCGGCGTGCGCCGAGGCGTGCCCGACGCAGGCCATCGTCTACGTCGAGGCGGAGACGGCAGACTGGGTGGGGAGCTTCGCGGCAGAGCGGACGGCCCGCGTCCTCGCCGGCCAGGTGGCGTGATGCCGCGGCGCCACCTGATCATCGGCGGCGGCACCGCCGGGCTGAACGCGATTCGCACCATCCGCGACGAGGAGCGGGAGGAGTCGGAGATCACCCTGGTTTCCGCGGAGCGCCCGTACTCGCGCATGGTGCTGCCGTACTACCTGGGCGCCACCATTGCCGAGTCCCACGTGTATACCGCCACGCCGGCCTCCCTGGCGGGCTGGAAGGTCAAGGCCCTCCTCGGCCGCCGCGTGACGGGCCTCGACACCGGGGCCAGCCTGGCCACCCTCGACGACGGGTCGACGGTGCAGTACGACGACTGCCTCATCGCCACGGGGTCCCGGGCGGCCCGGCCGCGCATCTCCGGCGCCGACGGCCCCGGCGTGCACTCGTTCTGGACCCTCGAGGAGGCCCGCGCCGTGATCGCAGCGGTGCCGGCGGGTAGCCGGGTCGCGATGGTGGGCGCGGGGTTCATCTCCTTCACCATCCTCAACGCCATCCTCGCGCGCGGGGCCAGGCTCACCATCGTCGAGGTGGCCCCCCGCATCCTGCCCCGCATGGTCGACGCGGAGTGCGCGGCGCTCGTCGAGCGGTGGCTGCGCCAGCACGATGTCGACATCCGGGTGGGCGCCGAGCTCACCGCCGTCGAGGACGAGGGCGGAGCGCGCCGGCTCGTCTTCAAGGAGGGCGAGCCGCTCGCCGCCGACGCCGTGATCATGGCCACCGGGATCCGCACCAACCTCGAGTGGCTGGAGGGCTCGGGGATCGAGGTGAGCAGCGCGGCCGGGGGCGGCATTCCGGTGGACGACTACCTGCGCACCAGCGTCAGGAACGTCTTCGCGGCGGGCGACGTGGCCCGCGGGCGGAACCGCGTCAGCGGCGAGCTGGAGGTGCACGCCATCGAGCCGACGGCCCAGGAGCACGGGCGCGTCGTCGGGGCCAACATGGCCGGGCGCGAGCTCGCGTACCGCGGCAGCCTGGTCATGAACATCGTCGAGGTGTGCCACCTGGATGTCGCCTCCTTCGGCCAGTGGGAGGACGCGGCGGCCGAGGTCTACTCGGCGGGCCAGCCGCTCCGGTTCGGGTACAGGAAGCTCCTGTTCCACGGTCCGCGCTTGACCGGCGCCATCATCTGCGCCCGCTCCGCGGATATCTGGGCCGGGAACGACGTGGGGATGCTCAAGGGCCTGGTGCACTCCGGCGTCGATCTGTCGGCGTGGAAGGCGCACCTCGCGCGGCACCCGTTTGACATCAAGCCGGCCTTCATGGCGGCGAGGACGGTGGGCGCGCTGCTGCCCGAGACCGTGCTCGGCCGTCCCTCCCGCTCACCCCAGCTGCCCCAATCGGCGGTGATCGCATGAACCCGACCACGGCGACCAGAAAGACTCCCGCAGCGAAGACGACGCGGCCCGGCGCCCGCCCGTCCGGCGGCCCGACCCCGGCCTACGCGGGCAAGCTCCTGCGCGTGGACCTCAGCACCGGCAAGGTGTGGACGCAGCCCTGGGGCCCCGACGAGACGCGCACGTACCTCGGGGGCGTTGGCCTCGGGGCCCGCATCCTCTACGAGGAGGTGGGGGCGGAAGTGCACTGGGACCATCCGGAGAACCGGCTGATCCTCGCCACCGGACCGCTGGCGGGCCTGCCGGTGTGGGGGACGGGCGGGCTCACCGTCGTCACCCGGGGCGCTCTGACCGACGGGGCGACGTCGACGCAGGCCAACGGGTTCTTCGGGGCCTCCCTCAAGTACTCGGGCTACGATGCCATCGTCGTCCAGGGGGAAGCGGCGCAGCTGTCCTACCTCTACGTCAACGACGACGAGGTCGAGATCCGGGACGCCGCCCACCTCAAGGGCCAGGACACCTGGGAGATGCAGCAGTCGCTCGAGCGCGAGCACGGGCTGTCCGGCCACCGCATGTCCGTGTACGGCATCGGGCCGGCCGGCGAGAATCTCGTGCGCTTCGCCGCCATTCACGGCGACTATGGTCACGTCGCCTCGAAGAACGGCGTGGGCGCGGTGATGGGCAAGAAGCGGCTCAAGGCCGTGTGCATCGTGCGGGGCACCAAGGCCCTCACCGCCCACGATGCGCGGGGGACGGTGCAGGCGGCGGACGAGATCGCCCACGACCTCAAGACGGACCCGTCGACGTCGACGCTCTACCGCTGGGGCACCCTGCCCGGCGTCTCCAACCTGTACAAGCTCGGCGCACTCCCCATCAAGAACTACACGACCAACGTCACCGACGTGAACATGAGCGACTGGGAGCCGGCGAAGCTCCGGAACGGGTTCGACCACCGCGGCCACCAGTGCAACGCCTGTGGCATGCACCACTGCCACATCCAGGTGATCCGGACCGGCCCGCACGCGGGCGAGCTGGTCGACGAGCCCGAGTACGAGGGCTGGTCGGGCGCGGGCTGGACCCTCGGCATCACCGACAAGGAAGCCATTTCCTGGCTCAACACGCGGGCGGACCGGGCCTGCCTGGACATCAACGAGTTCGGCTGGGTGTGCGGCTGGGTGATGGAGTGCATGGAGAAGGGCTTCCTGTCGGAGGAGCAGGTGGGCTTCCGCCTGCGCTTCGGTGACGCCGAGGGCGCCTACCGGCTCATGCAGATGATCTCGCACCGGCAGGGCTTCGGCGACGTGCTCGCCGAGGGCTGCAAGCGCGCCGCCGAGACGGTGGGCGGCGAGGCCCAGAAGTGCGCGGTGTACACGATGAAGGGCGCGCCCCCGCGCGGCCATGACCACCGCGGGCGCTGGGAGGAGATGCTCGACACCTGCACGTCCTCCAACGGCACCATGGAGAGCGCCAACCCCACCTTCCAGACCGAGATTGGCCTGCCCGGCCGCATCAATCCCTTCGACGGCGAGCAGGTGGCCAAGCTCGTCGGCGGCATCCTGGGGCGGCGGCACTTCGAGGACTCGCTGGGGGGGTGCAGCTTCACGTTCCGCAGCCGGATCGAGCTCCTGGCCCGGGCCCTGTCCGCGGCCACAGGCTGGAACTACACGCTCCACGAGGCCATGCGGTTCGGGAGGCGCACCGCCGCCATCCTGCGGGCGTTCAACTTGCGCTGCGGCATTCGCCCGGAGGTCGAGTACCCCTCGGTGCGCTACGGCTCGCAGCCCGTCGATGGGCCGGCCAAGGACCACGACGTGGGCAAGCAGTGGGAGCACATGCTCGACGTCTGGTACGAGACGGTTGGTTACGACCGGAAGACCGGCAAGCCTCGTCCCGACACGCTGAAGGCGCTCGGGCTCGACCGTCTCGCCAGGGACCTCTGGGGCCGGGGGAAGAAGAAGTAGAGGGACCCGTGGTCGTTCCCGCCACCGCCACCGCCACGGTCGAGGTCACCACCTGGGTGACCCGCCATGTTGGCGGGGACGGCTCCGGTACCAGGCGGTTCGACGAAGACCTCGTGCCCGGGGACACCGTGCGGACTCTACTCCGGCGGTTCAGCCGGCGCTTCCCGGAGCTGGAGGCGGCTCTCTGGAGCCCCGACCGGCGCGAGCTCGGCGAGCATATCGAAGTGTTCGTGAACGACGCGGTGCTGGGTGTCAGCTATGACCTCGACTCGGCCCTCCTGGGCGGCGAGCGAATCACCCTGCTCGGCCAGTTCATGGGGGGCTGATTCTCCCCCCCGCAGCGTCCCGGCTCAGGGCCCTCGCTGACCGCTCCGTAGGTACCCTCGGTCCCGGAACGGCGTCAGCAACGCGCCGTTCCGCGTCGTGAATGAGAGTTCTCCGTTGACGGCTGGCGATCCCATGTGCTAATTCACTGGGACAAGTTGTCCCCCCACCCCTTCCCGCGAGGCTAAAGATGGCGCAAACCGTTGGTTTCATTGGGCTTGGTATCATGGGTCGGCCCATGGCGAAAAATCTTCTCAAGGCGGGCTATTCACTGGTCGTACACAGTCGGAGCCCGGGGCCCGTCCAGGAACTGATCGCCGCAGGGGCCGGCTCGGCCGCCTCGGCGGGAGAGGTGGCTTCTCAGGTCGACGTCCTGGTCACCATGCTCCCGAACTCGCCTGACGTCGAGCTGGTGGCGCTGGGCAAGCACGGCATTCTCGACGGGGCACGCCGGGGCCTCCTGTTCCTGGAGATGTCGACCATCTCGCCCCTGGTGTCCCAGAAGGTGGGCAAGGCGCTCGGGGACAGGGGCGTGCGAATGCTCGACGCGCCAGTGTCGGGCGGGGAGAAGGGAGCCATCGATGCCGCCCTCTCGATCATGGTCGGGGGCGACAAGGCGGACTTCGAGGCGGCCCTGCCCGTGTTTCAGGCCATGGGTAAGACGATCACCCATCTCGGGCCGCTCGGAGCGGGTGGCTTCACGAAGCTGGCCAACCAGATCATCGTTGCCATCAACCTGACCGCTCTCGGCGAGGCCCTCACCCTGGCCCGGAAGGCCGGGCTCGACCGGGAGCTGACGCTCAAGGCGCTCGGCGGCGGTCTCGCGGCGTCCAGGTGCCTGGAGCAGAAGACGCCGAACTACCTGGCCGGAAGCTACAAGCCGGGCTTCAAGATCGACCTTCACTACAAGGATCTCGGGCTCATCATGGAGGCTTCCCGCGCGCTCGGCGTGCCCCTGCCCGCGACCTCGGTGGTGCAGGAGCTCTTCAATGCCCTGCGCGTGCGCGGCCAGGGCGGTCTCGATCATTCCGGGGTGATCACGCTCATCGAGGATCTGGCAGGGCTCTCTGCCTGATCATGAGAGCCACGGTGGACCGGCCGGGGCTCGACTCGCAAGGCCGCAGTCCGCTCATCAAGATCCGCCGCGTGCGGAAGGGCGACCTGGCCAAGGTCCGGGAGGTGATCGAGCAGGCGTTCGGCGACCTGTTCGAGCGTCAGATGGGATCGCGGCCCCGGCAGGTCTTCGGCGGCGCGCAGTACGTGCATCACCGCTGGCTCATGGAGCCCTGGGGCTGCTTCGTCGCCGAAGAGGGCGAGGGCAAGCTGGTGGGGGCGGCCCTTGCCGTGATGTGGGGCTCGCTGGGGCTGGTGGGTCCGGTGGCGGTGCTGCCGAACTACCAGAACCAGCGTATCGGCCAGCAGCTCCTCCTGGCCTGTGACGGGTTCTTCGAGGAGAACCACTCCACGCTGCAGGGCGTGGCGACGTATTCCCACAGCCCGCGGCACCTCATGTTTTACCAGAAGCTCGGGTACCGCCCGCAGCACCTCGTGGTCATCACCGCTCGCGCGCTCGATCGGCGCGAGGCGGCGCCGGCCAGCAAGGCGGCCCGGCCGGCGGTGAGCGTGGTGCGCTTCTCCACCCTCGAGGAGACGCGGAAGAAGGCGGCGCTGGCGAAGCTCCGTCGCGTGACCAACGCGATCCTGCGCGGAATGGACGTGGCCAAGGAGATCGAGATCGTCGACGGCCTCGCCCTCGGCGATACCCTCATCCTCGAGAAGGGGCGCAGCGTCGTGGGGTTTGCTCTGTACCACGTGCCCGGCGTCAGCGAGGCGCCCCACGGGGCGGTCTACGTGAAGTTCCTGGCCATCGATCCGGCCCAGCGCCGCCCCGAGCACTTCCAGGTCCTCCTCGGCGCGGTCGAGGAGGTCGCCCTGGGCCTCCAGGTCCCGCGCGTGGTTGCGCCGGTGTCCACTGCGTACTGGGCGGCCTACCAGGGCCTGCTGGACCGGGGCTACCGGATCGACTTCACCATGATCCGCATGAAGCGCGGCAAGCAGATCCCCGAGGAGGATCCGGCGGACCTGGTGCTCGACGACTGGCGCTGAGCCGGTGAGATCCCGCTCGCCAGTGCGCCGGCGGATCCCCGCCGCTCTGGTGCTGGCGGCTGTGATCGCGACGATGGGGGCGCCGGGGGCCCGGACGGCGATGGCTCATGCCCTCGTCGTCGAGTCCGAGCCCGCTGCCGGCGCCCGTGTTTCGCCGGCGCCCCGCGCCGTCCGCATCCGCTTCAACAGCAAGATCGAGCGGCGGCTGAGCCGGCTCAGCCTGATCGGGCCGGACAGGCGCCCGGTGCCCCTGACCATCGCCCCCGACGAGCCGGGGGAGGCGGCGCGCCCCGATCGCCTGACGGCACTTCTCCCTCCGCTGGGGCCCGGCGCCCACGCGATCCGCTGGCGAGTGCTCGCCGCCGACGGGCACATCACGGAGGGGACGATACGCTTCACGGTGGCCGCGAACCCCTGAGGTCCTTGAATTTGGCGGGGCGGTCCGCTAGGGTGAAGGCTCGTGACCAGGCCTCGGTCGAGATACCGGTGCGAAGGACGAGCGGCCGCATGAGCGACGCCGTGGTGGTGACGAAGATCCATCACGTGGGTGTGGTGGTCGAGCGCCTCGCCTCTGGCTACACCTTCTGGCGCGACACCCTCGGCTTGCCCGTGGTGCGGGAGGCCGAGATCCCGGATCAGGGAGTGCGGGCCGCGCTCCTCGCCGCCGGCGAGAGCGAGGTCGAGCTCATCGAGCCCATCGACGCCAGCACGGGCGTGGCGCGCTTCCTGGCCAGGCGCGGCGAGGGGCTGCACCACGTGTGTTTCGAGAGCCCCGACGTGGACGCTGCGCTCGACGTCATGCGCGCGCGCGGCGTGAGCCTTCTCGACGAGCGCCCTCGCCCCGGGCTGGCCGGGCGCATCGCCTTCCTCCACCCCCGCGCCGGTCACGGCGTCCTCGTCGAGCTGGCCACGCCGGCGCCCGCCGGGCCGCTGCCCGATTCTCCGGTGCGCATCAAGCGCCTCGTCATTGGCTGCGCCGATCCCCAGGGCACGGCCCGGAACTACCAGGACCTCTTCGCCTTGCCAGAAGTCGCCATCAACGGCGGGGCGCGGGCCATGCTCGGCTGGGCGGGGGGTGGCACCCTGCTCATGGTGCCGGCCTCCGAGGTCGGCGGCCTGGAAGGGCTGGTTGCCCTCTCGATGGTGGCGCCCGACATGGGCGGGCTCGCCCAGCGGCTCGAGGCCGCGCGGACCGCCATGCTGCTGGGGGCCAACGAGATCACGGTGGGGCCGAAGTCCTCCCACGGCGTCCACCTGCACATCAGCCGGCACCACTTTCCGTGAGCTCGCGGGTCCGCGGGCTGGGCAAGGGCCGGCGCACGCGCCGAACCCTCTCCCGTGGCGGCAGCGGCGTGGCGGCGTCCATCAACCGGGCGGTGGGAAGCTGGCCGGGCGTCAGGATCGCGCCGATGTTCGGGCGCTGGGGCTACTTCGTGGGCGCGCAGCTGTTCGCGTGCTTTCCTCTGCGCCCAGGCGACTCCGACTTGTGGGTCCGCCTCGATCCGGAGGGCCAGCGCCAGGCGCTCGGCACCGAGGGTGTCACCCCGCATCGCCGCTTCGCCGCGCGAGGCTGGGTCGAGTGCCGGGTGGCGGAGCCGACCGACGTCTTGCGGGCGCTGCGCTGGCTGCGCCGGGGCTATCGCCGCATGCACGAGGCCGCCCGGCGCGAGGAGCGCCGGTCGGGGCCCGACCGCCCCTGATGGCCTGACGCTGCGCGGGGGGGACCAGGGCGCGGCGGTGGCGCGGGTGCTCCTGCTCACCGCGCTGATCGCGGCGGCGGTCCGGCCGCTCGGGCCCTCGGCGGAGATCTGCCGCCCTCGGGGCGCGACGGCCGTGAGCGAGCCCGCCAAGGTGGCGCTGACCGACGGGGAGGTGCCACCACGCGAGTACAAGGGCGTCCAGCGGGTACCGCTGGCCCGCTTCGGGGTCCGCGTGCTCGGCATCGAGCGCTACTGGCTCGGACGGGAGGCCCACCTGTCGCCGATGGATTTCACCCTCGGCAGGGGACCCATGTCGGACCCCGCGCCACGGCGCGCGTTCTTGACAGGGTACCGACCGCGTGCGAGAACGAGCCGGCAATCCCGGAAAGGACGGATGATCGACCATGACCGCACCACCCGGCCGCGGCGTACCCCCGGCTCAACGCGTGGCCTTCTCCCCCGTGGAGGGCGCTGCCAGCCTGTTCACCCCTGAGTTCCTCGACTACGTGGTCGGACTCCACGACGCGCTCACGCCCCGCGCGCGGGCCCTGATCGACCGGCGCGCGGGCGTCCTGCGCCGGGCCCTCGCCGATGGGATCCCGCCCGGGCCCGCGCCGCGGAGCGCGATCACGACCGAGGCCTGGACGGTCCCGACCGTCCCCGCCGACCTGCGGCGGCCCGGCATCGAGATCTCCGGTCCCTGCTCGATCACGAGCATGTTCATCAACGCCCTCAATCCCGGACCGGAGGGCGAGCGGGCGGAGGGCGACCTCGACGACGACGAGGACTCGGCCGGCCACCGGCTGGTCGACACCGTGCGCGCGGCCCACAACCGGCTGGCCGCGGTGAACCGCGAACTCGTGCACGAGGACCGGGAGCGGAACCGCACGTACAAGATCGCCGACGGCGACCTGCCGTTCTTCATGCACCGGGAGCGCGGCCTGCACCTCGACGAGCCCGACTTCCGGGTGGACGGGCAGCCGATTCCCGCTGCCATCCTGGGAACCGCGCTCACCCTCTTCTACGCCGGCCGCGCCCAGGCCCAGCGCGAGCAGGGGATCTACTTCTACCTGCCAAAGCTCGAGGCGGCCGAGGAATGCGTCTGGTATCGCGACCTCTTCGACCGGAGCCGCGCGTGCCTGCCGTTCCTCGGCCCCGCCACGATCAGCGCCATCCCGCTGGTCGAGTCGCTGCCCGCCGTGTACCAGATGGAGGAGATGCTGCACGCCCTCGGGCCGTACGCGGGCGGGTTGAACGCGGCTCGCTGGGACCTCAAGGCGAGCATCTTCGAGTTCGTCATGGCCGACCCCCGCTCGGTGTGGCCGGACCGCTTCGGGGTCGACATCAAGACCACGCCGTTCCTCGCCGACATCTTCCGCCGGCTGGTCGCCATCTGCCTCCGGCGCGGGGCCGTTCCCATCGGCGGGATGGCGACGGCGCTGCCGAATCCCGACCCCGCGGTGAACCGGGTGGCGGGCGAGGCGATTCGCGCCGACAAGGAGTGGGAGGCTCAGCAGGGCTTCATCCGCGCCTGGGTCGCCCACATCTTTCACATGAAGACGGCGGCCGAGCCCTTCAAGCGCTTGCACGCTGCGGGCGCCCGGCCGCTACCGGAGGCGATGGATCCGGAGCGCTTCCCGGTCCGCATCGAGGTGCCGGCGGGGCCGATCACGGTGGAGGGCACGCGGCGGAACGCGCGGATGGTGGTGGAGTATCTCGAGGGATGGCTGAACGGGCGCGGGGCCAAGGGCATCGACAGCCTGGCCGGCAAGCCCGGGATCCACCCCGCGCTCATGGAGGACCTGGCCACCGGCCGCATGTCGGTGGCCCAGATCGGGCAGCGCATCCGCCACGCCGCCCGCGCGCAGGACGGGACCGTCCACGACGAGGCGCTGGTCAAACGGCTCCTCAAGGAGGAGACGGAGGACATCCTGGCCCGGCTCAAGGCGACCGCTTCCGACGATCGGAGCCGCGCCGCCTACGCCCAGGCCGAGGTCCGCTACTGGAAGTCCTACAAGGTTGCGATGCGGTGGGTGCAGAACTACGTCGATCTCGACTTCCGAAGCCTCGGCTCCTACACGCGCCCGGATCTGGAGAAGGTCGCCGCCGCCCCCGATACGTTTTAGCCCGACCTGTTGATGTGCCGACAACGCGCCGGGCGGGGTGGGGGTCCTCCCCGCGGGACACGCCTGTAACGCGGGAGCGCTACGGCACTCACTGGGGCCACGAGATGGGTGGTGGGTGGCTTCGGCGATCCGCAGAAGATACGGTCCCGCGGGGAGTCACCTCACCCGGCGCCGCCAGTCGACGAACCTTCGACTGGGAGACTAGCGAGGCGCGTCGGGGCTGCGGTCCGGTGCGCGCCGGCGCCGGGCGGCGAGGAAGCGCAGGAAGTCGCGCCCCTCGCGAAGGCGGCGCCCCAGCAGGGCGCGATCGCGTAGCATGGCCGCGCCGAGCGACACCATCTTGCGCGGGCGGAAGTAGAAGCGCCGGTAGAAGGTCTCGAGCGAGTCGAAGATCTCGCTGCGCGGCAGGTGCGGGTAGCCGAGGGCGCTCACCTGCACGCCGGCGCCATCGACGAGCGCGTCGCTCTCCAGCCAGCCGTGGCGCGCCGCCTCTTCGTAGAGGGCGGTGCCCGGATACGGCGCGGCCAGCGAGACCTGGAGCGTGTCCGGTTCCACCGCGCAGGCGAAGCGGATAGTCTCCTGGATCGTCTCGCGCGTCTCGCCCGGCAGACCGAGGATGAAGGTCCCGTGCACCGCGATGCCAGCCCGGCGGGCGTCCTTCGCGAACTGGCGGGCCCGGTCCAGCCGGATTCCCTTCTTGATGTTGTTCAGGATGGTCTGGCTGCCGGATTCGTACCCCACCAGGAGCAGCCGGAGGCCGCCGTCGCGGAGGACCTTGAGGGTCTCGTAGGGCACGTTGGCCTTGGCGTTGACCGACCACGTGATGCCGAGCGCCCTGAGGCGGCGCGCGATGGCCTCGGCGCGCGGACCGTCATCGGTGAAGGTGTCGTCGTCGAAGAAGAATTCCTTCACCTGGGGGAACAGGGTCTGCGCCAGCGCCATCTCCTCCGCCACGTGCTCGGGACTGCGCGTGCGGTAGCGCTGGCCTCCCACCGTCTGGGGCCACAGGCAGAAGGTGCAGCGCGACCGGCAGCCGCGCCCGGTGTAGAGCGAGACGTAGGGATGGCGGAGGTATCCGATGGCGTAGTGCTCGACGGTCAGGTCCCGCTTGTACACCGGTGTGACGAAGGGCAGGGCGTCGAGGTTCTCGAGCGGGGGGCGGTCCGGCGTGTGCGCCACCCCGGCCCCGCTCCGGAAGCTGACCCCGGCCACCCGCCCCAGCGGACGCCCCTGCGCAATCTCCTGGATGGTCAGGTCGAACTCGCCGCGGGTGACGAAGTCCACCGCCGGCGCGCCCCGCAGGGAGGCATCGGGCGCGACCCCGACCGCGGGCCCCACCATGCCGATGGCGAGCGCAGGGTTCGCGTCCTTCAGCGCGCCCGCCACCCGCGCGTCCGAGGCGAACGACGGCGTGCTCGTGTGGATGACGCACAGCTCGTATTCGCGGGCCAGGGGCCGGACGTCGTCCAGGGTCAGGCCGTCAGGCGGGGCGTCGACCAGCCGCGACCCGGGTACCAGCGCGGCGGGATGGGCGAGCCAGGTCGGATACCAGAACGATCGGATCTCGCGCCGCGCCTGGTACCGTGCCCCGGCCCCGCCGTCGAACCCGTCGGCCGACGGCGGGTGGAGGAAGAGGGTGCGCTGAAACGCCCCTGGCGCTGCGTGCGCTGGGCCGCTTCCGGCTCGGAGGAGAGATGTCGCCACGCCGGCCTCAGGTCGCCGGAGAGCGCGACACCGCCTCGCTGGCGGCGTGCGTCCCCGCGCTCCGCGCCGGCAGCAGGCGCAGCACCACCGGCAGGACCCCCAGGGACGCCGCCAGCCCGCAGGCGGCGCTGATGGTGAGCAGCAGCCCGAGACCGAAGATGCCGCGGTGGTCGGCGACCATGAGGCTGCCGAAGCCGACCATGGTCGTGATGCCGCTGAGCGCGACCGCCATCACGGTGCTCCGCGCCACCAGCGGTCCGCCGTGCTCGCGGCCCTCGAGGTAGCGCATGACGACATTGAGACCGAACTCGGCGGACGCTCCGATGATCAGGGGCAGGCCCCACACGTTGGCCAGGGTGAAGCGGAGCCCGAAGACGTGCATGAGGCCCACCGTCCAGAGCAGGCCGAGCACGAGCGGGAGAAGGGCGAGCGCGGTCTCGCGGATGCGGCGAATCACCAGGAACGTCAGCCCCGCCACGAGCAAGAAGGCGAAGATGGTGCCCTGCTGGTAGGCCCGCTCCATCAGGGTGATGGCTTCGTAGGTGATGACCGGCGCCCCGGTCACGGTGGGGTCCACCGAGCGCAGCTCGCTCACGAACCGCTCGGCTCCTGCGCGCTCCCAGATGTCCACGCGGGGATGGATCTGGAGCAGCAGTCGTCCATCCTTGCCCACGTAGCGCGCGCGCAGGTCCTCCGGCACGTCCGTGAGGCCGATGGCCCTGGGGTTGAGGTTTCGCTGCAGGGTATGGAACTTGTTGACGAAGTCCCGGTAGAGCTGGGCCTGGAGGTAGTTGAGTGACGACTGCCTCAGGCCGCGGTCCGTCGACCCGAGGCGGGCCAGGACGGCATCGATCTGCTTGCGGATCGTCTCGATCTCGGGGGGAAGACCCCTTGGCGCCTCGGCGGCAGCGAGGTCGAACCGCCGCTTGAGGCCAAGGAGCGCCCGCGTCAGCCGCTCGAAGTCGGCCGGGCGCGAGCGGCCGATCCGTACGTTGGCCACCAGCGGGGCGAAGGTCCGGATCACCTCGATCTTCTCGGCCTGCCCGTCGGGGATCACGCGCAGCACGGAGTCCACCTCGGAGACGGATGGGAGCCGCTCGAACGCCTGCTGCTTGCGACGGAGCTCTTCGAGGGTGTCGGCGGAGGCCAGGCCGTAGGCTCCGGACCGGCCCGTGCTGGCCCGGATGCGGCGCTCCCACGCTACCGACTCGGTGCCCGGCGCCTGCAGGTTCAGCAGGTTGTAGTCGAAGCCGACGTGCGGGACCGCCCAGATGGCGGCGGCGGTGGCGACCCCGGCCGCGGCCAGGATGCTTCGGGGGTACTCGCTGATCTTCTCCAGCAACGGCACCCGCACCCGCTCGAGCTGGTGCGCCCGGGGCGTCTGCTCGCGCGGGCGGTCGGCGTGCCGTCGATCCAGCAGCATGATCAGGGCGGGCAGCGTCGTGAGCATGGCCAGGCACGCCAGCAGGATCGAGCTCCCGGAGATGAAGCCGAGCTCCTGGATGCCCCGGAAGTCGGTGAGGAGGAGGACGTAGAAGGTCCCCGCCGCCGTGAGCGCGCTCATGACGATCCCCGGTCCGCTCCTGGCCGCGGTCAGCCCCAGCGCCTCCCCGAGGTTCCGCCCGAGGAAGATCTCCTCCTCGTACCGGAAGAGAAAATACAGCCCGTAGTCGATCCCGATGCCCACGACGATCGAGATGAACATCACCGAGAACAGCGTGAGGTGGCCGACGGTCAGCGTGATGAGACCCATCGACCATCCCAGGCTGACCGTCAGGACGATCACCACAAGGCCGGGCTTGACCACCTGCCGGAAGGCGATCCAGATTCCGAGCAGGGTCAGGGCGAAGGCGAGATAGTTGGCGATCTTGGCGTCGCGGAAGGCCGCCATCATCTCGTCGTTGGCCAGGGCGGGCCCGCCGGTGACCCCGGCCTGCACGGTCGGGTAGTCCGCCTGGAGCGAGGCCATGGCGGCCCGGATGGTGTCGATGGCGGCGCGGTCGCCGGTGAAGCTTCCCTTCTCGCCCGGGGGGGTCTCGACCAGGACGAAGAGCAGGCTCTTGTCCTCGGAGAGGAAATACCCGGCGTCGGCCGAGGCCTGGTCGTCGAAGGAGAAGAGCGGACCCCACGGGGAGCGGTAGGGGGTGGGCCGCTGCAGGCGGGCCTCGATCTGCTCGAGGATGATGCCGAGGAACCGGGTATCCACCGCCTGGCGCTGGTCGTCCTCGAGCCCGAGGTCGAACATGCTGGAGACGAAGGCGGACCCGAGCTGGGCGTTGACCGCCTCCAGCAGCTGGGCGAGGCTGGGGTCGCCGGCGAAGCTGTCGAGGAGCTCCTGGTAGTCGAGGATGGTGTCGCGGATCTGCCCGAGCGCGTCGATCGACAGGTAGAGGAGCCCCCGGCCCTCGAACTGCTGGGGGTCCACCCGGTAGGCGGCGCGGGGGAACGTCACCGGCGAGTCCTTGAGGGTGCGCACGAGGCGGTCGGCATAGACGGCAGCCGCCTCGAATGAGCGGGCCTCGATGACGATGACGAGGTCCTCGATCTCGCCGAACTCGCGCTTGTACTCGTTCCACTTGAGGACGTAGGGGGCGTCGCGGGGCAACATGTCCTGGGTCGCCGTGCGGAACGTCAGGGCGTGGAGCGAGTACCACACGCCGAGCACGGCGAAGACCAGGGAGAGGGCGACGGTGAGGAGCGGCCGCCGGCACGACTGCCGGACCAGGTGACGCAGGAAGTGGCCAGTGCGCGAGATGGCGATCATGGGAGGGCGTCCGGCGCCCGCTAGTCTATCATCGGCGCCGCACGGTGAACGCGCGGCGCGGCCGCGCCGGACCGGCCCGGCTCTTGTGATATACTTCGCAAGTTGTCCGGGGCCGTGTGAGATGAAGGCTCATGGGCCGGCGCTCCAGCGCCCGACAAGGAGGCTCAGCGGTGGGTTCAGTTCGCGTCGCCATCATCGGGGTCGGCAACTGCGCTTCGGCGCTGGTGCAGGGGGTTCACTACTACCGCCCGGTGGCCGACGACCGGTTCATCCCGGGATTGATGCGCCCCCGCCTCGGCGGTTACCACGTCAGCGACATCGAGTTCTCCGCCGCCTTCGACGTGGACGCGCGCAAGGTCGGCACCGACCTGTCCGAGGCCATCTGGAGCCCGCCGAACAACACCGTGCGGTTTGCCGACGTGCCCCGGCTGGGGGTCCCGGTCCACCGGGGCATGACCCACGACGGCCTCGGGCACTACCTCTCGCAGGTCATTGCCAAGGCCCCCGGTTCCACCGCCGATATCACCGGGATCCTGCGCGAGACGCGGACCGACGTCGTCGTGAACTTCCTGCCCGTGGGCAGCGAGATGGCGACCAAGTGGTACGTGGAGCAGATCCTCGACGCCGGCTGCGGCTTCGTGAACTGCATCCCGGTCTTCATCGCCAAGGAGTCCTACTGGCGGCGCCGCTTCGAGGAGCGGGGGTTGCCGGTGGTCGGCGACGACGTCAAGTCCCAGCTCGGCGCGACCATCGTGCATCGCGTGCTCACCCGGCTCTTCATGGACCGCGGCGTGCAGCTCGACCGCACGAGCCAGCTCAACGTTGGCGGCAACACGGACTTCTACAACATGCTGGAGCGCGAGCGCCTGCAGTCAAAGAAGATCTCGAAGACCGACGCCGTCCGCTCCCAGCTCGCCCACGAGATGCCGGACGACGCCATCCACATCGGCCCCAGCGACTATGTTCCGTGGCTGGCCGACCGCAAGTGGGCGCACATCCGGCTGGAGGGGCGGGGCTTCGGCGACCAGCCCATCAACGTGGAACTGAAGCTCGAAGTCTGGGACTCGCCGAACTCGGCCGGGGTGGTCATCGACGCCATCCGCTCCTGCAAGATCGCGATGGACCGCGGGATCAAGGGCGCCCTGCTGGCACCGTCGGCCTACCTGATGAAGTCGCCGCCGGAACAGTGGGCGGATGACGTGGCGCGGACGCGGCTCGAGCAGTTCATCGCCGGCGACGAGTAACGCGGCCGCGCCCGGGGCGGGTCCGGGTGTCCGAGCCCCCCGGGTGTGGACGCCCGGCCTTCATCGCCCGGAGTCAGTGAGGAACGGACATCAGGTGCGCGAGGCGCCCGTCGAACGCGCGGCCGGGCTCGCGTCCGGGTGCCGGGCCATCCTGCTCGACTTCGGAGGCACCCTCGACGCCGACGGCGTGGCCTGGAAGGAGCGCATGCTCGGGTTCTACCAATTGTCGGGTCTCGATATCTCCGCGGAGCGATTCGATCCCGCGTTCTACGCGGCCGACGACGCCCTCGTCGGGACGGTGCCGCGGCGCCTCGGCCTCACCGGGACCGCGGAGCGGCTGGTGAGCGGGTTGCACGGGGCGCTCGGGATCGGCGTGGACGTGCGCGCGCGCGGGATCGCGAGGCGCTTTTCAGAAGACGCGATCGGGCGGGCGCGCAGCCGGCGGCCGCTGCTGTCCGCTCTCGCCCGGCGCTATCAGCTCGCCATCGTGTCCAACTTCTATGGCAACCTCGAGGCGGTGTGCGAGGAATGCGGGATCCGCGACCTGTTCTCGGCGGTGGTGGACTCGGAGGTGGTGGGGTGCGGCAAGCCCGACGCGCGCATCTTTCGGGCCGCCCTCGATGCGCTGGGTGTCGCGCCTGCGGATGCCGTCTTCGTGGGGGACTCCCTTCGCCGCGACATGGCGGGGGCGCGGGGTCTCGGCATGCCGCACGTGTGGCTGGCGCCCGGTGCGCGCGCGAGCGGCGGGTGCTGCCCGGGCGACGCGGTGATTCGCGCCCTGGACGATCTCGAGGGGCTC
>DATKEI010000130.1:0-3820 GCA_035544455.1 Binatia bacterium | reverse complement strand
ATGGTTCGCGGCACCCGCTCCACGCCCGCCGCCGCCAGGTCCTTCGGCTTGATCCGGATCAGGGGGTCGCCCTTCGCCAGCATCTTGGGGCGGGCCCTCCTCCCGATCGGGGTGCTGGTCGTGAGCACCCGATGGAAGAGGACCCGACCGACGAAGGGCATGAGCACCCGCCCGACGAGGCTCTCGGGCCGGAACGGGAGATGTCCGACGTCGGGGCCCGACAGCCATACGCGGCGGCTCCCCGCAAGCTCGAGGGCGATCTCCGCTCCCGAGTTGCCCGCCCCCACCACGAGGGCCTCTCCCTCCTGGAGCTGGCCGGGGTTGCGGTAGTCGGCGGCATGAAGCTGGAGGATCCGCGGATCCAGGTCGGATGCGAAGTCCGGTACCCGGGGTCGCTGCCAAGAGGACATGGCGATGACCACGTTCTCGGCCTCGAAGGACCGACCCCCGGCGGTCGCGACGAAGCGATCTCCGTCCCGGGTCAGGTGGTCCACCCGCATCCCCGTCCTCACCGGCAGCTCGAACCGCTGGGCGTAGCTCTCGAGGTAGTCGGCGAACTCGTTCTTGCTGGGGAACCCCCAGCCGGGCCCCGGGAAGCGCATGCCGGGGAGTCCGTTGAACCGGTTGGGGGTGAAGAGCCGCAGCGAGTCCCAGCGCTGCCGCCACGCGTCGCCGACGCGCTCTCGGGCATCGAGGATCAGGAACGGAACCTCGAGTCGTGCCAGGTGGTGCCCGACCGCGAGACCGGCCTGGCCGCCGCCGATCACGAGGGTATCGATCCGTTCCGTGTGGGTAGCGCTCATCGCCGTCGCCTCCTTCACGCGTCTCCGTGTGGGACCGACGGTAGGGGCGGTCGGGGCGGTGGGGAATCGGGAGTTCTCCCCAGGGACCTCAGGTGGGCACGAGGCCGTGCTCCATGGCGAACATGGTGGCCGCGGCGCGGGTCGAGACCCCCATCTTCCGGTAGGCGTTCTGGATGTGGCGGTCGGCCGTCTTGACCGAGATGGCGAGCCTGCGGGCCACCTGTTTCGTCTGGAGGCCGCGGGCGAGGAGCCCGACGACCTCGACCTCGCGCTCGGTGAGCCCGGCCGGGCGCTCCACCTGCGGGGCGGGCTGTCCCGCGGCCTCGATCACCGCGGCGGCCATCTCGGAGTCGTGGCGACCGGCGCGCGCCTCTTCGCCGAGGACCTCCGCCGCCTGCTGCGGCGACATGGCGGCGCGGTGCGGCCGAGGCTCGCACATCGCGTGGAACGCGTCGGCCGCGGCGAGGAGGCGCGCGGGGCGGGAGAGGGAGGCGGCCGACACCCTGCGGTGGTACCCGCTCCCGTCGAGCCGCTCGTGGTGCGCGCAGGCCACCTCCGCCAGCGAGGCGAGGAGGGGCGAACGGAGGAGGACCCGCTCCCCGTGGTAGGCGTGGAGCCGGACCTGCTCCCACTCGTCGACCGTCAGTGCCTCGGGCTTCTGCCAGACGCGCGGATGGATCGCCGCGCGGCCCACGTCGTGCACGAGCCCGGCCCGCCGCGTCAGCCTCACGTCGGACTCGTCGAACCCGCACATGCGAGCGGCGGTCGCAGCCAGCTCGGCCACCCCGCTCGAGTGACCGGAGAGGTGCGGCGCGACGAGATCGGTGAAGTCGCCGATGGCGGCGAGCGCGCGATCGACCCCCTCCTGCTCCAGCGTGAGCCAAGGGAGGGGCTCCGCGGCGAGGACGCCTTCCCACGCCGACGCGGGCGCGTCGGCCGCGGCGAGGATCTCGGGCGCCTCCTCCACGAAGCGAGCGGCGATGTGGGGGTCGAACGCATGCCCGGCGCGCCGACGGACCACCTCAACCGCCCGGTCGTCGCCGCCGAGGACGCGCTGGTAGGCGGCGTCACGAGCCACCTGGACGATGCGGATCGGCAGGGGGATCTCTTCGCCCCCCGCGCGTCTCAGCATCCCCTTGCCGTCCCATCGCTCGGTGAGGAAGGCGAAGAGGCCGTGCACGTCGGGGGGGAGGCCGAGCCGCTCGGCGATCATCTCCGCCACCTCGCAGAGGGCCGTGAAGTGCGGCCGCACGAACCTGACGGCCGGCACGATGCGCCGGGCGATCTCGTAGGCGCGTCGGGGCGGGCCCACCCCGGACGGAGGGAGGGAGCGCGCGACGCCGGCCACGGCCTCCCTCGACGATCCGAACTGCGCGGGCGTGAGGTGATCGGTCCGGCTCCCCGCGAAGATCCGAGCCGCGATGTCGGCGTCGGTGGTGCAGCCCGAGTACATCAGGAGGCTCGCGAAGTAGGTCTGGGTCTCGACCTCGGGCCCGACGTCGAGCGCGTTTGCGAGCCTCATCGCCATGAGGGTGCCGTGCAGGCCGTGCTCGAACGGGAACCCCATGCCGAGGTCGGTGGCCAGGCACGTGGCGGCGATGATCTCGGCGGCCCGAACCGGCTCGGGCGCTGCCTTCTCCGTCACCTGCCCAGGGTACGCGAGCATCGCCGCGCGCGGGTCGCCGTCCCAAGGTCCCGGACGGAGGGTGACGTTCGGCCCCCGTTCCCGGCGCCTCGGATGCCGACGATCCCTGGAGAGGCGCGCCTCGCGCGCGACGACCGATCACGGATGAAGGAGTCGATATGCAGGGCAAGATGGGACGTTGGATATGGGGCATGGTCGCGGTCTGGGGGGTCATCGGAGCCGCGCTCGCGGTGGTCGCCCTGAGTCAGCGGCCGGCGGTCGAGGAGGCCGAGCCGCTCGTGGCGGAGGCCGGGCTGCGGACCGTCGTCGTCTCGGCGACGGAGCCCGCGCGCGCCTCGAGCCCCGACGGCCCGGTTCACGTCGTGCTGCTGCGCGGGGACCTGGGCGACGTGCCCGCCGTGGCCACCGTGCTGAGCGACGAGAACTGCCAGCCGGACACGCAGGGGTACTCGCACTGCCTCAACGAGCTGGAGATGCCCGGCGGCGAGCGGGTCGCCGTGCGGCACACCCACCGGATGACCGAGGTGGCCTGTCTCTCCCCCGGTGAGCAGGTGAACGTCAGGGTCGCGTGACCTCGCTCCGGTCGGGCGGGACGTTCTGGTTGAGCCGGAAGAGGTTCGTCGGGTAGTACCGGGCCTTGATCGCGGCGAGCCGGACGGGGTCCTCCGGGCCGATCACCCTCCCCGTGAATCGATCGCGTAGCTCCGCGATCGAAGGTCCGTGCGTCATGACCGTCCCTTCTTCGCTGCGTTCCGTCTCATACGACGGACCCGGACGCGGGAACTCATCGCGCTCAGCCGCCGGAGACCTCGAACAGGTCCCAGTCGCCGGGGACGCCCCGGAGGCCGACCGAGCCCAGGGGAGCGAAGGTCAGGTCCGCCCCCGTCGCCAGATCGCGGACGGTCCGGCTCACGACCACCCGCCCCTCGCCCGCCTCGGCCAGGGCCCGCGACGTGATGTGGACGGCGATCCCGCCGACGTCCTCGCCCCGCAGCTCGATCTCGCCCGTGTGCACCGCCGCGCGGATCGAGAGCCCGATCTGGCGCAGGCGCTCGAGGAGCCCGATCGCGCACCGGAGCGCCCGGGTGGGCGCGTCGAACGTGGCCAGGATGCCGTCGCCGGTGGACTTGATCAGGCGGCCGCGGAAGGCCTCGACCTCGCTCCGGGTCACCCGGTCGTGGCGGTCCAGGAGCCTCCGCCACTCCGCGTCGCCCATGGCGGCGGCGCGGCTGGTCGAGTCCACGATGTCGGTGAAGAGGACCGAGGCCAGCACCCGATCGGGATCCTTGGCGGCCTGCATGGACCGGACGTGCTCCTCGGTCCAGGCGTACTCCTGCTCGTACTCGCTCCACGGCGCCTCGAGGGCGGGCCG
>DATKEI010000129.1:0-13389 GCA_035544455.1 Binatia bacterium | reverse complement strand
CCAGCCCCCCGCCCGCTGCCCGCGGGGATCGCCTCCCCCGCTGGAGGCTTCGCCAGCCCCGCCTCATAGATCGGGAGTACCGGCCGCCTCCGGAGCGGAGTGTAAAGATCTTGAACGAGAATCCCTTGGACTACTTGATTCACGAGATCTTCGGGTCGCCCGGGCAGAGGAGAGGAACCGCAAGGTGTCGGGAAGCTTGCCAACTCCGGCGCGACGCGCGCCGCCGCCCGCCCCCCGGGCCAGATCAGCCCACGCCGAGCCGGCGGCCCATCCGCTCGTGCTCGGCCAGGATCTCGCCGGGCAGGCGCGACCCGAACTGGTCGAAGAAGGCGCGCTGCGCCGCGAGGCTCTCGATCCACCCCGGCCGGTCCACGGCGAGCGCGGCCTCGACCTGGGCCGGCGGCACGCCGAGCCCTTCGAGGTCGAGCGCGGAGCTGCTTGGCACGAATCCGATGGGCGTCTCCACCGCCGCGGCCCGACCGTGAATGCGGTCGACCATCCACTTCAAGATGCGGACGTTGTCGCCGTAGCCAGGCCAGAGAAACCGTCCGGCGCCGTCCCGGCGAAACCAGTTCACCCGGAAGATCCGGGGCGGGGTGACCCCGCGGGATTGCTCCAGCCAGTGCCCGAAGTAGTCCGCCATGTTGTAGCCGCAGAACGGGAGCATGGCCATGGGATCGTGACGCACGACACCGACCTGGCCCGTGATGGCGGCGGTGGTCTCCGTCGTCATGGACGAGCCCGCGTACACGCCGTGTCGCCAGTCAAAAGCCTCGTACACGAGCGGCACGACGCGGGAGCGCCGGGAGCCGAAGATGAACCCGGAGATCGGCACGCCCTCCGGATCCTGCCAGTGCGGTGAGATGGACGGGCACTGCGCGGCGGGGGCCGTGAAGCGGGAGTTCGGATGGGCGGCCGGGCCCGGGCCCGCCGCCCACGGGCGCCCCTGCCAGTCGCGCAGGCCCGGCGCAGGCTCCGTGCCGATGCCCTCCCACCACGGCTCCCGGGAGGGCGTGAGGGCCACGTTGGTGAAGATCGTCCGGGAACGGATCATGGCGAGCGCCCCGGGGTTCGTCCCTGCGCTCGTGTTCGGCGCCACCCCGAAGAACCCACGCTCGGGGTTGATGGCGCGGAACCCGCCTTGGGCATCGCGGTGGATCCACGCGATGTCGTCACCCACGGTCCACACCCGGTACCCGGGCAGGGCCGAGACCACCATGGCCAGGTTCGTCTTTCCCGAGGCGCTCGGCATGGCGGCGGCGAGGTAGGTGATCTCGCCCTCCGGATCCTCCACGCCGAGGATCAGCATGTGCTCGGCCATCCACCCCTCGTCCCGCCCGTCCCACGAGGCAATGCGGAGGGCGTGGCACTTCTTGCCGAGCAGTGCATTGCCCCCGTAGCCGGATCCGACGCTCCAGATGCGGCGCTCCTCCGGGAAGTGCAGGATGAAGCGGCGGTCGGGCGACAGGTCCCCCAGCGAGTGGATGCCGCCGACGAAGTCGTCGCCGTCGCGCATGGAATCGAGGGCCACCTGCCCCACGCGCGTCATGATGTGCATGCTCGCCACCACGTAGGCGCTGTCGGTGACCATCAGGCCCACTCGACTGTACGGCGATCCGGGCGGGCCCATCAGATACGGGACGACGAACATGCGCCGGCCGGACATGCTGCCCCGCAGCAGCGCTCCGACCCGCTCTCGCCCCTCGGCGGGCGCCATCCAGTTGTTGGTCGGGCCCGCCGTCTCCCGCTCACCGGTGCAGATGAACGTGAGCTGCTCCGTGCGCGCCACGTCGCTCGGATGGCTCCGGTGCAGGAAGCACTCGGGGTAGGTCCGCTCGTTCAGGGGGATCAGCGTCCCGTCGGCCACCATCTCGCCGACCAGCCGCTGGTACTCCCGGGTCGTGCCGTCGCACCACTCGACGCTGGCCGGCCGCGTCATGTCGGCGACCTCGTTCACCCACTTCTCGGCGTTTCCGGTCGCGCTCATCGTCGTTCTCGCGGCAAAGCGGCGCAGGCGTGGAGCCTGCCGCCGGCACGGGATCGCGGAAATCGCGAAGGGTCGATGCCATCGCGGAGAGGGTCTCGGACCGGGGCGCGACCCTGCGCCCCGGGTACGAGTAGGCGCCTTTTCATGGTAGCGCACTCTGCGACCGGCGTGGTCGTCGAAGTTCGCGTCGCGTCCGGTCGCGCCCCGGCGCGCCGACCCCGATCGCCGCCGGCCCGTCCCGGCGAGCCGGCCGTCGGCGCCCCTCACCGCTTGGGGCGGCCGAGCAGGGTGAGTGCCCCCTCGACGGCGGCGCCGGCATCAATGCCGTAGTGCCGGTACAGGTCCCGCCGCGCGCCCGACTGGCCGAAGGCGTCGACGCCGAGGGCCACCTGCGACACGCCGAGGGCGGATCCGACGAAGGCCAGGGCGTGCGAGTGCCCATCGAGCATGGACACCACGGGCACGCCGTCCTCCTCGGCGTCGACGAGCGTCTCGAGGTACGGCCGCGGCTCCCGGAGACCGCGGTACAGCCGGTCGGGGCTCGTCACCGCGAAGACGCTCGCGAAGACGCCACGCTCGCGCAGGATCCGACTGGCCTCGACCGCCTCGGGCACCATGACGCCGGCGGCGAAGATGTGCACGGCGTTGTCGTCGGGGTCCCATCCCGGCCCCTCCCGGCCGTCCACCAGCCGGTAGGCGCCGCGCAGGACGGCGTCGCGATACGACGCGCTCCTCGGCGGCGCGAGGTCCTGGCGCACCGGCCGGGTGGAAAGGCGAAGGTAGAGGCTCTCGCCCCGCTCGGCCAGCCGGCGGAGTCCGTCGAGCAGGATCCACTCGACCTCGTGACCGAACGCGGGATCGTAATACACGATCTCGGGAAGTCCGATGCCGATCGCCGGCGTCACCACCGACTGGTGGGCGCCGCCCTCGGGCGACAGGCTCACCCCCGACGGCGTGGCGGCGACGATGAAGCGCCCGCCCGCGTACAGGGCGTGGTAGAGGGCGTCGAGTCCGCGGATGACGAACGGGTCGTAGAGCGTCCCGATGGGCAACAGCAGCTCGCCCGACAGCTCCCGGGTGAGGCCGAACGCACCGAGGGCGAGGAACAGGTTGTGCTCGGCGATGCCGAGCTCGACGTGCTGGCCGCGCCGGGACTCCCGCCACGCCATCGCCTGCGCGACGTCCTCGAAGAACGAGGGGCGCGGCCGCGCGGCGTAGATCCCCTTGCGGTTGATCCAGCCCGCCAGGTGCGTCGTCACCGCGACATCGGCGGACATCGTCACGATGCGGTCACCCAGCGGCAGCCGGCCCAGCCGGCCGAGGACGCGCCCGAAAGCCTCCTGGGTGGAGGTCTCCGGCGGGTACGTCTCGGCGAGATCGGCCGGGACGTCCGCCTCGACGGGCGCGGCGGCCGGCGCGGCAAAGAGCGGAGGCAGCGAGCGAACGAGCCGGTCCTCCTCACTGCCCGGCGGCCAGGGCGCCCATTCCTCGCCCGGAGCGACGCCAACGACCCGGCGGAGGTCGTCCATCTGGGCGGCGGTGAGCAGCGCCCCGTGGTTCATGGGATCGCCGGCCATGGGCAAGCCCCAACCCTTGATGGTGTCGGCGATGATGACCGCGGGCCGAGCCGGGTCCGCCTCGGCCGCGGCGAGGGCGCCGAGGATGGCGCGCAGATCGTGGCCGCCGACGTCGGCGACCAGACCACCGACCGCCTCGTCCGCGATGGGGGCGAGCAGCGTGTCAACGGCGGCGTCGGGCTCGCCGCCCCGAGCGGCCGAGAGCGCCTTGCGCACGGCGCCGGCCGGTGATCGCAGGAGAGCCTGGTACTCCTCGTTCGGCATCGATTCGAGGCGCGCGCGGAGCCGGCGCCCGCCGGGCCGGCGGAACAGCGCGGCCAGCCGCGATCCCCAGCGCAGCTCGATGACGCGCCAGCCCCCGGCCTCGAACAGCGCGCGGAGCTGGTGCCGCCGAACGTCGGGGGCGATGCGGTCCAGGCTCTGCCGGTTCAGATCGACGATCCAGATGACGTTCGACAGCGCGCGAAGGGCGTCCTCGAGCAGCGCCTCCCACACGTTGCCCTCGTCCAGCTCGGCATCGCCGACGATGGCCACGAACCGCTCGGGCGGGCGCGGCCCGACGTGGTCGGCCAGGTACTGCCCGGCCATGGCCGAGAACAGCGCGCTCACCGCGCCCAGGCCCATGGAGCCGGTGGACAGGTCCACGACGCCGGGGTTCTTGCGCCGGCTCGGGTACGCCTGCAGCCCACCGAATACGCGGAGGGCGCGGAGATCGTCGGCGGACAGGCGCCCGCGCAGGTACTGGATTGCGTAGAAGACCGGGGAGGCGTGCGCCTTCGTGGCGACCACGTCGCCGGGGCGCAGCCACCGGAAGTACAGCGCGGTCATCAAGGTCACCACCGACGCCGACGAGGCCTGGTGCCCGCCGATCTTGGTCCCATCGGAGTTCGGGCGGAGCGTGTTGGCGTGATGGACCATCCACGCGGCGAGCCAGAGCACCCGCCGCTGGATGCGCTCGAGGACGGCGAGATCGGCGTCCGGGGAAGGTCGGCGGGGCATCGCGCCATGCTAGGCGTGCTGCGCCGCAGAAATCAAGCGCCGCCCGGGTCGGGCGGAGCGCGGTCTGGCAAGCCCTTTGACACTTGCCGGCTCCGTTCCCGTGCTCACCGCGTCCCGAATATATCGTGAACGCGTGCATCCGGAGCCGGTCCGTTTGGAATCTTTACACTCCGATCCCTCGGCCGCCGCAACGCCGGCGCAACATGTCGAAACGATTGCGGTCGGACCCCTGGCATGAACGCTGTATCGCCCGCGCGCGATGAACCGCGGGCCAACGGCGTTCCTGACGAGCCTCTGCCGGAGCGGTGTCGAGCTCCGCCTCACGCGGGATCGTCAGCGCATCACCGCTCCGGCGCGCCTTCTCACCCCGGATCTGCGGGCAACGCTGGCCGCCCACAAGTCGGAACTGGTCCAGCTCCTCGCATTCGTGGAGGACTACCGCGGATTGCTGCGCAAGACCTTCACCAAGCTCGGCGCGCGCAAGGGCATCGCCCCGGAAGACTGCCATCGCTTCCTCGACGAGCAGACCCGCTTCACCGACGAGCTCGGACCCGACCTGCGCGCCTCGGTGTTCGACATGGTGGCCCGCGACTGGCGCAACGCCACCGGGATCTGCCCCTGGTGCACCGCTCAGGTCGCCTGCCCCGATCCCCTGCCCCACGGGCGCTGAGCGGACCGGGGGGGGCGGGGCGCGGCCATCCGCGCCACCCCGTCGCGCTGCCGGATGGGCGTCACGGCCACCGGGGATCGACGACGATGGGCTGCGGGGCCTGGTAGTCCCGCCGCCACAGCGCCACGTAGTCGCGCGCGTTCTGGCGGATGTCCTCGAGCTCCTCCTCGCTCATCTTCCGCACGGGCCGAGCGGGCACCCCCATGACCAGCCAGCCCGCGGACACGACCTTTCCCGGCGCGACGACCGCGCCGGCGCCGACCTGGGCATCGTCCTCCACCACTGCGCCTGTCAGCACCACGGCGCCGATGCCGATGCGGACGTTGTTGCCGATGGTGCAGGCATGGACGACGCAGCGATGCCCGATGGTGACGTTGTCGCCGACGATGCACGGATACTCCGGGGTCACGTGCAATACGGAGTTGTCCTGGACGTTCGAGTTCTTGCCCAGGCGCACGTAGTTGTCCTGGTCGCCCCGCAGGATGCTGAAGGGCCACACGCTGGCCCCCTCGTCGATCGAGACGTCGCCGATGACCTGGGCCGCGGGGTCCACGAAGGCGCCGGGGTGGATGCGCGGTCGGCGCCCGGGAACCTCGCGGATCATCGGGTCCCGGGATCCGGCCGCGGGGCGGGCGCGCCGCCGCCGGGCGCCACGAGCATCGCGATCATTCCCGGGGCAGCTCCTCGGCGAGTCTCACTCCGGAACCGGGCGTCCTCGTGGCCATCCGGAGTCGGGCCAGCCTAGCACAGCCCCTCGCCACGCTCGGGCCCGCCCCGGCGGCTCCCGGGCACGGTGCGCGGTCATCGCGTCACCCTGCCGGCCGAGCAGGGCGTCCTGTGCAACGCGGTCCGTCATCGCGGCGCTGGCCACTCCCGCGCCCCGGGCGAGCGAGAGGCCGCGTGCTACACTCCGGGCGAGATGAGCACGGCAGGGCGGATGGCGCCGTGAAGGCAGGGCAGGAGTTCTTCAACCTCTACAACCACGACTTCGTCCGCGCCGCCGTGGCCGTGCCGCGCGTGCGCGTTGCCGACCCCGCCTTCAACGCGGCCGAGACCATCGCGCTCATGGAGCGGGCCGCCCGGCAGCACGTGGCCGTCGTGGTGTTCCCGGAGCTGGGGCTGTCCGCGTACACGTGCGACGATCTCTTCCAGCAGCGCGCCCTCCTCGACGCCGTCGATCAGGCCCTCGCCCAGGTCCTCCGCGCCTCTGCGGGCTGGCCGTTGATCGCCGCCGTGGGCGCGCCGCTGGTGGTCGACCACCAGCTCTACAACTGCGCGGTGGTCATCGCCGGGGGTCGCGTCCTGGGCGTTGTGCCCAAGACATACCTGCCGAACTACCGGGAGTTCTACGAGGCCCGGCAGTTCAGCCCCGGCCACACCGCGATCCGCGAGGCGATCGCCGTCGCCGGCCAGCGCGACGTGCCCTTCGGCCGCCGGCTCCTGTTCGAGGTCGAGGACCAGCCGCTGCTCCGGCTACACGTCGAGATCTGCGAGGACCTCTGGGTGCCGGTGCCGCCGTCCTCCCACGCGGCCCTGGCCGGGGCCACCGTGCTCCTGAACCTGTCCGCGTCGAACGTGACCGTGGCCAAGGCCGACTTCCGCCACCGGCTGGTCTCGAGCCAGTCGGCCCGGTGCCTCGCCGCGTATCTCTACTCGGCGGCCGGCCCGGGCGAATCCACCACCGATCTGGCGTGGGACGGTCATGGCGTCATCTACGAGGACGGCACGCTCCTCGCCGAGTCGGAGCGCTTCCGCCGCGAGCCGCAGCTCGTGGTGGCCGACATCGACCTGGAGCGACTCGCGACGGAGCGCATGCGCCAGACCAGCTTCGGGCGCGCCGTCGAGCTCCATCGCGGCGAGGTCGCGGGCTACCGGAGCGTGCCGGCCGCGGTGGCGCTGCCCCGACGGGAGCGCCTGCTGCCCGAGCGCCGCTACGAGCGCTTCCCCTACGTGCCCTCGGCCGCGGCGGAGCGCGACCAGCGGTGCCTGGAGGTGTTCCAGATCCAGGCGCAGGGTTTGGCCAAGCGCCTGGAGTTCGCCGGCATCGCGCGGGCCGTCATCGGGGTCTCCGGCGGCCTGGATTCGACTCACGCGCTGCTGGTGTGCGCGCAGGCCATGGACCTCCTCGGCCTGCCCCGGAGCAACATCCTTGCCTACACCATGCCGGGGTTCGCCACGACCGCCCGCACCCTGTCGCAGGCGCGCCGCCTCATGGACGCCATCGGCTGCGACGCGCACGAGCTCGACATCCGGCCGAGCGCGCTCCAGATGATGGCCGACATCGGGCATCCGTTCGCCGAGGGCACGCCGCGCTACGACGTGACGTTCGAGAACGTGCAGGCAGGCGAACGCACCAGCCACCTCTTCCGGCTGGCCAACCTGCGCGGCGGCCTCGTCGTCGGCACCGGCGATCTCAGCGAGCTCGCCCTGGGCTGGTGCACGTACGGCGTGGGAGACCACATGTCCCACTACGCCGTGAACGCGAGCGTTCCGAAGACGCTCATCCAGCATGTCATCCGCTGGGTGGCCGACACCGGGCAGCTCGGCGCGGAGACGACGGCGGTTCTGCGGGAGGTGCTCGCCACGGAGATCAGCCCGGAGCTGGTGCCGGTCGAGCCCGGCGCCGCCGATCCCGCCCCGGCCACGGAGGCCGTCATCGGCCCGTACGAGATCCAGGACTTCCACCTCTACTACACATTGCGCTTCGGCTATGCGCCGCCGAAGGTCGCCTTCCTCGCCTACTGCGCGTGGCGCGACCGGAAGGAGGGGGTCTGGCCCGATCTCCCACCGGACGACCAGCGCCAGTACGACATCGGACAGATCAAGGGCTATCTGCGCATCTTCCTCGACCGCTTCTTCCGGCAGAGCCAGTTCAAGCGGAGCTGCATCCCGAACGCGCCCAAGGTGGGATCGGGAGGCTCCCTGTCACCGCGGGGCGACTATCGAGCGCCGAGCGACGGCGAGGCCACCGCCTGGCTCTCCCAGCTCGACCTCGTGCCCGAAGCCGAGTAGCCCGCGCCGGGGTGTCCCCATCGCCAGGCCTCCCGCTCCGGGGGCGAAGGCATGGGCAACGCCATCTGCGCCCCACGCTGGACATTGCGTCCCACCCTGTCGCGACCCTGGCCCGGCGCCGGGCGGGGGAGATCGGCAGAGCACCCGCTCTGCTGGCTCGGGGCCACCGGGCTGCCCGACGTGGACGGATCTCAACCGTTGCGGCCACCGGGACGGCTCGCCGGGCGGGCTATCGGGCGAGGATGGGGTTGAGCCGAACGGTGGGGACACCGATCCGGACGAAGGGCACACGCTCGGCGGCGTGGCAGGCGTTGCACGCCACGCGCAGCGCCTCCATGCGCTGCTTGAACAGGGCGAGGTCCTTGTTCTTCACGGCGGCCAGCACCTGCGGCAGCGCGCCCTTGAGAAACAGAGCCTCGGCGCTCTTGCGGTGCTCCGGGCGCCTCACCAGCCCGGCGGCAATGGCCGATTCCATCTCCGCCACCATATGGGCGGCGTAGTCCCAGTTGCCGTCGAGCCCGCCGAAGTAGAGTTCCGTGTACCGGTAGCCAACCTCGGCCATGGTGGGCCCGAACCCGCGGAACTGCTGCTCCACCGCTCGCGCGCGCGCGTCGGGTGTGAGATTGACCAGCCAGTCCGTCCCCTTCCCCTCGTGGGCATGGTCGTGCGTGTGCTGGGCCACGGCCACCATGAAGCCCGAGCCGGCCATGAAACCGGCCCCGACCAGCACCGTGGCCAGCCCGGCCATGCGCCAGCTCCATGCGGGCCGTCCCCGATACGATCTCGCCATCATCGTCCTCCTCGGCGTGTGATCCGCCGCCAAGTGTACTCCCGGCCCCCGGCTGCCGGCTGCCGTCGACCACTCCGTCAGGCGGCGCGGCGCGCGATGGTATGATCCGGGTCGCGCGCCCGCGACGCGCGCCCGCCCGCGGCGTCCGCCGGGGCGCGGGACCGCCGCCGAGGGACCGACGATGCGCGAGAGCCTGCTCAGAAACTGCTGGTACCTGACCCTGATCGGCCGCTGCCTGGGCCGCGGACAGCTGCGGGCCCGGACGATCCTCGGCGAGCCGATCCTCGTCGGCCGCCGGACCGACGGAAGCGTGTTTGCCCTGCGTGACATCTGCCCGCACCGCGGCATCCCCCTGAGGCACGGGACACTGCGGGGCAGCGAGGTGGAGTGCTCCTATCACGGGTGGCGGTTCGACGCCACCAGCGGCACGTGCACCGCCATCCCGTCGCTCCCTGCGGACCAGCGATTCCGCCTCGACGCCGTGCGCGTCAAGAGCTACCCGTGCCGCGAGGTCCACGGCAACGTGTGGGTGTTCGTGCCCGCCGACGATGCGCCCGATGCCGAGGCGCTCCCGCTGCCGGTGCTGCCCGGACTGGCCGAGCACGCCGTCCCCCAGATCGCCGAGACGATGTCCTTCCCCTGCCATGCCGATCACGCCGTCATGAGTCTGATGGATCCCGCCCACGCCTCGTACGTGCACACGTCCTGGTGGTGGCGCACGCGAAACCTCGCGCGTCGCGAGCTGACCAAGCAGTACGAGCCCGCGCCGTACGGTTTCCGCATGGTCCGCTACCAGCTCCGGCAGAGCGCACGGCCGTACCGCATCTTCGGCGCCGAGGTGTCGACGGAGATCACCTTCCAGCTTCCCGGTGTGCGCGTCGAGCACATCCAGGGCGACCGCCACACCGCGGTGGTCCTCACCGCGATCACGCCACTCGACGAGCAGGCGTCCGAGGTCCACCAGTGCCTGTACTGGACCATGCGCTGGGGGGCGCCGCTCCGGCCCCTCGTCCGGGTGCTCACCCATCGCTTCCTCAAGCAGGATCGCGACGTGGTGGTCAAGCAGGAGGACGGGCTCCGGCACGACCCGCCGATGCTGCTCATCGACGACGCGGACACCCAGGCCAAGTGGTACTTCCGCCTCAAGCGCGAGCTCCTGCAGAGCCAGCGCGAGAAGCGGCCGTTCGCCAATCCGGTCGAGCCACGCACCCTCCGCTGGCTCAGCTGACCCCCGGCGGGGCGACAGCAGGGTCAGCTGCTTCGTTGGGCCCTCGATCGGGCGCTCAGCCGCACAGGAAGTGCACACGCCATGCGCCCGCTCCTTCAGAGCCGCCTGGCATCTGGACCTTTCTCGCCGGCGGCGGGGCGGGCGGAAGCGGGGCTACCGCTGGGGGTGGGTGAGGCGGAGGATCGCGTGGGCGGCGCGGCGGCTCGGCGGGGGGCCACCGAGCCCGACCATCTCGGCGGCGCGGCGCCCGAGGTCGCGCTGCCGCTGGCGGGCGTCCGGGTCGGCGAGGAGATCGGTGAGGGCCGCGGACAGGGCGGTCGGGTTGCAGTCCTCCTGCAAGCGCTCCGGCTGCACCTCGCGCTGGAGGAGAATGTTCACGAGGCTCACGTGGCGGACGCGGAGCAGCCGCCGCGCCATCCACGCCGACACCGGACCGAAGCGCTGCGTGACGACGCAGGGCAGGCCCGCCACGGCCGCCTCCAGTGCCCCGGTGCCGGATTTCACGAGTCCCACGTCGGCGGCGGCGAAGGCGTCGAGCTTGTCCGCCGACCCGCGGACGGCGATGGTCTTCCCCCAGCCGGCGATCGCGGCCTGGATCGCGGGCTCGAGCCACGTCACCGCGGGCACGACCACCCGCAGCTCGGGCACGCGCGCGCGCAGCCGGCTCACCGTCTCACCGTAGATGGGGAGCAGGCGATCGAGCTCATCGCGCCGGCTGCCGGGCATCGCGCACAGGAGCGGCACGGCGGCCGGGATGGCGTGGCGCCGGCGGAAGGCCTCGGCGTCGCCGGCCGCGGCCTCGACGGCGGGATGACCGACGAAATCACACGCGAGACCGTGTCGCTCGAAGTACGGCGGCTCGAACGGAAAGAGCACGAGCAGGCGGTCGAGGAACCGGGCAATGGTCCGCGCCCGGCCAGGCTTCCACGCCCAGACCGTTGGCGCCACGTAGTGCACGAGCGGGATCCCCCGTCCACGCAGGCGGCGCGCGAGACGCAGGTTGAAGCCCGGCGAGTCGATGGTCACCACCGCCGCGGGCCGGAGGGCGAGCACGTGGGCCGCGGTCTCGCGGAGCCGGCGCAGGATGCGCGGCACGTGCGGCAGGACCGAGACGAGCCCCATCACCGCGAGGTCGGACATCGGGAACAGGCTCCGCAGCCCCTCGCTCGCCATGCGCTCGCCACCGACTCCGGCAAAGCGCACGTCGCCTCCGGCCTCGGTCCGGAGAGCCCTCATCAGCGGCGCCCCCAGCGCGTCCCCGGACGGCTCGCCCGCGACCAGGACGACGAGCGGCGAGGTCACCGTCACGAGGTGCCGCCCGATGGCCGCGCGTCCTCGCTCCGCCGCCGGGCTCGGTGCGGCTCTCCGCGCGCGGCCGCCCGTCCGCGAGCCAGTCCTCCTCGACCGGGCACTACGTCCGGGCCGTCTCCGGTCGTGGTGGGCGGCCGGAGAGGATCATGTAAGTGGCGCGGCCCACGGCGACGACGCGGTCGCTCGCGTCGCGGATGGTGGTCTCGCCAAAGGCGACGGTGCGGCCGCGGCGCAGGATGCGCCCCTCGGCCGTCAGATCCCCGTCGGCGGCGGCCAGGAAACTCACGTTGAGGTCGAGCGTGGTCTGCCCCACGCCGCCCCCCGATTCCTCGTGCAGCGTGCTCAGCGCGCCGCCCACCGCCATGTCCACGAGCGCGCTGAGCACGCCGCCGTGCACGGGGGCGCCGGCGGCATTGCGCAAGCCATCGTGGACCGGAACGTGGAGCCGGACCCACCCCTCCCCCGCGTCCCGCACCTGCACTCCGAGGTGCCGCCAGAACCGGTTCGCCTGCGTCCGCTCCCTCACGCGCGCCACCAGATCATCGCTCACCGGAGAACGCTCCCGCGGCCCTCGGCTTCGATCAGATGACCGACCACCTCGTGCGCGCACCACTCGCCCGGCGCCCGGTGCCATCCACGACCCGCGGGCGGCGCGCCTCGGCCCTCGGCCGCGATGACTGCCGGCAGGGCGTCGAGGAGGTCGGCGATCTCGCCCGGCGTGAGCGCCCTCGCGCTGGGAGGACGCGCCGGAGCGCTCATCGCGGGGTCGCGCCGGGCGGCCGTGCCTCGCCGAGGACGATCGCCGTCTCGCCGGAGCCCCCGAGCTTGAGGCGAAGCTGCCACGGCGCGGGTCCGATCGCGCGAGCGGGGAACGTCGCGAAGGTCGGCCCCTGCGGCCGCCCGGCGCCGAACGGGGCGCCGACGGAGACCCCGGTGCCCACACCCACGCCGCCCGAGTAGCCCCGGCTGCCGCCGCTCATGCCGACGCCGATCTGGATCGCGCTCGAGGGCGGCGCGATCGGCGGGTACTCGATCGTCTGCGCCCGGACCGCTGTGCCGTCTGGAGCGACGATGTAGACGTCCTGCAGCGGCTGCCCATCGGTGTCGATCTGCACCCTCAGAACCTCCTGGATGAGCGTATAGTCGGCCGAGATCAGGGCACCCAGGGGCTGGCGCTCCGGTCGATACGGCAGCGACGGAGCTGCGCACCCGGCAACGAGCGCGGAGAGCAGAAGTGCCACGGGAACCACTCGCATCGCTGTCCTCCTGGGGCTTCATGCTACACGGTCTGCCGGACCACAAGGCGGCCGGGAGCGCCCGCCCGCGGCGCGGACCCGTCATCAGCCCGCAGCAATAGCCCGCAGCAATCGCAGGGCACGCTGGCGACCCGAAAGAAGAGCGACATGTCGATGTCCAATCGCCTCGGCGCCGAGTTCATCGGAACCTTCTGGCTGGTGCTCGGCGGGTGCGGGAGCGCGGTCCTGGCTGCCGCATTTCCAAACGTGGGGATCGGCCTGCTCGGAGTGGCTTTTGCCTTCGGGCTCAGCGTGCTCACGATGGCCTTTGCCGTCGGTCACATCTCGGGCTGCCATCTGAACCCGGCGGTCTCGGTCGGGCTCTGGGTGGGCGGGCGGTTCCCCGCCGCGGACCTCGTTCCGTACATCGTGGTCCAGGTGCTCGGCGCGATCGCGGCCGGCGGGGTGCTGTACATCATCGCGACGGGGCAAGCGGGCTTCGACGTCGTGCAGAGCGGCTTCGCCGCCAACGGCTACGGTGAGCACTCCCCGGGCAAGTACGCCCTGGGCGCCGCCCTCG
>DATKEI010000128.1:0-2985 GCA_035544455.1 Binatia bacterium | reverse complement strand
TGGTTCTCGATCTGGTGGAAGCACTGGAAGGCGAAACCCGAGAACTGCACCTCGCAGATGGGCCGGAGGCCGTACAGGGCCATCCCGACCGAGGCCCCGATGATGGCGGCCTCGGCCAGCGGGCTGTCGATGACGCGGCGGCCGCCGAAGGCGGCGTGCAGGCCCTCGGTGACCCGGAAGACCCCGCCGTCGACGCCCACGTCCTCGCCGATCACGAGCACGTCCGCGTCGCGCTCCATCTCCTGCCGGAGCGCGAGGTTGAGGGCCTTCACCAGGGTGAGCTTGGCCATGTCGCCTCGCGGGCTGGGTCAGACGTCGGCGGACCCGGTCCCTCTCCGGCACCCCGCCATCTCCGGTCCATCAGCGGAGGCGGGTGCGCTGGCCCCGCATCGGGATGGCCGGGGGAGGATCGGAGGGGGGATCCGAGGGTGGATCCGAGGGTGGATCGGGCTCGCCGACGCGCTCGACATCGAGCCTCCGCGCCATCGCCCGCCGCTGCGCCTCGAGGTGCTCCGGCAGTTCGGCGTAGGCGTGGTCGAACATCGCAAGGGGGTCGGGGGGCGGCAAGGCCTCGAAGCGCTGTACGGCCACCTCGATCTCGGCCTCGATCGCCTCCTCCAGCCCGGGCTCCAGGAGATCTCGCTTCTCCAGGTACGCGGCGAACCGGACCAGCGGGTCCTTCCGCTCCCACGCCTTGACCTCCTCGTCGGACCGGTACCGCGCGGGGTCGTCGGCCGTGGTGTGCATGGCGAGCCGGTAGGTCACGCACTCGATCAGGGTGGGGCCGTCGCCGCTCCGGGCCCGCTCCACCGCCTCCCGGCTCGCCGCGTGCACGGCGAGGACGTCGTTGCCGTCGACCTGGATGCCGGGGAACCCGTAGGCCAGGGCCTTCTGGGCGATCGTGCGCGAGTGCGTCTGCTTCTTCAGGGGGATCGAGATGGCCCACTGGTTGTTCTGGCACACGAAGACCACGGGCACGTGCCACACGCCGGCGAAATTCATGGCTTCGTGAAAATCGCCCTCGGAGGTCGCCCCGTCGCCGAAGTAGACCATGACCACCGCGTCGTCGCCGCGGTACTGCGCGGCGTAGGCGAGCCCCACGGCGTGCGGGATCTGGGTGGCCACGGGAATGGCGATCGGGAGGTCGTGCTGCTCCGGACCGGGCTGGCCGCCCTCGAGACGACCGGAGAAGAATTCCAGCATTTTCTCGATGGGCCAGCCGCGCCAGAGCATCGCCGCCGTCTCGCGGAACGACGGCACGACCCAGTCGCCCGGGCCGAGGACGGCCACGCTTCCGATCTGGGCCGCCTCCTGCCCCTTGATGGGAGCGAACGTCCCTATGCGCCCCTGGCGCTGGAGCTTGAGCATCCGCTCGTCCAGGCGCCGCCCGAGGAGCATCGCGCGGTACAGGCGCCTGAGATCGGGGGCGGCGATGTCGGGCTCGAGGGCGGAGTCGAGGATCCCGTCGCTGTCCAGTATCGACAGGTGCTCGATGACGAACCGGGGTTCGATGGGCACCCTGGGCATGGGGGTCGTCCGCGCCTCATTCTACCTCCGGGGCACGGCAGGCCGCGGGCCGGATGCAAGCTGGCCCGCGGCACAGCCCTTCCCTTGCCCGGCCGAGGAAAAAGACGCCCCCGCGCGTCCCGAGTCGAAAGTTCGTCGACTCAGGACACTAGCTCCGGATCGAGCGAACTACGCGCAGGAGATGAAGGGCGCGTGCCCGGACGGGACTAGGACCCCCAGGGCCGGCTGTAGAGGGCCTCCCGGGTCGTCGGCGCGGGCCCGCTCGTCCGGTCCCCAGACTTTCGCATCAGGACCTGGTAGAGGCCGATCGAGCCGGCCTCGAAGGCCACCGCCGAGCACGTGAGGTAGAGCATCCATGTGCGGTAGGTGCGCTCGCCCACCAGGGCCCGCGCCTCGTCGGCCCGCGCCTGCAGGCGCTCGACCCAGTGACGGCACGTCCGGGCGTAGTGCAGGCCCAGACCCTCCACGTCGAGGATCTCCCAGCCCGCCCGCTCCTGCTCGGTCATCGTCTCGGTGAGGCCCGCGAGGTCGCCGTTGGGAAAGACGTTCTTGTAGAGGAACTCCGTCTGGCTCGAGAACTTCCAGTGGAACTCGTGGGTGATCCCGTGGTTCAGGTAGAGCCCGCCGTCGTTCAGCATCTCTCGCACGCGCCCGAAGAACGCGGGGTAGTTCGGGATCCCCACGTGCTCGATCACGCCGATGGCCGCAATCTTGTCATAGCGCGCGTTCGCCGGCACGTCGCGGAAGTCGCGGAACTCGACGCGGCAGCGGTCCTCCAACCCCTCCCGCCGGATGCGGGCCTGTGCCCACTCCGCCTGTTGCCGCGAGAGGGTCACGCCGTGAGCGCGCACGCGGTAGTGCTGCGCGGCCCAGATGGACAAGGTCCCCCACCCGCAGCCGATGTCGAGCAGTGTCTCCCCCGGCTTCAGACGGAGCTTGCGGCAGACCAGCTCGAGCTTGTCGGCCTGCGCCTGCTCCAGCTTGCCGTCGGGATCCCGGTAGTACGCGCAGGTGTAGACCATCAGCGGGTCCAGGAAGAGCTCGTAGAATTCGTTGGACACGTCGTAGTGGTGCGAGATGGCCTGGGCGTCGTGCTCCCTGGATCGCGCTCGCTTCATGCCGGGGCCTCCGTGGGACGGCGCGCGCCGCTCCGGTTCATGCTGCGCTCTCCTTCATGCCGAAGATGGTACCGAAGACCACGTGACGGCGCGCCGCCGCGGATCCGAGCACCGCCCGCACGACCAGGCGGGCCAGACCATCGGGCAGCCGCGACACCTGCCGCCCGATCCACGTCGGCTCGCCGGCGCCGTACAGGGTGATGATCTGGCGCGCGTAGGCGTCGAAGCTGGTCCCCATCCGCAGAACGCCCGCCGCCGCCTCCGCGGCGAGGCGCCCGCTGCGAATGGCGGGGCCGATGCCCTCGCCGGAGAGGTCGCGGGCGAGGCCAGCGGCATCGCC
>DATKEI010000127.1:0-2167 GCA_035544455.1 Binatia bacterium | reverse complement strand
CGATACGGTCCCGCGGGGAGGACCCCCACCCCACCCGGCGCCGAGAGTCCACGAACTTCTGACTCAGGACACTAGCGTCCCGAGTTGGCGATGTGCCGACAAAGCGCCGGGGTGAGGCGGGGGCCCTCCCCGCCTGGCGCCGTGAGGCGACGAGCGTTCGACCGAGGACACTAGCCGCGGCGGAGCGCGATCCCCCTCAGCGGGATCCCGTGCGGGCGGAGAGGAAATCCGCGAGCCGCTCCGCCACCACCACGGGGTGCTCGACCTGGGGGAAGTGCCCGCAGTCGTCGAGGAAGCAGGTCTCGGCATTCGAGAGCGCCGCCGCCAGCTGCTCGGCGTGGGCAACCCGGACGACCGGATCCCCGCGGCCGTGCACGAGCAGCACCGGATGGCGCACGCCGCGGATCACGCGCCGCCAGGCCGACGCCCCGCTCGTGAAGTCGCGCCGGAGCGCCCGGATGGCGCCCAGGTAGGCGGCGCGGGCCGCCGGCGCCGTTCGCTCCGCGTACCGGTATCCCACGAAGAACGCCACCTCCTCCGCGTCCGGCCGCACCTGACAGCGCGCGACGGAGGCGTGGCAGAGCCGCGGGGTGATGCAGCTCGCAAGGATCTCGCCCAGCCCGGGCAGCAGCAGCGCGCGAAACAGCAGCGACGGCCGGAACCCGAAGCCGGGAACGCAGGCGCCCAGGAGGGCCACGCGCTCGACGCGCTCCGGGAGCAGCGCCGCGCCCGCCATGGCCACCGCGCCGCCGAGCGAGTGACCGACGAGGTGGACCCGCGGCAGTCCGAGGCCGTCGATGAAGCCGCGGACGGCCCTGGCGAAGAACTCGAGGTCCCGGGCGCCGCCCGGCCGGGAGGACGCTCCGAAGCCCGGCAGGTCGATGGCGATGACCCGTCCCGCCCGCCCCAGCTCGGCGGTGGTGCGACGCCACGCCTCGGCGAACCCGCCCAGGCCGTGGATGAGGATGGTGGCCGGGCCACGGCCGGCCTCGACGTAATGCATGTCGATACCGTCCAGGTCGCCTCCGGTCAGCCTGATCTCGGGCATGTGCCGCTCAGCGGAGCCGGGGCGCCCGCGGTCTGGCGGTGTCCTGGATCAGAGATGTGGTGGCGGCCGGGACGACCGGGACCCGGCGCGCCGCGGCGCGCGAGCGACGCGACGACCTGGCCACCGATGCGGGGCCGCTCCGCCGCCGCGCCATGCCCCTCAGGGCGAGGGCGCGGGCGAGGCGTCGAGCAGATGGCTCAGGGCATCGCGATACGCGAACAGGCTGAAGATGCCTCCCGTGTGCACGAAGCACACGCGCGGCCCGAGGGCGCTCGGGTCGCGCTGGAGGGTGTCGAGCAGGCCGGCGAAGGCCTTGCCGGTGTACACGGGATCGAGGATCACACCCTCCTCCCGGGCGAGGCGCACGATGGTCGCGAGCCCTCGACCGGCCACCTCCCCTCGCCCGGAGCCCTGGTAGCCGTCCAGGAGCGCGATGCGCTTGGGGACGTCGATCGCGAGGCCGAAGCGCCGGATGGCCTGGCCCACCGTGCGCGCGACATGCTCGCGCACGCGCTCGGCGGGCCAGGCGATCGGCACGCCGACGATCTCGGACGGCAGTCCGGCGAGCTGCTTGCCCATGAGGAGGCCGGCCTGGCTCCCGCCGCTGAACGCAGTGATCACCACCGTGTCGAAGCGGGGAGCGCCGTGCTGGATCTGGTCGGCCAGCTCCACGGCGCACTCGAGATAGCCGAGGGCGCCCACCTCGTTGGACCCGCTCTCGGGGATGACGTACGGGCGGCGGCCGCGGGCCCGCAGCTCGGCGGCGATGTCCCCGCACACCTCGTCCACGCCCTCCCACTCGGCGTCGGAGAGATACCGGATGTCCGCGCCGAGGAGCCGGTCCAGCAGCAGGTTGCCGTCGTACGTCCGGGGCCGCTCGCCCTTCACCGCCACGACCACGTCGAGCCCGAGGCGCGCCCCCACCGCGGCCACGGCCCGGCAGCAGTTCGACTGGAGGGTGCCGCAGGCGACGAGGGTGTCGGCGCGCCGCTCGAGCGCCTCGCCGACGAGAAACTCGAGCTTGCGGACCTTGTTACCCGATTCGACGAGGCCGGTCAGATCGTCGCGCTTGACGAAGAGCTCGACCCCGAGATCGCGTGAGATGCGGTCGAGCTTCAG
>DATKEI010000126.1:0-2953 GCA_035544455.1 Binatia bacterium | reverse complement strand
CCCACTGGACGTTGGCGCCACGGCAACCTCGGGGAGGCGCAGTCCATCGGAGGTGCTATCCACGCACAGGGGGAAATTGGCACTCCCCCCGAGGGGGCCGTGTGGCGACATCGGAGATGGTACAGGGGGAAAAGTAGATGTAGTCGGTGGGGGAATTTGCTCCCTGGCGTGATGGCGCACCGTCAGGCAGAGCCCCGCGGCGGATCGCCGCCGGGGCCGGGGACGTCGTAGCGATCGCCGGCCGCGGCCGGCGCTGACGCCAGGTAGCGCCAGCCGCGGAAGGTCGGCGCCCGCACCGGCGCGATGGCCGTCCACCGGCGCGGGTCGAAGATGAGCGCGGAGGGCGCCGCCTCGTCCGCGGGGTGCCAGAGCACGTCCCCCGAGAGGGGAAAGGCTCCGCGCCACCAGCCCTGGCAGGCGACGAAGAGCCGGTTGCTCCAGCCCGGCGTCAAGCGCGTCGGTAGCCGACGCGTGTTCCACGTCGCGATGGCTCGCCGGCCGGTGCGTCCCTCCGCGAGTTTGTCCGCCAGGATGTCCTGCCGCATCGCGACCCCGAGGTCCATCGCCGGCCGGTCCCCAACCCCTCCAGTGTTCCCCTGGCCCCGGCGCCGGTCAAGCCGGCCCGAATGTTTCGCCGGAGGGAGCCCGATCATGCCGCAGCGACCGCGACCGACCCCCGTGGACCCCACGCGCGTGCGCACCGTGCCCGCGCACTTTGCCTGGATCGATCACCGCCTGCGCGACCGGCTCGACGAGCTGAGCCTGGAGGCGATGGCCCTGCTGCTCTTCCTGCACCTGGCCGCCGACCCCACCGGCTGCTCCTTCTGGGCCGACGCCACCATCGCCGACAAGCTCGGCCTGCCCGCGCCCGCGATCCGCCAGGCCCGGACGCAGCTCATCGCCCAGGGCCTCATCGCCTACCGCGCCCCCGCTCCCAGGTCCTGCCGGTCGAGGGCCGCCGGCGGTGAGCCTCGTCGTCGCCCTGCCGATCGCGCAGCTGGCCACCACGCTGGCGCCCCTGCGCGGCCCGCGCACCGATGCCGCCAGCCCGTTGGCCCCGCTGCCCCTGCGGGTCACCCCCGCCGCCGACGGGACCTATGAGGTGCTGGACGGCTTCAAGCGCCTCGCCCACTGGGCCCGCGCCGGCCACAGCCACGTGCCGGTGGTCGTGGAAGACGCTCCCGGCGTCGTGGGCAAGGCCCGCCTGCTGGAGGCCAATGCCCCCCGCCGCACCCTGAGCGCGATGGACGAGGCCCGCGTCGTCCGCGCCCTGGCCGACGACGACCACCTGACGCCCCCGCAGATCACCGCGTTGCTCGGCCGCGGCCGGGGCTGGGTGGACCGGCGCCTCGTCCTCGGCCGCCGCCTCGCTCCGGACCTGGCGCGGCACCTCGATGACGGCCGTCTATCGGCCACCACGGCCCACACCCTGGCGACGCTGCCGCGCGGCGACCAGCCGCGGCTGGCCGCGACCCTGGAACGCCACGGCCTGCGCACCCGCGAGGCCGAGGCCTTCCTGGCCACCTGGCGCGCCGCCGCGGACGACCCCGTCACCCGCGAGGCGCTGCTGCGCGATCCGCGCCGCGCCACGCCCGCGCCGGGCGACGCCACCGTATCGCCCCTGGGACCCACGGCGCGGGACCTCCAGGCCCGGTTCGCGCAGACCGAACGCGCCCTCGACGCCCTCGTGCACGTGGATCTCACCGGCTTCGCCAACCCGGATCGGCGGGTCCTGGAAGCCTGCCGGCGCCGCCTCAGCGCCCAGATCCTCCAGCTCGCCCACACCCTTCAGGAGGAGCCCGCCCATGCTGACCCCCGAGGAACGGCACGAACTGCAGCGCCTCGCCCACGACCACATCCCGATCCGCACGATGGCCCGCCGGCTGGGCCGCGACGTCAAGACGATCCGCCGGGCGCTGGGCCGGCCCTCCCCGCCGCCGGCCCCCGCGAAACTGGCCCCGTACCACGCCCTGATCCAGGCGCAGTTCGCCCAGGGCCTGCGCTCGCCACGGATCCTGCGCGAGATCCGGGCGCGGGGCTACCCGGGGGGCGCGACGATGCTCAAGGCCTTCCTGCGCACCCTGGGCCCGCCCCGGCCGCCCACGCCCCGGGTGTTCCGCCGCTTCGAGACGGCGCCGGGCGAGGAGGCGCAGTCGGACTGGAGTCCCTATCGCGTGCTGATCGCCGACCGGCTGACGGTGGTGCACGCCTTTTCCCTGGTCCTGGCGTGCTCCCGGCGCCTGTTCGTGCGGTTCTTCCGGGACGAACGCCTGCCGACCCTGCTGTGGGCCCACCAGGCGGCGTTCGAGGACCACGGGGGCTTGTGCCGCCGCATCGCCTATGACAATCAGACCGCCATCACCCTGGGCCGCGTCGGCGGCCGCCCGCGCTGGCATCCGACCTTCCTGGAGTTCGCCCGTCACTATGGCTTCGAGCCAGCGGTGGGGCGGCCGGGGCACAAAGAGCGGCGCGGCAAGGTCGAGCGCCCCTTCTTCTACCTCGAGGAGGACTTCCTGCGCGGCCGCGCCTTCGCCTCCTGGGACGACCTGCACGCGCAGTGCCGCCAATGGCTGAACACCGTGGCCAACGTCCGCGTGCACGGCACCACGCGGCGCCGCGTCGACGAGGCCTACGCCGAGGAGCGGCCCTGCCTGCCTCATCGCGCTGCCCACGCTGGCCTATCCCGCCGCCCGCCAGGAGACGCGCACCGTGCAGAAGGAGGGCGCCATCCCCATCGACGGCTCCTACTACCCGGTGCCCGACGCCCGCCCCGGGCACCTCGTGCGCGTGCGCATCGATCCCGTGCGCGTCGAGATCCTCGACGCCGCCGGGCAGGTCGTGGCCGCCCATGCCGTCCCGGATCGCCCCACCCGCCTGCCGTCGGCGCGGCCGCCCGCCGGGCCGCCCCGCCCTGACCGCTCACGCCCTGGGCAGGAGGCCGGCTTCCTCGCCC
>DATKEI010000125.1:0-11384 GCA_035544455.1 Binatia bacterium | reverse complement strand
TCCCGCCCACGGGCATCGCGGACCAGCGCGAGGGCGCTGACTACGGCGAGGGGTTCGCGAGCCAGCAGTGGAAGGCCCTCGAACGGCTTGGGCGCGCCCTCCGCGCGCGGTCCCCGGCCGCCGCGCCCGCCCCGCAATAGGGTCCCCCTGCCGCGCACGCGTCCGGCGCGACCAATCTGCGCCCGGCCTCCGGCTTGACAGGGCAGCGCCTCGCCCCCTAGACTGCAAACCACTAACATCATGGCAGCCGCGCCGGCCATCGACCTCCGCACCGAGATCCCCACGCTGCTCGCCGATCGAGGATTCCGCCTCACCGCGCCACGCCGCGCCGTCGTCAACGTCCTCGTGGATGAGGGCAAGCCCCTGTCGGTCGCCGACATCCACGCCCGGCTGAAGAGGCACAGCGTCAACCTCGTCTCCGTCTACCGGACGGTCCACCTGCTTCGAGCGCTCGGGCTGCTCCGCGTCGCGGACACCTCGAAGGGCATCCAGCACTTCGAGCTAGCCGAGCGATTCACGGGGCACCACCACCACCTCATTTGCCAGTCGTGCGGGGGGGTGGAGGACATGGACGGCTGCGTGCTCGCCGACAAGGTGCTGGCCGCGCTGAACCGACAGGTCCTGCGCGCGCAGAGGTTCCGGGTGACCGGGCACGACCTGAAGCTGTTCGGCCTCTGCCGGGACTGCGCCCGCGGCTAGCCCCGGGCGATCCCGGGACCCGGCGGGGCGGGACGGAGAACTGGTGGAGACCGCGAACGAATGCCGCGGGCCATGGCGGACCGCATGCCTCGCCGCCCTGGTCGCCCTCGCCACCCTGAGCGGGCTCGTCCTCATGGCTGGAGTCCTGCCCCTCGATGGCGCGGTCCGGAGCGCCATCGTCGGCCAGGCCAGCCCGGCGGTCGAGACGGTCATCCGCTGGCTCAACTACGGTGGCGCCTGGCAGTTCCTCCTCCCGGCCATGGTCGTTCTCGTCGCGGTCTCGCCCGACGGCCGGCGCCACTGGTGGCTGTGGGCCTGCGTGCTCCCGCTGGGCGCACTGGCGGAGGGCGCCCTCAAGGAGCTGGTGGGTCGCACCCGGCCGGAGAGCCCGGCCATGGGCTTCCCGAGCGGGCACGTGGCCGCCGCCAGCGCCTTCGCAGTCCTGGTCATCTATCTCGTGGGCCGGATGCGGCCGGGGCCGGGTCCTCGCCGGGTGGTGACGGGAGCGGCGCTGGCGCTGATCGCGTTCGTGGGGCTGGCCCGCGTCATGCTCCGCGCCCACTGGCCGTCGGACGTCCTCGGGGGACTGGCCCTCGGGGTCGGTGTCGCCGCCGCGGCGGCATGGTGGCACACGGCCCGGCTCGCCAGCCCGTCCCGCGCCCCCTCGCCCGCGCCGGCCGTTCCCGCCTGCGAGGCCGCGGAGGAGCGTGGCCGAGCCGCAGGCCGCGCCCGCCTTCCTCTGGTCGAGCTGTCCGGCGTCGCGTACCGCTACCGCGAGGCGCCGGTCCTCGAGGGCATCGACCTGCGCGTCATGCCGGGCGATTTCCTCGGCATCATCGGGCCCAACGGATCCGGCAAGACGACGCTGCTCCGCGTGATGCTCGGGCTCTTGCCTCCCACCCGGGGCACGGTGCGCCTCTTCGGACAGGCCCCGGCCGCGCTGGGCGAGTGGAGGCGCCTCGGCTACGTGCCCCAGAAGACCGCCCTTGACACGGGGCTGCCCATCACCGTGACCGAAGTCGTGAGCAGCGGTCTGGTGGCCGCGATGGCGGCGCTTGCCCGCCGCTCCCCCGCCGACCGCCGGCGCGTGGCCGAGGCGCTCGAGCGCGTGGGGATGCGGGGCCACGGCCCGGTGCGGATCGGCGACCTCTCCGCCGGCCAGCAACAGCGCGTGCTCATCGCGCGGGCGCTCGTCTCCGATCCCGAACTGCTGATCCTCGACGAGCCGACCGGCGGCGTGGACCCGGAGGCGCAGACGAGCTTCTACGCCCTGCTCCGGCACCTGCACCGCGAGCGGGACGTCACCCTCATCCTGGTCAGCCACGACATCGGCGTGGTGGCGCGGGAGGTGACCCAGCTCGCCTGCCTGAACCACCGCCTGGTCTTCCACGGCCGCCCCGCCGACTTCCTGGGGGACCCCGCCTTGCTCACGGCGCTGTACGGAGCCCCGGTCGACGTGGTCGAGCACGACCACTGATGTGGCCGGAGCTTCTCGAGTACGGCTTCATGCAACGCGCCCTCGCGGCGGGAGCCGTCACCGCCCTCATCTGCCCGACCATCGGGGTGTACCTCGTGCCGCGGCGACTGTCCCTGATCGCCGACACCCTGGCCCACGTCGCGCTCGCCGGCGTGGCCCTCGGGCTGTTCCTCGGCACCTCCCCGGTCCTGGGGGCGCTGGTGGTCACCCTGGCGGGCGCGGTCGGCATCGAGCAGCTCCGCGCGCGCGGCACGCTGGCCGGTGACGCGTCACTGGCGGTGTTCCTCTCCGGCGGCTTCGCCCTCGCCGTCGTCCTCATCAGCCTGGCCCGGGGATTCAACGCCGACCTCTTCGCGGTGCTGTTCGGCAGCATCCTCACCGTGAGCCCGACCGATGTCTGGATGATCCTCGGCCTCGGGGCGGTGGTGGGGGCGGCGGTGGCAGTCTTCCACCGGCAGCTGCTCCTCGTCACCCTCGACGAGGACCTGGCCCGCACCAGCGGGGTCCGCGTGAACGCCCTCAACCTGATGCTGACACTCCTGACCGCGCTGACCACCGTGGTGGCCATGCGCATGGTGGGTGTCCTGCTCGTGAGCGCCATGATCGTCATCCCGACCCTCACCGGCTTCGCCCTCGCCGCGAGCTTCCGGCAGGCGCTGGTCATCGCCGTGGCCATGGCGCTCCTGTCCGTCGTGGCGGGGCTGATCGCCGCGTACTACCTCAGCCTGGCCGCCGGCGGGGCCATCGTCCTCACCGCGCTTCTCGTCTTCGCCGCCGCCTCCCTGTCGCGCGGCCTCCTGCGGGCGCGCCGCCGCCATGCCTGAGGGCACGCGCACGAGGCGCATGGCGGTGGCGGGCGCGCGGGTGACTGCGGCCCTCCTCCTGGCGCTGGCCCTCGGGGCCGGGGTGTCGCCCGCCACCAACTTCGAGTGTCCGCGGTGGCGGGCCGCCTTTGCCGCCATGCCGACGCGGGCGATCACCATCGAGAGCGAGGGGCGACCTCTGGCCGTGACCGTCAAGGTCGCCCGCACGGGCGAGGAGCTGGCGGCGGGGTTTCAGTGCGCCACGCCCGCCGAGATCGATCGACACCTGATCCTGTTCGACTTCGGACGGGAGATCCTCACGCAGTTCCACATGAGCAACGTGCCCGCCCCTCTCGACATCGCCTTCATCAAGGGAGACGGGCGGATCTTCTCCATCCTGCAGATGGCGCCCAGCCCGACCAGGCTCTACGGCCCGATGGGGGCCTTCCGCTTCGCCCTGGAGGCGCGCGAGGGCTTCTACGCGAGCCGGGGCATCCAGCCGGGGGCAGCGCGCCTCGTGTTCCCCGCCCCGCGCTGACCGCGAGCCCGGCGGGGCGCCGGCGCGCCCCCGCCTTCAGTAGGATCGAGGCAGGCCGAGCACGTGCTCGGCGAGGTAGTTCAGCGCCATCTGCTGGGACACGGGCGCGATCTTGTACAGGCGCACCTCGCGCCAGAGGCGCTCGACGTGGAACTCCTTGGCGTAGCCAAACCCCCCGAACGTCTGCACGGCGGCGTCACAGGCGTTGAACCCGGCCTCGGCGGCGAGGAGCTTGGCGGTGTTGGCCTCGCGCCCGCAGGGCCGGCCCTGGTCGAACAGCCACGCCGCCTTCAGGCACATCATCTCCGCGGCGTCGAGCTGGGCCATGGCCAGGGCCAGCGGGTGCGCGATGGCCTGGTTCTGCCCGATGGGCCGGTCGAAGACCACGCGGTCCTTGGCGTACTGGGTGGCCCGCTCGAGGGCGGCCCGACCAATCCCGACGGCTTCGATGCCGACGACGATGCGCTCGGGGTTGAGCGAGTCGAGGAGGTGGTAGAAGCCGTCCCCGACCGTTCCCACCACGTCGTCCTCGGGGATCTCGAGATTCTCGATGGCGATCTCGTTGGAGTCCACCGCGGCCCGCCCGAGCTTCTCGATCTCGCGCACGGTGATGGCCGCCCGGTCGAACGGCGTGAAGAAGAGGGTCATCCCCTTGAACGGCCGGGCCGGGTCGCGGTCGGCGGTCCGGGCGAGGAGCAGGATGTGGTTCGCCAGCTGGGCGTTGGTGGTCCACACCTTTCGCCCGTTGACCACGAAGCGATCCCCCCGCTTGACGGCCCGGGTCTGTATCCGCGAGGTATCCGTTCCGGCGTTGGGCTCGGTGACGCCGAACGACATGACGATCTCGCCGGTGCAGATGCGCGGCAAGTACTTCCGCTTCATCGCCTCGGTGCCGTACCGCACCACCGGCTCGGGCGGGAAGGTGTAGAAGTGGATCGGCGAGGCCCCGGTGGTACCCGCCCCGGAGGCGCAGATCTCGTGGAGGACGATGGCGGCCTCGGTGACCCGGAGGCCCGAGCCCCCGTACTCCTCCGGGATCATGAGCCCGAGATACCCGCCGTCGGCGAAGGCCTTCACGAACTCCGTCGGATAGCGCGCCTCGCGGTCGCGCTCCCGCCAGTACTCCCAGGAAAACGAGCGCGCCAGCGCCCCCGCCTCCTTGCGCAGCATCTCCTGCGAATCCGTCAGAGCAAAGTCCATGGACCCCTCCCCCCCGGTGTCGTGCGCCCCATTCTAATCGAAGTCCCGGCGCCCGACCGGACGCTTGCCGGTGGGCGGGGCCTCCGGTATCCTGCTGCCGTGGAAACCACTCCGGCGATCCAGGACTACCTCGGCGCCATCTTCGACCTCGCAGGTGGTGACAAGCCCGTGATCGGCGCGCGCCTCGCCCGCCACATGCACGTGTCGGCGCCCTCGATCACGGAGGCGCTGCGCCGGATGCAGCGCGAGGGGTACATCCGCCTGCACAGAAAGCGCGAGGTGCGGCTCACCAGCAAGGGGCTCGACATCGCCAAGACGATGGCCCGGCGCCATCGTCTGCTCGAGCGCTGGCTCACCGACGTGCTCGGCCTCGACTGGTCTCGCGCCCACGACGAGGCGCACCGGCTCGAGCACGCGCTGTCGCCGGTGGTGGAGGAGCGCCTGGCCACCCTGCTTGGCATGCCGAGCACCTGCCCCCACGGCAACCCGATTCCGGGAATGCCTGCACCGCCGGCACACAACCCCCTGCCCCTCAGCCAGGCCCGGATGGGCCAGAAGCTCGCGGTGGAACGCATCACGGAGGAGGCGGAGGCGGACCGGCAGCTCCTGCACTTCCTCTGGGAGAGCGGGATCCGCCCCGGGGCCGCGCTCACCGTGAAGGACGTGGCGCCGTACGCCGGGACCATCAGCGTCGAGATGCAGGGCCGCACGGTGACGCTCGGGATCGCCGCCTCCAACAAGATCTGGGTCTACGACCCGGAGGACACCGCGCTCCCCGCGACGCGCCCGCGCCGCCGCGCCGCGCGCAAGGTCGCGGCGGGGCGATGACGGTCACCGCGCTGTACGCGCTGCAGAACGGCTTCCTCGGATTCGAGCGGAGCGGGCTGTTCTACGGAGACCGGTCGGCAGAACGCGTGGCCATCCCGGTGTCGTGCTGGCTGATCCAGACCCCGAGCGCCAACGTCCTGTTCGACACGGGCATCGCCCCGCGCGCGGTGGCCGGGCTCCTCCGGAGCGATCCCCTGGCGCGCTTCGGGGAGGAGGACCTGCTAGTACACCGGCTGGACGGGCTGGGCCTGGAGCCGGACGACGTGCAGATGGTCGTGCTCTCGCACCTGCACTTCGACCACGCCGGTGGTGCCGCCCTGTTTCCCCACTCCGAGCTCGTGGTGCAGAAGGACGAGTACGCTGCCGCGCACTACCCGGCGCCGTTCTACGAGTCGGCCTACTACCGGAAGAACTTCGATCTGCCCGGCTACCGGTGGCGCCTCCTCGACGGTGACGCCGAGCTGCTGCCCGGCGTCACCGTGCTCCGGAGCGATGGGCACACGCCGGGCCATCAGTCCCTGCTGGTCGAGCTGCCGGAGACGGGGCCGGTGATCCTCGCTGCGGACTGCTGCTACTGGCAGGAGTCGATCGACCGCGAGATCCCGCCCGGCTTCGTCTGGGAGCCGGCGCGGGCGCTGCACTCCATCAAGCGGCTCAAGACCATCGCCCGCCTGCTGCGCGGCCGGATCTTTCCGGGACACGATCCGGTGTTCTGGGCGGCGGCGCGCAAGGCCCCCGACGCCTACCGCTGAGCATCGAGCCCTTCCTCCGTCAGGGGGGAGGGCGGACGAACAGGAGATCGCCATGGGAGTGCTCGACGGCATCAAGATCCTGGAGCTGGCCCGCGTGGCCCCGGCCGAGCTGCCGGGCATGATGCTCGCGGACATGGGCGCGGACGTGCTCAAGATCGAGACCCCGACCGAGGAGCGAGAGGATCAGGACGCCCGGCGCCGCGCCGCCTTCGCCTACGTGAACCGGAACAAGCGGTCCATCGCCTTGAACCTCAAGGCGCCGGAGGCCCAGGAGGTGTTCAGGCGCCTCGCCGCCGAGGCCGACGTGATCGTGGAAGGGTTCCGGCCCGGCGTGATGAAGCGTCTCGGGGCCGACTACGAGGCGATCTGCGCCGTCAACCCGCGCATTGTCTACTGCTCGCTCTCGGGCTTCGGGCACAACGGCCCGTACCGCGACCTGCCCGCCCACGACATGAACTACCTCTCGCTGGCCGGCATTCTCGGCCTGATCGGGGAACCCGACCGCAAGCCGCAGATCCCGCTGAACATCATCGCCGACTACGCCGGCGCCAGCATGCACGGCGCCTTGGGCATCATGCTCGCCCTGTTCGCGCGCGAGCGGACGGGACAAGGCCAGCACGTCGACGTCTCCTATCTCGACACGTCGGTGGCCCTGCTCGCCGCCACCCCCAACATGCGTTTCTTCTGGAGTGACGGGCTGGCCCCGCGCCGGGGGGGCGGCTTCCTGGGGGGCTCGTATCCGTACTACGCGGTCTACGACACCAGCGACGGCAAGCATCTGACCATCGGCTGCACCGAGCCCTGGCTCTGGGACAACTTCTGCAAGGCCATCGGCCGCCCAGAGCTGTCGCGCTTCGCCCGCACGCCCGATCAGTTCGTGCGAGCCGCCAATGCCGAGGAGGTCAAGGCCCGCGAGGAGATCGAGGCCTTGATCCGCACGAAGACGCGGGACGAATGGTGGGAGATCCTGACCCGCGCCGACGTCTGTGTGGGCAAGGTGTACGACCCGGAGGAGATGGTCGACGACCCCCAGGTCCGGGCGCGGGACATGGTCGTCGACCTCGAGCATCCCGTGCATGGCAAGGTCCGCCAGTTCGGCGTGCCCATCAAGCTCTCCGCCACGCCGGGCACGCCCCGGACCGCGGCCCCTCACACCGGGGAGCACACGGACGAGGTCCTGCGAGAGCTCGGGATGACCACCGACCAGATCCGCGACCTGCGCGCCCGCACGGTGGTGGCATGACGCGTGTCGAGTGACCGGGTCTCCCTCGAGGCCTGGGGCGATCTCTGGTCGCGCCTCGGCGCGCGGTCGGATCCGCGGCCGATTCACCAGGAGATCCGGCGCGCCTACGGAGAGCCCCACCGCCACTACCACACCCTCGAGCACGTGTCCCACGTGCTGGAGCTCGTGGACGTGGCCCGCGCCCGGCTCGCGCGTCCTCTCGAGGTGGAGCTGGCGCTGTGGCTGCACGACGTGATCTATCACCCCCAGGCCGGCGACAACGAGGCGCGGAGCGCGGCGTACGCGCAGGACCTCTTGCAGGGGGGTGAGGTCCCTTCCCCGGTGGGCGAGCGGGTGGCCGCGCTCATCCTGGCCACGCGGCACGTCGCGGGCATCGGGCCGCCCGCGGTCTCCCACGACACGGACACCGCCTACGTCCTCGATGTCGACCTGTCGATCCTCGGCGCCCCGGAGGCGGAGTTCGACCGCTACGAGGCCCAGGTGCGACGGGAGTACGCCTACCGGACGGACGAGGAGTGGCGCCAGGGCCGGCTCCGCGTGCTCAGCATGTTCGAGGCGCGGCCCCGGATCTTCCTCACCGAGGAGTTCGGCCGCTTCGAGGCCCCGGCGCGCGCCAACCTCGCCCGCTCCCTCGCCCGCCTGGCGAACCAGCAGATCCTCAACGGTCCCGACGCGACGCCGTGAACGGCGCGGCGCCGCGCCCGGGCGCGCTCCTCGGCTCCTCCTCCACCACCACCACCGATCGCGCATCGCAAGGACAGGCCGCCATGACTTCTGCCCGCACTGCTCCCTTCACGACGGGCGCCTCGCCCGCGCGGCGATCCCACCCGGCCTCCGGCCCGCGGCGGGGGATCCGCCCATGACGGCCTTCGCGGACTACGAGCGCCACGACGCGCTGGGGCTGGCCGACCTCGTCCGGCGGGGGCAGGTCGCTCCGGCCGAGCTGCTGGAGGCGGCGATCGAGCGCGTGGAGTCCCGCAACCCGGCCGTGAACGCGGTGGTGATGCCGCTCTACGATCTCGCCCGCAAGGCCATCGCCTCCGGCCTCCCGGACGGGCCGTTCCGCGGGGTGCCGTACCTCATGAAGGACCTCACCGCCTCCATCGCGGGGGTGAAGATGACGAGGGGCTCGCGGTTCTTCGCCGACGCCCCTCCGCCCACGGCGGACAGCGAGCACGTCAAGCGCCTACGGCAGGCCGGACTGGTGATCTTCGGGCGCACCAACACCTGCGAGCTCGGGCTGTCCCTCACGTGCGAGCCCCGGCTGTACGGGCCGACGCGCAACCCGTGGGACCCGTCTCGCATCTCGGGCGGATCGAGCGGGGGCGCCGCCGCCGCCGTCGGGGCGCGCATGGTCCCGATGGCCCATGCCACGGATGGCTTCGGATCGATCCGCGCGCCCGCCGCCTGCTGCGGGGTGGTGGGCCTCAAGCCGACCCGCGCCCGCAACACCATGGCGCCGTTCCTGGGCGAGGGGCTCGGGGGACTCGCCTGCGAGCACGCGGTCACCCTCACCGTCCGCGATAGCGCGGCCCTGCTCGATGCCACCTGCGGGGCCGGCAGTGGCGACCCGTACCTGGCCCCGCCGCGCTCCCGCCCGTTCCTCGAGGAGGTACAGGCCCCGGCCGGCGCCCTGCGCATCGCGGTCACGTCCACGGCGCCCAACGGCGCGACGGTGGAGGCCGAGAGCCTGCGCGCGCTCGAGGACACCGCCCGCCTCTGCGCAGAGCTCGGGCACACGATCGAGCGCGTGGACCCGGCGATCGATGGCGCCGCCGTCGTACCGACGTTCCTGACCCTGGCCGCGGCCAACACCGTGGTGAACCTCGCCAGCCATCCCACCGCCGGACGCGCGCCGGGGCCGGACGAGGTCGAGAAGGTCACCTGGCTGACCGGGAAGATGGGCGAGAAGGTCACCGGCGCGGACTACGTGCGGGCGACCCAGGCGGCGCACCGGATCGGCCGCCAGATGGCCGCCTTCCACGAGCGACACGACCTGCTGCTGACGCCCGGGCTGGCCAGCCTGCCGGTGAAGCTCGGGTGGATCGACATGATGATGGACGACGTGGAAGAGTACTGGCGGAGGGTGTTTACATTCTCTCCATTCACAGTCTGGTTCAACCTGACCGGGCAGCCGGCGATGATGCTCCCCCTCGGCCGCTCCGAGTCCGGGATTCCGGTGGCCGTGCAGATCGTGGCGCGGTTTGGAGACGAGGCGTCGATCTTCAGGCTCGCGGCCCAGCTCGAGCGGGCGCGGCCCTGGTTCGGACACCGGCCCTCCCTCGCCTCCTGAGCGCCGGAGCCGGCGAGGCGCCGAGGCGCGAGATCGCATGAAGCGCCACCCCGGCGCCGGGATCTCGCGCCGGACTGCGCCCGGACCGCCCGCGCCCCGCCGCTGCGCCTTTTGCGCCATCGTCCGGGGCGAGGCCCCCGCCCACCGCGTCATCGAGGACGCGGCGTCGATCGCCTTCCTCGACCACCGGCCCCTGTTCCCCGGGCACTGCCTCGTCGTGCCGAGGGACCATCACGAGACGCTGGACGAGGTGCCGCCCGACCTGCTCGCCCGCGTCGTGGAGAACGCCCGGCGCCTGTCCATCGCGGTCGAGCGCGCGCTCGAGGCGGACGGCGCCTTTGTCGCCCTCAACAACCGGGTGAGCCAGAGCGTCCCTCATCTCCACGTCCACGTCGTGCCCCGCCGGTTCGGCGACGGGCTGCGCGGGTTCTTCTGGCCCCGGCATCCCACCCCCGACGCGGCGACCCTCTCCGAGGTGCAGGGAGTCATCCGCGCCGCCCTGGCCGCCCTCCCGCCCGCCTCCGGCGGCGCCGTCCCGCCGTGAAAGCCTGGATTCTCCGCGCTCCGGGCCCCGTGTCGAGCCGGCCGCTGCGGCTCGAGGCGATCGCCGAGCCCGTCCCCGGGCCGGGCGAGGTGGTCGTCGAGGTCGCCTGCTGCGGGCTCTGCCGCACCGACATCCACGTGGTGGAGGGCGAGATCCCGCTGCCCGTCCTGCCAATCGTTCCGGGGCACCAGGTGGTCGGCCGGGTGATCGGGCGCGGCCTCGGCGCCGACCGGCTCGCCATCGGTCAGCGGGTCGGCGCCGCCTGGCTCCACCAGACCTGCGGGACGTGCCGCGACTGCCGGCGCGGGGATGAGAACCTCTGCCGCCTGGCCCGCTTCACCGGTTACCACGCCGCCGGCGGGTTCGCGGAGCAGATGACCGTCCACGAGGCGTTCGCGTACCCGCTGCCAGAGGCGCTCGACGACCTGCACATGGCTCCGCTGCTCTGCGCCGGCATCATCGGCTACCGCGCGCTGCGCCAGGCCGACGTCACCCGCGGGGAGACGGTCGGGCTCTACGGGTTCGGCTCGTCCGCCCACATCGCCCTGCAGATCGCGCGGTACCGCGACAACCGCGTCTTCGTCGCCACCCGCGGCGAGCGCCACCGGGAGCTGGCGCGGCGCATGGGAGCGACGTGGGTCGGCGACGCCGCGGAGGCACCGCCGGAGCCGCTCGACCGCGCCGTCATCTTCGCCCCCGCCGGCGACCTCATCCCCGCCGCGCTCGAGCACGTGCGCTGGGGCGGGACGGTGGCCTCCGCCGCCATCCACATGAGCCCGATCCCGGCCATGGACTACGGGCGCCATCTCTTCGGCGAGCGCACGCTGCGGTCGACCACGGCCAGCACCCGCCAGGACGGCCGCGATCTCCTGCTCCTGGCCGCGGAGGCGCCCGTGCATATCGAGGTCACGCCGGTGCCGTTCGACGCGATCCACGACGGCCTGCTCGCCATTCGCGAGGACCAGGTGCAGGGCTCGGCCGTCCTGGTGGTTCGCTGATCGCGCCGG
>DATKEI010000124.1:0-18078 GCA_035544455.1 Binatia bacterium | reverse complement strand
CTCAATGGGGCCACGAGATGGGTGGTGGGTGGCTTCGGCCATCCGCAGAAGATACGGTCCCGCGGGGAGGGCCCCCACCCCACCCGGCGCCGCGAGTCCACGAACTTCTGACTGGGGACACGGGTGTCCCCAGTCAGAGATGTGCCAGCGCAGGCCTGGCACCCCGACGAGGAATCAGGCGGCCCGGGCGCGCCGGCCGGGGCCGCCCGACGCCTATCGGGTCCAGCGGAGCCACCGAGCGAAGAGGTTCTTGACCAGGGGCGTGAGACGGGTCCGGTTGTAGGCGTCGCCGAGCTTCCGGATGGCCTCCGCCTGGGTCGGGTACGGGTGAATCACCCGCGCCATCGCGCCGAGCCCCACGCCCTGGCCGATGGCGAGCGTCAGCTCGGAGAGCATCTCGCCGGCGTGGCGCGCCACCACAGTGGCGCCCACGATCCGATCGCGGCCGCGGCGCACGTGGACCTTGACGAAGCCCTCGGTCTCGCCGTCCAGCACGGCGCGGTCGACGTCGTCGAGCTCCTGCACGAAGGTCGTGATCGCGATGCCGCGCTGATCAGCTTCCTCCGCGGACAGCCCGACGTGGGCGATCTCCGGATCGGTGTAGGTGCACCAGGGCAGGGTGAGAGCGCTCGCCCGCGCCCGCCCCAGGAACAGGGCATTCTGGATGACGATGCGGGCCTGAAAGTCGGAGTGGTGGGTGAACTTGCGGGCGGAGGCGATATCGCCGGCGGCGAAGATCCGCGGGTTGGTGGTGCGCAGGCGGTCGTCCACCCGGACCCCGGTGCGCGCGTCGTAGGCGACGCCAACCCGATCGAGGTCGAGGCCCTGGACGTTCGGCGCGCGCCCCACCGCCACCAGGACCTCGTCCACGCGGAGAGCGCCATCCGCCCCTCCCCCCTCCATCTCCAGCACCTTGTCGGCGCCCTCCCGACGAGCGCGGCGGATGGCCGCTCCGCGCACGAGCCGCACGCCGTCCCGGCCGAGCGCCGCCTCCACGCGCGCCGCGGCATCGCGGTCCTCGCGCGGCAGGATCCGGGAGGTCCCCTCGACCAGCCAGACCTCGGCCCCGAAACGGGCGAAGGCCTGGGCCAGCTCGCAGCCAATGGGGCCCGCGCCGATCACGGCGAGCCGGCGCGGAAGCGCGGTCAGCGTGAACACCGTCTCGTTCGTCAGGTAGCCCGTCTCCGCCAGCCCGGCGATGGAGGGCGCCGCCGCACGGGCGCCGGTGGCGATGACGGCCTTGCGAAAACGCAGGGCCCGGCCCGCTACCTCCACCGTATCCGGGCCGGAGAAGCGGCCGGCGCCGAGGAACACGTCCACGCCCAGGGAGCGGTACCGCGCCGCCGCGTCGATCGCGGCCAGGCGCGCGCGCAGGCGCCGCATGCGCTCCATGACCGCAGGAAAGTCGACGCGGGCGCCCGGCGGCACGCGGACCCCGGCGGCGGCGGCGTCCCGCACCTCCGCCCAGACGCGCGCCGAGCGGATCAGGGCCTTGGACGGCACGCAGCCGACGTTGAGGCAATCGCCACCCATGAGGTCGCGCTCGATGAGCGCGACGCGGGCCCCCAGGCCGGCAGCGCCGATCGCCGTCACCAGCCCGGCCGTCCCCGCGCCGATCACGACCAGGTTGTAGCGGCCGGCCGGCTCCGGGTTCACCCAGTGGGCGGGGTGGACGTGCTCGACCAGGGCCTGGTTGTACCGGTCCCAGGGCTCGATCACGACGGGCTCTGCCGGGTCCGCGGCCGGGAGATCCGTCATGGGAGGCGACGCGCCCTCGCGCTCACGCCGCGATCCGCTTCGCCAGCGCCGCGCGGGCGAGCCGGGTCACGTACACCGTCACGGCCACCGTGGCGAGGAGCCCCACGCCGTACAGGACCCACTCCGCCGCCGGCCGCCCCTGGCGCCCGGCCCCGAGGCTGGCCAGGTCGCCGGCGATGGAGCCCAGGTACACGTACATCAGCGTGCCCGGCATCATCCCGATCCAGGAGGCGAGCACGTAGTCGCGAAGCGAGATCCGGGTGAGTCCGAAGCCGTAGTTGAGCAGGTTGAACGGGATCGCCGGCGACAGCCGCATGAGACCGACGATCTTCCATCCCTCGCGCCCCACCGCCTCGTCGAGCGCCCGGAATCGCGAGTCGCCGGCCGTCCGGCTCGCCACCCACGACCGCGCGACGTAGCGGCCGACCAGGAAGGCCGCGGTGGCGCCCAGGGTCGCCGCGATCGAGACGAGAACCGCCCCCTTCAGCACGCCGAAGACGGCGCCCGCCCCGAGGGTCAGGATCCACCCGGGCAGGAAGAGGACGGTGGCCAGCACGTACATGAGCACGAAGATGGGCGGACCCCAGGGCCCCAGCCCGGCGAGGCCGGCGAGCCCGCTCCGGAGCAGCGCGGGCGCATCGGCGTAGCGCGCGAGGGCCAGGAGAGCCACGAGCCCCCCGATCCAGAGCGCGATCCGGCCGCGCGACCCCGGCCGGACCTCGCCGTGCCCGCCGTTCGGCGGGGTCTTCATTCCTCGGGGCGCTTGCCCCATCGTCATGCCTCCTCGTCCGCCGGGTCGCTCACCGGCGCGCCGCCACGATGTCCGCTCACGTGTCCCGAGTGCACGTTCGTTGAGTCAGCCGAGCTTGACGTCGGTCGTGGCCTCGTACGTGCCCCCCTGGGTGTCGAGGAACGTGACCCGGAGCGGGCCCGCCTCGGAGGCGCGGAAGGCAAACCCGAACACCGGATTCTCGCTGATCGATTGCGTCATCTCGACTCGGAGGATCTCGCGGCCCAGATAGTTGACGATCATGCGGTTGAGGAAATTGTAGCTCCGGTCCACGGGCTTGCCGTCGCGCCGGTCCACGATTTCCATGGGGTGGATGACGAGCACGCGCGCGCGCACGACCTCGCCGGGATTGATGATCGCGGGCACGCGGATCCGGATGCGGCCGATGTCGGCGCTCATGGCCTAGCCGCCGCAGCCCCCGACCGTGACCTTCACCTCGCGCCGGGCCATGAGGAGGGTGCCGTCGCTCAGCTCCGCGATGGCGCGCACTTCGGTCGACTCGCCGAGCCTGAGAGTGGCGCCCACGAACGCCTGGCCCATGCCCGGCGTCAGGGTGAACCGCGCGTTGAGGGGGCGGCGATTCCTGTCGGCGATGATGTAGATGTGACGCACGAAGTTCTGCTCCGTCATCGGCGACTGCACCTCGACGGCCATCGTCACCTGGGCGCCGTTCTCCGCGATCAGCGGCAGGTCGAGGGCGACGATCCGGCCGGCGTCCTGGAGGGGCCGGCCGCCGAACAGTCGCTTCATCGTCGCGGCGACGGGCTCCTCCGGCTCGAGGCTGGACAGCCGTCCCCGGGCGCGCACCACCCGGGGACGGGCGGTCAGCCCCGCGGCTCCGGCCACGGCGGCCGCGCCTCGAAGAAGCGCACGCCTGCCGATGCCGTCGCGACCTCCCGGCTCCCATCCCCGCCCCTGCCGCTCGCGCCGCCTGTTCGCGTTCGAATCCACGCCCCGATGGAAACACGGACGGCCCGGTCCGTCCAGATCATGCAGCCGGCGCGGGTGGGGTACAGTAGGGATCGCGATGGCGGCGGCAGGCGGCATGTGACGGATCTCAGGACTGTCCTGGATGGCAAGGCACGGAGCACGGAACGCCCCCAACGGAGGAAGACATGGCCACCAAGATCGGCGACCGCATCCCGGACGGCACCCTGACCGAGATGATCGACAGCGAGCGGCCCGGCTGCACGGTCGGTCCCAACGCCTTCTCCGTGGCCGAGCAGGCGAAGGGCAAGCGGATCGTGCTGTTCGGCCTGCCCGGGGCCTTCACCCCGACGTGCTCGGCCAAGCACGTGCCCGGCTACGTGAGCCAGTTCGACCAGCTCCGCGCCAAGGGCGTCGATGAGGTCTGGTGCCTGTCCGTCAACGACGCCTTCGTCATGGGCGCCTGGGGGCGGGAGCAGAAGGCGGGGGGCAAGGTGCGGATGATGGCCGACGGCAGCGCCGAGTACACGAAGAAGCTCGGGCTCGACCAGGACCTCACCGCCCGCGGCATGGGTGTCCGCGCCCAGCGCTTCTCCATGCTGATCGAGGACGGCGTGGTCAAGCAGATCAACGTGGAGGCGCCCGGCAAGTTCGAGGTGAGCGCCTGCGAGGCGATGCTCGCCCGGCTCTGAGAGGCGCGGGCGCGCTCCCCGACCCGACGGAATGGCCGCCCTCTACGACATCGCCATCGTGGGCGGCGGGCTGGCCGGCCCGACCGCCGGTCTGTTCGCCGCCCGCGACAGGTGCCGCGCCGTCCTCTTCGAGAGCATCGCCGCCGGCGGTCAGGTGCTCAACTGCGAGCACATCGAGAACTTCCCGGGATTTCCCAGGGGCGTCGCCCGCTACGAGCTCGGCCCCGTCGTACAGCAGCAGGCCACGGGCCTCGGGCTCGAGGTGAAGAGCGGCGAGGTGCACGGGGCGACGCGCGAGGGCGACGCGTTCCTCCTCTCGACCGGCCCGGGGGTCTCCTCACCACCGGGACCGGCCTCCTGCGGCAGTGCCAGTCTGGCCCCACTGGTGCGGAACCGGACGCGGGCGGCGGCCAGGGCCAGGGGTTGATCGGGTAGACCATCACCCCGTGCTCCAGCAGAAAGTCTCGCGGCGCCGGGTGAGGGGGGGCCCTCCCCGCGGGATCGTATCTTCGGTGGATCGCCAAAGCCACCCACGCGCCCTCAGGCCGGGCGCACCTCGACGCGGGCGTCGAACGAGGACTGGCCGGCGGAGAAGGCGAACAGGTCCACCGCCGCGTCGGGGAGGACGGCGCGGCCCGACGTGAGCTGGTTCAGCCCGCCCCATCCGTCGCGCATCCACACCGTCCCCGGCGGGATCCGATCGGTGACGTGGGCGGAGGCCCGGAGCTCCCCCCGCTCGTTGAAGATGCGGATCGCCGCGCCGTCGACGAGGCCGCGGGCGCGCGCGTCCGCGGGGGAGATCCACAGCGCCGGCCCGGGTTCGATGCGGGCGAGCGAGGGCAGCGCGCGCCCGTGGTCGTAAAAGGCGTGGAAATGGGCGAGGGTACGGCCCGGCTGCAGCACGAGGGGATACGGCGATGCCGGCGCCGGCGTCCACACCGGCAGCGCGGGCAGGCCGAGGGCGCGCGCCCGCTCCGACACGAGCTCCACCTTTCCCGACGGCGTGTCGAAGCGGCCGTCCGGGTGCGCGACGTGGGAGATGTCGAGGGCGCGCATCCCGCCCTCCGCGCGGAGGGCGGCCACCGTTGCCCGCCGGGTCGAGGGATGATCGAGGAGCGTGTCGAGGAGCGCCTCCTCGGAGGACCACGGGTAGAAATCATCGAGGTCCAGGCGGCGGGCAAGCTCCCGGAGCACCCACGTGCCAGGCCGCGCCTCCCCCGGGGGATCGAGCGCCCTGGGCATGAGATAGAGGTGGGTGTTGGTGCTCTTGCAGCCGAGCTCCTCGAGCCATGATGTCCCGGGCAGGACGACGTCCGCGAAGCCCCGCGTCGTGTCGTTCGGGAACAGCTCGTAGCTCGCCACCAGATCCTGGCGCGCTAGCCCCGCGGCCACGCGCCCGGCGTCGGCAAACGAGGACAGCATGTCCGTCCCGAACAGGAGCAGGGCGCGCACACGCCCATCGCCGAGCGCGCCCAGGACCTCGGACATCTGGTTCGGCAGATAGCGGCCGGGCGGCCGGCGCTCGAGGGCGATGATGCTGGCCAGGCCCTGGCCGTGGGTAGCGCTGCCGTGCCGGGGGCCGAAGCCGCCGCCGGGGATTCCGAGGTTGCCGGTGAGGGCAGGCAGGCACGCGATGGCGCGAGCGGCCTGCCAGCCGTTGGCGCCCTTGTGCATCGAGCTGCCGCCCAGCACGATCATCGCCGGCCGCGTCGTCGCGTACGCGCGAGCCAGGGCGGTGATGCGATCGGCGGGGATGCCGGTGATGGGCGCGGCCCACGCCGGCGAGTGGGACGCGAGGTGGGCGGCCAGCTCCGCGAACCCCACGGTGTGACGGGCCACCGCGTCGCGGTCGACGAGGCTCTCCCCCGCGATCACGTGCATGAGGGCCAGGGCCAGCGCCCCGTCGGCGCCGGGCCGGATCAGCAGCATCTCGTCCGCGTGGGCGGCGGCCTCGGTCTCGCGCACGTCGATGGCCACCACGCGCGCGCCGCGGCGGCGGGCCGCGGCCAGGTGCCGCCCGGTATTGGGCTGGCTGGCGAGGTTGGCGCCCCACAGGAGCACCAGGGAGGCGTGGGCGCCCATGTCTTCCTTGGTGTTGGTCTCGAGGACACCGGTCAGGCCAAGCCCGAACGCCCCCAGGCCCCAGCAGATCATGGTGGGGTTCCACCACTGGCAGCCGTACAGGTTCGCGAAGCGGCGCAGGAGGTGGGAGTTGATCCGTGTCCCGTAGTTGGTGGAGAAGAAGCCGTGCCCGGACCAGGTGCCGACCGCCTCGCGCCCCGCCGCCCGCATGCCATCGGCGATCCGGTCGAGGGCCTCCTCCCACGAGGTCCGCCGCCACGCGTCCGTCCGGCGGGAGCGCACCAGGGGGTGAAGGATGCGCTCGGGATTGCCGATGATCTCGCGGGACGCCTGCCCGCGCACGCACAGGAAGCCCTGGCTGTCGGGGTTGTCCCGATCGCCTGTCACCCTGACCACCTGGCCGTTCTCGATCTCGACCAGCATGCCGCACAGGGTGGGATGGCAGTTCATCGGGCACATCGTGCGAACGACCCGGAGCGCGGATCCCATGGCGGGCTACCGCCCGGTTTCCACGGGAAGCGCGGGGTCGGCCGCCCACTCGTTGAACGAGGCCGGGTAGTTCTTCGCGTTGCCGTAGCCGGCCAGGCGGAGGACGAACGCCAGGTGGGCCGAGCGGACGCCGACCGTACAGTAGGTGACGATCTCGTCGTCCGGCTTGAGCCCGGCCTTCTCGAACAGGGCGCGCAGCTCGGCCGAGGACTTGACCCGGCCATCCGGGGTCAGGGACTGGCTCCACGCGAGGTTGATCGCCCCCGGCACGTGGCCACCGCGCGCCTCGCCGGACTTCCTCGAGCCAGCGTACTCGTCGGGCTCGCGGCCGTCGACGATCTTCACCCGGCCCAGGCGGCCCCGGAGGGCGGCGGTCGACACGTCCAGGGCCGGCTCCGGCCGCGCGGGTGAGAACGCGGCCGGCACCGGGGTGACGATGTCGCGCGTGAGAGCACCGCCCGCCCCGGTCCACGCCCCGATGCCCCCGTCCAGGATCCGCACGTCGCGCTGGCCGGCCACGAGGAGCGCCCAGGCCACACGGCCATCCGCTCCGGCGCTCGCGGGCGACGCCGCGTAGACGACCACCGGGCGCGCGCCGTCGATGCCAAGGCGGCCGACGGCGAGAGGCAGCCGATCGGGCGGCAGGGGCCCCCCGAAGCCGGGCTCCCCGGGCCTCCTGGTCCTGAAGTCCGCGAACGCCGTCCAGGGGGCGCTGATGGCGCCGGGAATGTGGCCGCCCGCGTACTCCCGCTCACTCCTGGCGTCCAGCACGATCGGCGGCCGGCCGCTCCCGAGCGCCTCCCGGAGATGGGAGGGGTCGATCAGGGACGGGCGACCGGCCGCCGCCGCCGGCGTCGCCAGAAGCACCCCGGCCAGGAGGACCAGAACGGGCCAACGGGTCCACGGCCGTCGCCACGATCGGCCCATGATTTCAACCTTCAAGGCGGTACACCGACACGTCGGGCTTGAAGGCGCGCGGCAACCACAGGGGCCGCCGGAGGCCGCCCGGTCCCGGAGCCGGGCGCGTCAGGTCAAGCCAGCGCCGGTAGGCCGCATGCGACTTGCCGGTATCGACGAACACGTCCCCGTAGCGATCGTCGGGGCCGGGGCGCTCGACCCGGACCTTCTGGTGCCAGCAGTGCTGTCCACTGACGGGGTCGGGCTGCACCGGGAAGGTCAGGTTCTGGTGCACCCCCGTCTCGCGCCACCACACGCGCTCGGAGTCGGGGTCGGCGCTGGCGAAGGGCTCCACGCCATGGACGTGGCGCATCAGCCACTGCCCGGCGCCCGGCCTCTGCAGGTCGACCAGCGCCGTGGACCAGCGCTCGCCTCCCGTGGCCTCAGCCAGCCGCCACCGCCCGAGGTGATGCGAGCACGCGACCACGCCCGGCCGGATGGACTCGGTGACCCACGTGCGGTCCACGAAGTGGCCGATCTCCGTGCACACCTTCAGCAGGTCGCCCGTCTGGACGCCGAGCCGCTCCGCGTCCTCGGGGTGGAGCCAGAGCGGGTTGTTGTGCGAGATCTCGTAGAGCCACTTGGCGTTGCCCGAACGCGAGTGGATCAGCGTGGGCAGCCGGAAGGTCGGCAGGAGCAGCATCTCGCCCTGGCCGCGGTCGATACCAGACCAGTGCACGTGGCTGCGCGCATAGGTCGGCACGGCGTGCTCCGGCCACTTCCAGTCCCGGAGCGTCTTCGAGTAGAACTCGAGCTTGCGCGACGGGGTCGGGACCCCCCCGACCACCACGCCGTCGACCTCGACGCCGACGACAGCCCCGCCCTTCGAGGCGAGCTTCGTGACGGGATCCACGATGGCGCCCTCGCGCTCGCCCGGCGACACGGGCTTGTCCAGCGTGCCGTAGACCCGGTCCTCCACGAGAAACGCCCCGTACTTCCGCATGTAGGCCAGCGCGGTCAGGCCCTCCTTGCTCGCGGCGGCGGGCAGCCCGGGCACGCTGTGCTCGAAGATCCAGCGGTAGTACTCGTCGATCCGGAGCTTTTCGCCCGGGCGGTACGGGGACTCGAAGTACTTGCGGATGCCCAGGCTCCCATCGGGATCGATCCGCCACGACAGCTCGATCCAGAACTCGTCCTCCTCCCACACCTGGCCGAGCCCGGCCTCCTCGTGGGCCTGCCACGTCAGGTCGAACGTGCGCCCGGCCTTCTCGAGAGCAACGCGCAGCACGGGCTGGCGGAAGCCGATCCAGCGCGCGGCGTGGGTCTCCTGGCTCATGAGATCGTGCCGCTCGGAGGCGTGCCCCATGGGGAGGACGTAGTCGGCGAACCACGCCGTCTCGCTCCAGACCGGGGTCAGGCAGGCGTGGCGCTCCACCTGGGTCTCGTCGGTCAGCATCTCAATCCACGACATGCCGTCGGGATTCGTCCACACCGGATTGTAGACACGGGTGAAGTACATGGCGAGCTTGCCCCGCCCCTCCCGCAGGAGATGGGGGAGGAGAAAGCTCATCTCGAAGAAGGCGAGCGGGTACTCGCGCGGCATCAGCAACTCGCTCCACACCTTGGCGGGGGGCGGCATCATCGGCGGCGCCGGCACCGCCTTGTTCCAGGCGCTGGGGGACGTGCCGCCCGGGGTGCCCACCGCCCCGGCCAGGACCACGACCAGCTCGAGGGCCCGGGCCACCTCCCAGCCGAACAGGTTCCCGGCGGCGGCGTTGCGCCAGACGTGGGTCGACAGGGCGGCGCCGGCGCGCCCGATCTCTCCCGCAACCTCCTCGATGCGCGCGGCGGGCACCCCGCTCTCGCGCTCGGCGAAGGCCGGGGTGTACGAGGCATAGAGATCGAGGAGGGCGGCCTCGAAGCGCTCGAAGGTGACCGGCTCCGCCGGCCTCTCCTCGCGCAGGTACTCCTCCCAGTTCACCCAGCGGCGGACGAAGTCCCGGTTCCAGGTGCCCTCGCGGAGCATGACGTGGCAGAAGGCGAGGAGCAGGGCGGCCTCGGTGCCGGGCCACGGCGCCAGCCAGTAGTCGGCCATGGAGGCGGTGTTGCTCAGCCGCGTGTCCAGCACGCAGATCTTGGCCCCCGCCATCTTGCCCTCGACGATGCGCTGGGCGTGCGGGTTGAAGTAGTGCCCGGCCTCGAGGTGCGAGGACAGGAGCAGGATGAAGCGCGCGTTGGCGTGATCGGGAGACGGGCGGTCCAGGCCGTGCCAGAACGCGTAGCCGGCGCGGGCGGAGGCCGAGCAGACGTTGGTGTGGCTGTTGTGCCCGTCGATGCCCCAGGCGTGGAAGACGCGCTGGAGATAGATCAGCTCGTGCCCGGGCCGGCCGAGATGGTACATCACCTCCTGCTGGCGACCTTCCACGAGCGCGCGGCGGATGCGTCCGCCGATGTCGTCGAGGACCTCGTCCCAGGTCACCCGTTCCCACTGGCCCCCGCCCCGCGCCCCCGTCCGCCGGAGCGGGTAGAGGATGCGCTCCGGGTCGGTCACCTGGTTGAGGGTGGCCGGACCCTTGGCGCAGTTTCGGCCGCGGCTGCCAGGGTGGGCGGGGTTGCCCTCGAACTTCTGGATCTTCAGGGTCTGCCGGTCCACGTACGCGAGCAGCCCGCACGCCGCCTCGCAGTTGAAGCAGATGGTCGGGATGAGCGAGTACTCGCGCTTCACGCGGCGGGGCCACGCGCGGGGGTCGAGCTCCTCCCAGCGGTCCCAGCGCTCGGGCGGCGGATAGCGCTGGAGCCCGCCGTGGGGAGGCGCCAGGTCGCGGGCGACGGGGTGAAGCGGAGTGCCTGTCACCGGGAGTGCCTCCCGTACACGGTCGATCAGCTCAGCGCAATGGCCTGGCCGGCGCGGACCCAGAGGTCCTCGTAGATCCACAGGCCGGCCAGGGCCAGGATCGATCCCAGTCCCCACATCGCGGGCGACGGGACCAGAAGAAGCACGAACGGGACAGCGAGCCCGATGACGCCGACGCCACCCCAGAGCCACCCGGACAGCTCACCCCGGCGCAGCAGGTGCGCCGCGCGCGCCCCATCCTGGGTGGGGTGCGAGGCAAACAGCTCGGCCACCAGCAGAATGCCGCTTCCCACCAGCCCCGCGGCAAGGACGGCCCGGAAGGCGTCGATCGCCACTGGATTGCGGCCGAGCGCCAGGGCCGCGACGAGCAGCGCCGCCGCGCCCGCGACCACCGCCCCGGCGAGGAGCTGCGGCAGCACGAGAGGGCTCTGCCAGAAATCGCGCCCCTCGGCCTGCCCGAACAGGAACGCGCTGTACCCCGCCGCCGCTCCCGCCAGGAGGAGCGTCGGCCACGCGAGCAGGCGCAGGAGGGGCAGATTGCCGGTCCACCCCGCGGCGAGCCAGGCCGCCCCGAGCCCCCCGAACGCGATCAAGATCCAGCCGCCGAGCACCAGCCACGAGCGCCAGTTCGGCCTGAACAGGAGGTAGAGGAAGCGCTCGGGCCGCTTGAGGTCGAGCACGAGGAGGGCCGTGGTCACGGCCAGGAACACGAGGGCAAGGGCCGGTGCGATCACCCCGGTCAGCGGGCCGCCCTGAGCGGCGCCGAGGATCGTCCCGACGCTCGCCAGGAGCAGTGTCCCCGCGGCGACGGACTTCGTCCACAGGTAGGCCGAGACCTTCCGGCCCCACGGCGCGGCGGGATGGGCGACGTCGTACACGGTGCGGGCCATCCGCAGCAGATCCACGGGCTCGTCGGCGGCGGCCGCCGGCGGCCGCGACGGCTCGGGGCGATTGGGCCCGCCCGGCACGGGGATGCTCGCGGCCTGGGCGAAGACGTACTGCCCCGTGCGCTCCTGCATCCCCGGGTTCAGCGCCGCCGCCTCCGCCCCGAGGTAGAAGAGCTTGGGCTGCGTCCCCTGTTCGGGCTTTCGCACCTGGACCTGCTGGGAGGCCACGAGGCGCGCGATGGGTGCCCCGCGGTCGTCGAGATCGCCCGCGATGATGGCCTGGACCGGGCAGACGATGACGCACGCCGGCTCCAGCCCGACCTCGACGCGGTGCGCGCAGTAGTGGCACTTGGCCGCCGTCTGCGTCTCGGGATCGATGTAGAGCGCGTCGTACGGACAGGCCTGCATGCACCCCTTGCAGCCGATGCAGCGGTCGCGGTCGAAGTCGACGATGCCGTCGGGGCGCCGGTACAGGGCCACCGTCGGGCAGATGGTCACACAGGGGGCGTTGTCGCAGTGATTGCAGCGGAGCACCGAGAAGTACCGGCGCGTGTCCGGGAACGTCCCCTTCTCGATGTACTTGACCCACGTCCTGTTCACCCCGAGGGGAACCTGGTTCTCCTCCTTGCAGGCCACCGTGCACGCATGACATCCGATGCACTTTCGCTGATCGATCACGAAGCCGTAGCGCACTCGGTCCTCCCCCTCAGTGGAACAGCACGTCGATCCAGACGCGGATCGCCGTCGCGGCGATGAGCGCGGCGAGCACGCCGCGCAGGAGAGGGGACGGCACCCGCCGGCTGAGGCGCGCGCCCAGCGGCGCCCCGGGCAGTGAACCCAGCACGACCGCCGCCGACGGCCAGAAGAGTACCTGGCCCGTCAGCGACTTGCCCAGGAACCCGGTGGCGGCCGACATGGTGGTGATCGCCAGCGACGTCCCGATGGCGATCCGCACGGGGACATGCATGGCGCCCATGAGCACGGGGACGAGGAGGAAGGCGCCCCCCGCGCCGACGAGTCCCGACATGAGCCCGATGAACGCCGGGTAGGCGAGCGCCTGTCCGCGGTGGAGCGTCCACCCGGCCGCCTCCGTCGAGCCACGCCGGGCCGGCACGAACATCAGCGGCAGGGCGACGGTCGTCATGAGCGCAAAGATTCCGAGGAGCGCCCGCGACCCCACGTATCGCGACCCGATCGCGCCGACGAACGTCGCGACGGCCATAGCCGGCCCGGCAGTCAGGGCGAGCTCGCGATGCACGACGGCGCGACGCCCGTGCATCCATGCGCCGAGGGCCGAGGCCGCGAGGACCTGCGCCATGGTGACCCCGGCCACGTCCCGGATGTCGAGGCCGCCCACGCCCAGCAGGGGCGGGACATAGAAGAGGAGCGGGATGAGCACGATGGCGCCGCCGACGCCGACCAGGCCCGACACGAACGCCCCGACGAAGCCAATGGCCACGAGGGTTCCCGCCAGGGGCAGGGTCAGCATCGCGGGCGCACCGGAGCCGGGATGCGGGGCGCGGGCCATATGCCCCCCCGCGAACGCGCCCGGCGGATGGTCCTCACCGCAGGCTTGCGTAGTACGCAGCGAGATCGTCGAACGTGGCGTCCGGCAGGGTCCTCATCAGGGCCTTGAGCGCGGCCAGCCCTGCGTCCCCGGGGTTGCGGCGATCCTGCTTGAACAGGATCATCTGGTTCCGGAGATATGCGGGCGGCTGCCCGGCAAGGCTCGGGATGAGCTTGGCGCGGTCCCCCGTTCCGTCCTGGCCATGGCACACCACGCAGGCGGCGGCGGCCACCCGGCCCCGCTCGACCGCCGCGGGCGAGACCCGGATGGGCGTGGGCTGCATCTTCTGCCGGGCGAAGTACCCGGCGATCTCGTCGACGCCGAGGGCCTGGACCTCCTTGGCGTACGGCTCCATCTCGGGCGACGGGCGCTTGCCCGCGGCATACGCCGCGATCTGCTGCTTGAAGTAAGCGGGGTCGAGCCCGGCGATGATGGGGATGGCATCGGAGCGGCTGTTGCCGCCCGCGCCGTGACAGGCCGAGCGGGTGATGGACTTCATGGCGCCGGCGTCGTCCAGCGGCCCCGCCGCCGCGAGCTGAGCCCATGCGAGGCCCGCCGCCACTGCCGCCAGAATCCCACTCGCTCTCCCCGACATCCTCGCGCCCCCCCTCGCCGACATGCCCGCCGATACCCAGCCGGCGGTCGCTCGCGACCGCCGGGCCCGCACTGTTCATGAGCGCACGTTCCGCGTTCTCTCCGCCCTCTGGCCCTGGCCCCCCGCTGAGGAGGCGAGGGAACCGAACTCCCTCCCTCTGCGAGGGAGAGCGTCGGGGAGGTGGCGCACGACTTCGCGCATGGTCCGGGCTAGGCGAGGACGTCGGTCCAGATGCTCTGGGCCCAGCCCTGCGCTCTCAGCCCGACGTCTGCGCTCTGAGCCGGGGTGACCTTCTGCTCGATCTGCACGACCTTGCCCTGGTCGATCCGGTACCCGTTGACCACCGCGATGGCCTCGCGGTCGCTCACGAAGCTGTAGCACGTATTCCCCGGCGGGAGGGGCGGGACCGGCCGGTCGTTCAGGAGCGCCACCACCGCGATGGCGCAGATCTTCCCCATCGCATTGGCGATGTTGCCCGACTTGGGCACGGGCAGCCCCGTGGTGGAATCACCGATCACGTGGACGCCGGGGGCCTTCACCGACTCGTAGGTCAGGTGGTTGACCTCGCACCAGCGCTTGTCGACGCCGACGAGATCGGCCTGGACCGCGATGGCGCCGGCCCGCTGCGGCGGGATGACATTGGCCACGTCGTAGGTCACGCGCTCGAACTCGGTGCGCACCTCGCGGGTGCCGGGATCCACGGCGATCACCCGGCTGGACGGCCGGTACTCGAGATTCGGATACGCCTTCCACGCCTCGCGGAAGAGGCCGGTCTTGGACACGATGTTCTGGTTGGCGTCGAGCACGATCAGCTTGGCCCGGGGCTTGTTCCTGCCGAGGTACCAGGCGACCTGGCACGCGCGCTCGTAGGGGCCGGGCGGACAGCGGTAGGCCACAGGCGGCACCGTCAGCACGAACACGCCGCCGTCGGGCATGGACTGGAGCTGGCGGGCCAGGGCCACCGTCTGCGGTCCCGCCTTCCACGCGTGCAGGATCTGCTCCTGCGCGGCGGCCAGCCCCTGGATCTGGTCGAACTGGAAGTCGACGCCCGGCGAGACGATGAGGCGGTCGTACCGCAGGTACCCATCGCCCACGCGCACGCGCTTCTGATCGGGCTCGATGGCCGCGGCCATCTCGTGCCGGATCTCGACCCCGTGGCGCCGCAGCCCGGCATAGCCGAAGGTCACGCTCTCGATGCTGCGCACTCCGCTCAGCACGAGGTTGCTGAACGGGCACGAGACGAACTCGCGGTTGGGCTCGAGGAGGACGACCTCGACGCTCGGGTCGTACCGCCGCACGTACTTGGCGGCGGTGGCGCCGCCCCAGCCGCCACCGACCACCACCACCCGGCGCCCGCCCCGCCTCCCCGTGGTTGCGCAGCCCGCCAGCGCGGCCGAGAGCCCGGCCACGACGCCCGCGCCCGCACTCGACGTCCCGAGGAACTCTCTTCGCGTGAGCCGCTTCATCACCCGCTCCCTCCGCTGGGCCGCGGCCCGCGCGCCCCGGAGCCCAGCCCCGCGCCGATGGCGCGCCCGTCCCGTCGAGCGTCGAGGCCATCGAACGGCGCCGTCCGACGTGCTCTCACCGCCGCGGGCTCCGAGCCCGCCCGGCCACGGGCGGGCCCCCCCCCCGGCATCGCGGTGGGCGCCGGCGCGCCACGATGGTAGAGCAAGAGCGGGCGAGCGACCACACGAATCTCGCCCCCGCGGCTCGGGGCGGCGCCTACATCGCGCTGAGGCGCCTCGTCTGCTCGTTCCAGGCGGCCGCGATGTACCACGTGGCCATGAGCGCGACGACAAGCCCGATGGCCGCGCCCCAGCCGAGCACGGAGGGGAGGAACACGGCGGCGCCAAGCTTGGACAGGAGCCCGGCGCTGCCGAGGGCCAGGCGCGCGGTCGACGTGGCCACCGCGAAGCCGGCCACCGCGCACCAGAGCTTGACGTGGCCCTCGCCGGCCCGCCAGATCGATCCAGCCCCGCAGCCCCCGGCCAGCGTCATGCCGATGCCGAAGAGCAGGCCCCCGGAGAGCCCTCCGATCCAGAAACCGGGGAAGACCCACTCGCCGCGATCCTTGAGGTCGGTGAACTTGAGGATCGCAAAGCCGAGCGCGCTCACGGTCAGGGCCAGCGCGGCGGCGCGGGTGTGATCACCCTCGCCAGTGAAGAACGGCTCGCGGAACGCGCGGACCAGGCAGAAGCGCGAGCGCTGGAAGAGCACGCCGAACGCCACTCCGAAGAGCAGGAAACCGGCCTGGGGCACGTAGCCCGCGCGGCTGTACGCCCACGGCAGGCCCACCACGAGCACGGCGAGCAGCGCGCCGCCGAGCCAGGGTTGCAGGCCCGGGCCCGCACCGTGGGCCGCGCCCGCCGTGTATGAGCGCCCGCCCGACAGCGCGGGCCAGTGCTCCACCTCCCACAGGAGATACCGGATTCCCGCGAACGCCCCGAGGCCGAGCCCCGCCATCATGGCGACGCCGGACAGCGACAGCGCGCTCGTCGCGCTGAAGAAGCCGCCGATGTTGCACCCGAACGCGAGCACGGCGCCCACGCCCATCAGCAGCCCGCCGAGGGCCCCCTTGGCCAGCTCGCCGGGCGGAGCCACCCGGATGGCGAACTGCCGCGACAGGAGCGCCGAGGCGAGCGCGCCGGCAAGGAGACCCAGGTTGAGCACGGACCCGGAGTACAGCCAGGGCGCGAGCAGGTCGCCGCGCTCGATCACGCCGATGCCGCGAAGGAGCCAGTCCCCCCAGTTGCGGGCACCGTCGGACGCCGTCCACGGCCGGTCGAACGCGAACAGGAAGACGTTGAGAGCGCCGAGCAGGAGCGCGGCCAGCCACACCGACCACGCCCGCTGAAACAGGAGGTGGTACTGCTCGCGAACCACCTGGCCGAGCATTCGCGAGCCCGACTACCTGGCGCGCCGGACAAGAAAGCGATACACGCCGCCGGCCGCGGAGCGCTCGACGACCTGGTGACCGGTCCGGCGCTCGAACACCTCGAGGTCCGCCACCACGCCGGGATCGGTGGCCAGCAACTCGATCACGCCGCCGGGATCCATCGCCTTGATCGCCCGGGACAGCTTGAGCACCGGCATGGGGCACGCGAGCCCGCGGCAGTCGAGACGCTCTAGACTGGCGGGCCCGGTCATCGGGGGCGGGGCCCGCCCGCGCCGCTCGAGACGGCGTGGCGGACGCAGGCCAGCACCTCCTCGTCGCTGCCGTCGAGGTGCACGGGCGACGGGGCCGGAGGCGGCGGGGACTTGATGCCGGCGCCGGTGAGGATCATGACGATGCGGGCGTCGGCCTCGACGTGGCCGCCGCTCCGGAGGCGCGCCAGCGCCGCGACCAGCGCGGCCGACTCGGGCGCGGTCCAGATCCCCTCCAGGCGCGCCATCAGGCGCTGGGCATCGGCGATCTCGGCCTCGCTCACCGCGCAGGCCATGCCCCCCGTCTCCCGGATGATGCGCAGCATCTGCCGGCCTGCGAACGGGCCCGGCACCCGGAGCCCGGAGGCGTGGGTGACGGGATCCTCCCAGAGGCTCGTGGTCTCGGCCCCTTCCCGCCAGGCCTTGACGACGGGGGCGCAGCCCTCGGCCTGGACAGCGACGAAGCGCGGCTGCCGGGCCTTCACCCACCCCATCGCCGCCAGCTCCTCGTAGGCCTTCCAGATCCCGACGAGTCCGGTGCCGCCTCCGGTCGGGTAGACGAGCACGTCCGGGGCTTCCCAGCCGAGCTGCTCGGCCAGCTCGAGACCCATCGTCTTCTTGCCCTCCAGGCGGTACGGCTCCTTGAGGGTCGCGAGGTCGAACCATCCGATGGCCGGCGCCACCTTGGCGACGAGCCGGCCCGCCGTGGCGATCGATCCGTCCACGGTGAAGACGTGGGCCCCGGCCAGGACGGCCTCGGCCACCGCGGCCTCCGGCGTGTCGCGCGGCACGACGACCGCCACGGGCACGCCGGCGCGGGCCCCGTACACGGCGGCCGCCCCGCCCGCATTGCCGGCCGAGGGGATCATCAGGCCCGCGACGCCGAGGGCTCGCGCCTTGGCCACCGCCATGCCGAGCCCGCGTGCCTTGAAGGACCCCGTGGGATTCTGCCCCTCGTCCTTGCCGAACAGGCCCCGCACGCCCAGGTGAGAGCCCAGGCGGGGAAGCTCCAGCAGCGGGGTTCCGCCCTCGCCCAGCGTCACTGGCGCCTCGTCCGGCCCGAGGGGCAGGAGCTCGCGGAACCGGTACATGCCGGGGGGGCGGGATCGGAGCACATCGCGCGTGACGGCGGCCGCGACGCGGGGCAAGTCGTAGCGCACGGCCAGCATCTGGCCGCAGGCCGTGCACACCGTGAGCAGTCGCCCCGGCTCATGCCGGGCCCCGCAGACGGTGCACCCGATGTGGGTGACAAACATGCGGTCCGGGAACGCGACGACCCTCTAGTGTCCTGAGCCGAAAGCTCGTCGACTCGCGGCGCCGGGTGGGGTGGGGGTCCTCCCCGCGGGACCGTATCTTCTGCGGATGGCCGAAGCCACCGACCACCCGTCTCGTGGCC
>DATKEI010000123.1:0-9394 GCA_035544455.1 Binatia bacterium | reverse complement strand
GATCGGCGGGTGGGGCTGCTGGAGCGGCCGGGGCCAGCAGTTCACCCAGCGCAGCTGGTTGTACTTGCCGTCGAAGGCGAAGGGCTCGTCCTCTGCCCACGCCTTCATGATCAGGTCGTGCGCTTCCCTGTACTTGTCGCGGGTGAGCGCGGGGATCTGGCCATAGCAGAAGTTGGTGTCCATGGGCGTGCCGACCGGAAAACCGGCGACGAGGCGCCCGCCCGAGAGGACGTCGAGCATTGCGAACTCTTCGGCCACGCGGATCGGCGGGTTGTAGCCGGCGATCGAGTTGCCGATCACGCAGATGGCGGCGCGGGAGGTCCGACGAGCCAGGCCGGCCGCGATCAGGTTGGGTGAGGGCATGAGCCCGTAGCCGTTCTGGTGGTGCTCGTTGCAGCCGATGCCGTCGAAGCCGAGCGCCTCCGCGTACTCGAGCTGGTCCATGTACTGGTGGTAGACGACGTGGCCCTTCCTCGGGTCGTAGAGGCGGCTCGGGATGTCCACCCAGACCGAGCGGTGCTGCTCGCGGAAGTCGTCGGGCAGGTACGGCCAGGGCATCAGGTTGAACCAGGTGAATTTCATGCGCCCCTCCCTCGGTCTTGGCGATACATGCGCCCGGAGTGTGTCGCGGTCGAGGGGCTGAGCCGCCCGGGGGCGGCACCACTCCGCCCCGCGGCTCAGCGTCCCTCGATCGCCCGGATCACCGCGGTGTAGTAGTTCTCCCCGTAGCCAGCCTCGACCGTCCGCTCCATGAGGCGCTTCGTGGTCTCCGCCTGGTCCAGCGCCAGGCCCGCCGAGCGGGCCAGCTCGAGCGCGTACGACAGGTCCTTGATGATGTAGCGCGTGGGGAACGCGCCCGCGGTGGGGTGATGGTCGGGCAGGAGCGACTTCATGCCGTGGTTGCGGAGGGCGAAGCTGTCGGCCGAGCCCTTGGTCATCGTCTCGAACAGCACCTGGGGGTCGACCGCGCCCGAGGCGCGCGCCACGGCCAGGGCCTCGGCGAGGGCGACCACGGTCTGGGCCAGCACCATGTTGTTCATCAGCTTCACCGCCTGCCCGGCGCCGACCGCGCCGCAGTGGGTGACCTCCGTCCCCATACAGGCCAGATAGGGGCGCAGCCGCTCGAACACCGCCGGGTCGGCGCCCACCATGATCGAGAGCGTGCCGTCCCGGGCCGCCTGCGCCGTGCGCGCCACCGGGGCATCGGCAAAGGCTGCGCCCCGCGCCGCGCAAGCCTCGGCCAGCTCGCGGGCCAGGGCCACCGGCGCCGTGCTCATGTCGACCACGATCTGCCCGGCCCGCGCTCCGGACGCCACCCCGGTGGGTCCGAGGCCGACCGCGCGCACCTGGGACTCGCCGGGCAGGCACATGAAGACGATCCGGGCGGCCCGGGCCACGGCCGCGGGGTCGGCCGCCCGCTCGACGCCGTCGCTGCCGAGGGCCTCGAGGGGTTCGGGCCGCGCATCGTACGCCACCAGCCGGGCGCCCGACTTGCGCGCGAGGTTCCGGCACATGGGCTCGCCCATCACCCCGAGCCCGATGAAGCCGACGATCGCCGTGTCCGCCATGGTCAGGACCCTCCCGAGGTCAACCCGCTTCGTGGCGAGCCACCCCGACGCCGGGGGCGGCTCGCCGCACCCCACTTGACCGGCACTGTCCCCGTGTGGATCTTGCCGGTGAACGCGTTCGCACGGCCCCTTCCGGCATGGCTCTTCCTGTGCATCATCCCGGTGAAGGCCTGGAGCACCGGGTCCATCGCGGGGCGCTCGCGCTCGGGGCCGGTCTGGCCGAAGCCGGACACGGAGAGGTAGACCACGCGCGGGCTCAGCGCGGCGATGGCCGGGTAATCGACGCCGAGGCGGGCGGCCACCCCGGGCCTGAAGCCCTCGATGAAGACGTCGGCACGTGCGGCGAGGCGCCGGAGGATCGCGCGGTCGTCCTCGCCCTTGAGGTCGAGGGCAATGGCGCGCTTGCCGAGGTTGCCAACCACGGAGAACGCAGTCTGATCACCGTACCGGGCGCCGAGGGTGCGCGACCAGTCGCCCTCGGGCGGCTCGACCTTGACCACGTCCGCGCCGTGCTGGGCCAGCAGCATCGCGCAGTAGGGCCCGGCAATGCCCTGGCTCAGATCGACCACCCGGATGCCGCTGAGCGGTGCGTCAAGGGATGGCATGCCGCGATCCTACACGACCAGGGGGTCGGACGAGGCCGCCGGGCGGGGTCTCGGCTTTCGCCCGCCCGGAACGGTACGAGCGTGCGCCTCCTCTTCGAGACGTTCGTGCGTACCGGCACGGCCGGCGCCGCCGCGACGTTCCGTGGGCCGCGCCTGTCGTTCCCCCGCCGTCCGCGTAACGGCCCCGGAGGACGGTCGCCTGTACCTCCGATTCCCCACGACAGGCGAGAACGAGAGTTATATCTTCATGGCACCTCCTGGCGGCCTGTCCGGAGGAGCGTCAACGATGACCACGGACGTCCCGCGGCCTCCACTGCACTACCCGGTGTTCCGGGCGCTGGAGATCTCCAGTTCGGCGATCCCATCCTGGATACCGAGCGCGTCCTCTTCGCCGCCGACCGGCGGGCCGTCGAGGTGATGCGCTCCTGCTACCGGCCCGACGTCTACCAGATCAAGGTCGAGCTGTCGCGGCAGCGCGATGCGCCGTTCACGTGGCAGTTCACAGATCCCGGACGCGACTGAGCGGCCGGGGGAAAGAGGGGACAGCATGACACCGAGGCTCTACGTCAGCACGGCCGGAATGTCGGTGTGGTTCAGCCCGGACGGAGGGGAGACGTGGGACCGGCCGTACAGCGAGAGCGGGCTCTACCTCGAGTCCCGGGTCTGGGCGCTGTCCGCCCATCCCGGCGAGCCGGACCTGCTCTACGCCGGCACCGACCGCGGTATCCACCGCTGGAGCGACCGCGAGCGGCGCTGGACGCACCTGCCGTCGGAACTGGATCGCCTGCACGTCTGGTCGCTGGTGCACGACCCCAACGACCCGGCGGTCCTGTGGGCGGGGACGCACCCGGCCGCCCTCTACCGGTCGGCCGATGCGGGGCGGACGTGGACTCGCATGCCGGTCGCGTTCGCCGAGACGTGTGTCTTCGTCATCCACCCGCGCGTGACGAGCATCCTGCTCGACACGGCCGATCCGGACACGCTCTGGGTGGGCGTCGAGCTGGACGGCGTACGCCGCTCGCGCGACGGCGGCCGCACGTGGGAGGCCTGCAACGAGGGGATGTTCACACCCGACATCCATGGCCTCGCCCTGACCCGGCACGGGGCGCGCAAGCTGTTCTCCACGACGAACAAGGGACTCTTCGTGAGCGAGGACGACGGCGACTCCTGGTCGCATCTCGTCCTCGACTCGCCGTGGCAGTACACGCGCGTGTCGCAGGAGCGGGCCGACGAGTCGGGGACGCTGTTCCTGAGCAACGGCAACGGCCCGCCCGGCTCCACCGGGCGGATCATGCGCTCGCGCGACAACGGCAAGAGCTGGGAGGACACCGGGACCACCGGCTTCAACAGCACGCCGTGGTGCTTCGCCACGAACCCCGCCGACCCTCAGCTGATCTACACGGTCAGCAACCTGGGCCAGATCTACCGGAGCGCCGACGGCGGGGAGCGCTGGACCAAGCTGGCGCGCGAGCTCGGCGAGATCCGCTCCGTGCTCTGGCGGCCCGCGTGAGGGGAGGACAGGATCCATGACGATCGTCCGGACGTTCGCGAGGTCGCTGCCGCCCGTGGCGGTCGCGACGTGGCTGTGGCTCGGCGCCGTGGCGCCGCCGCCGGCGGCCGCATCGACCCCCGGAACCATGACGTGGGCGCTGCACGTGACGCTGGCGAGCCAGTGGCTCGACCCCGGAGAGACCGCCGCCCTGGCCAGCCCCTACATGATCCTCTACGCCGTCCACGACGCGCTTGTGAAGCCGATGCCGGGCGGCCAGAACACGCCGAGCCTCGCGCAGTCGTGGTCCATGTCGCGCGACGGACTGACGTACGAGTTCGTGCTGCGCAAGGGCGCCACCTTCCACAACGGCGATCCGGTCACCGCCCAGGACGTCAAGTTCAGCTTCGAGCGCTACAAGGGCGCCGGCGCCAAGCTCTACGGCGAGAAGGTGGCGGCGGTCGAGGTCGTCGACGACGGCCGCGTGCGCTTCCGGCTGAAGGAGCCGTGGCCGGACTTCATGACCTTCTACGGCACGTCAGCCACGGGGGCGGGGTGGATCGTGCCGAAGACGTACGTCGAGCGGGTGGGCGCCGACGGCTTCAAGGCCGCCCCGGTGGGCGCCGGGCCGTACAAGGTCGTGAGCTTCAAGCCCGGGGTCGAGATCGTGCTCGAGGCCTTCGACGGCTACTGGCGCAAGCGGCCCGCCGTCAAGCGCCTGGTCCTCCGGTCGGTGCCCGAGGAGGCGTCGCGCTTCGCCGCGCTGCGGTCGGGGGACGTCGACATCGCCTTCAACCTGCGCGGTCCGCTCGCCGAGAACACGAAGACGACCCGTGGCCTCCGGCTCGACTCCGTGCTCCTGAACTCGGTGTTCTGGCTGGACCTGCCCGACCAGTGGGACCCCGCGTCGCCGTGGCACGACCGCCGTGTGCGGCTGGCGGCCAGCATGGCCATCGACCGCAAGCTCATCAGCCAGGCGGAGTACCTCGGTGTCGCCCAGCCGACGGGCAGCATCATCCCGCGGAAGTTCGAGTTCGCCTTGCCGGTGGAGTCCCTGCCCTACGATCCGGAGCAGGCGAAGAAGCTCCTCGCGGAAGCGGGCTACCCCAACGGGTTCGATGCCGGCGACTTCTATCCCTTCCCGGCCCAGGAGTCCCAGGGGGAGGCGATGGCGAGTTACCTGCAGGCGGTGGGCATCCGCACACGGCTGCGCACGCTCGAGCGCGCCAGCTTCATCCAGGCCTGGAGCCAGAAGAAGCTGCGCGGGGTGGTGATGGGCACCACCGCCGCCGCCGGCAACGCCGCCACGCGCCTGGAGGCCTTCGTGACCCGGGGCGGGGCGTATGCCTACGGCGTCAGTCCCGACATCGAGGATCTCTTCCAGCGGCAGGCCAAGGAGATCGATCCCAAGAAGCGCGAGGCGATCCTGCACCAGATCCAGGCCCTCGTGCGCGATCGCGTCATGTACGTGCCCATCTACGAGTACCCCATGTTCTACGGTGTCGGCCCGCGCGTGGAGCAGTCGGCGGTGGGCCTGATCCCGGGTTGGCTGTACCCGGCCCCGTTCGACGACCTAAAGCTCAAGGGCGAATGAATCCCGACTGACCGCGGCTCTCGGCGCCCCGCGAGAGCGCGCAGGGGACGGACAACCGCTGTTCCCCTCGGCGCTCTCGCCGGGCGCCGGCCCGGGGGCCTCCGATGCCGACCTGACCGACGCCAGCACGCCGCTGTATCGCGCCGGAGGAGACGGCATGGTTCGCCGAGATCGCGGCGAGTGGTCGAGCGGTGCGCATCGCTGAGCGTCGAGGAGCCTCCCGTGATCAGAGCCGCCATCGTGGGTGTGGGCCGCTGGGGACAGAACCTGGTGGAATGCACGCAAGACAAGACCGACAGGATCCGCTTCACCATCGGGGTCGTGCGCACGCCGGCGCGCGCGGCGCCCTTTGCCTCGCGGTATGGCCTGGCCCTCGTGGACGATTACGCGAAGGCGCTCGCCGACCCGAGCATCGATGCGGTCGTGCTCGCGACGCCGCACACGCAGCATGCCGAGCAGGTCATCGCGGCGGCCCGCGCCGGCAAGCACGTCTTCACCGACAAGCCGTTTGCGCTGACGAGGTCCCGGGCCGAGGCCGCCGCGAAGGCGTGCGCGGACGCCGGGCGCGTGCTGGCGGTGGGGTTCAACTGGCGGTACCAGCCGGCGCTTCAGGAGATACGGCGCATGCTGCAGGATGGCCGGCTCGGTCGATTGCTCCACATCGAGGGCAACTTCAACGGGCCCAGCGTGTATCGCTTCCCGAAGGAGCACTGGCGCCAGCAAGCGGAGGAAGGGCCGGCCGGGGGCATGACCGGCCGCGGCGTTCATGTCGTCGATGCGATGCTCTATCTCGCCGGGCGGATCGATTCGGTGTTCGCGCAGAGCGCTCGGCTCGCCCTGGACTACGGCCTCGACGACACGACGTCGATGCTGTTCACGTTCAGGAGCGGGGCGAGCGGGTATCTCGGGACGGTCATCGCGACGGCGGAGGGCTGGCGCCTGCAGGTGTGCGGCTCGAAGGGCTGGGCCACGGTCGGCTCGATCCCGCACCTGCACACCTGGTCGCTGACGACGTGCATGGTCAACGCGCAGCCGACGGTGATCGACTACCCCCAGGGCAGCAGCGAGCGCGCCGAGCTCGAAGGATTCGCCGATGCGATCGAAGGGCGCACGCCGTACGCGTGTCCGCCGGACGACGCGGTGCACGGCGTGGCGGTGCTGGAGGCGGTCGTCACGTCCGCCCGGACCGGGCAGCGCGAACCGATCGCGTGACCCGCTGGCCGGTGGTGACGATCCGGTGGTGGACGACGGTGACGACCTCGATCAGATCGAGGCCCAGCCGACCCTGCCGGAGCCGGTCCGGATGGGTCTCCGGACGCTCTACTGAGCCTCGGCCGCAGGAGGCGGCGGAGGGCCCCTACCCGCCGGCGACCGACCGGCGGTAGGCGATGCCCAGTCTAGGGCCCCGTGGACAGCGCCACGCTCGGGGTGGGGCTCGAGGACGAGCCGGATGGATGCCGGTATACAATCACCGCCTATGATTGCCGTCCACCCCATCGCCGGCGCGCTCGGCGCGGAGATCGCGGGGATCGACCTGGCCAGGCCTCTCGACGACGCGACCGTGGCCGCGATCCGCCGGGCGTGGCTCGAGCACCAGGTCGTCTTCTTCCGCGACCAGGACCTCACGCCGCCCCAGTTCCTTGCCGTTGCGCGGCGCTTCGGCGAGCCCAACGAGTATCCCTTCGTGAAGGGCCTTCCCGAGGCGCCCGAGGTCATCCCGGTGCTCAAGCAGGCGCACGAGACGGTGAACTTTGGCGGCATCTGGCACTCGGACACGACCTACCTCGAACGACCGCCCATGGCCAGCCTGCTGATCGCGCGCGAGGTGCCCCCCGCCGGCGGTGACACCGAGTACGCCAGCATGTACCGCGCCTACGAGACGCTGTCCGAGGGCATGCGGCGGCTGCTCGACCCGCTGGTCGCCGTGCACACCTCGTCCCTCGCCGACACCTCGCGCACGCGCGAGGACCGCATGAAGGACAGCGCGCGCGACGACGCCCGCGCGGAGTACGTGGCCGAGCACCCGGTGGTCCGCGTGCACCCGGAGACCGGCCGCAAGGCCCTCTACGTGGACGTGGCCCACACGGAGCGGTTCGGCGGGATGACGCGCGAGGAGAGCCTGCCCCTGCTGCGCTATCTCTACGCGCACGAGGTGCGCCCGGAGTTCACCTGCCGCTTCCGCTGGCGCCCGGGCTCGATCGCCTTCTGGGACAATCGCTGCGTGCAGCACAACGCCGTCAACGACTACGCCGGCCACCGCCGGCTCATGCACCGCATCACCCTCGTAGGAGATCGCCCCCGCGGGGTCTGAGAGGCCGACCAGCTCGCGGCCTTGGCATCGCAGGCGGTCCCGGGCGCGGCGCGGGCCTTGGGGATCGCCATGGAGCGGGCCGGGGATAGGGCGGTATTCGGATCGTCCTGGTCGCGGTCGGGAAGGGGGCATGGGCAAGCCGGGATCGCTCTGGATCGCGCTCAGGTCGTCACGCGGTCCTCTCGATCTCCTCGAGGGTGCGGGGCCAGTCGGCGCGCAGCAGGCGGGACAGGGCGCGGTCAGCGAGGAGCCGCCCGCCTGTCTGGCAGCGGGCGCAGTAGTTCGTCTCGTTCTCGGCGTGGACGATGCGCTGCACCGGCGCCCCGCAATCCGGGCACGGCTGCCCGTAGCGCCCGTGCACGGCCATGTCCGGCCGGAACGCGGTGACGCCCTCGGGGAAGCCGCCGCCGGCCTCGCGGCGCACGCGGTCGATCCAGTCGGTCAGCGTGGCCCGCGCCGCCGCGAAGAGCCGGGCTGTCTCCTCCTCGTTGAGCCGACCCGTCAACGTCACCGGAGAGAGGCGGGCGCGGTGCAGGATCTCGTCGGCGTAGGCGTTGCCGATGCCGCTGAGCAGCCGCGGGTCGGTGAGGGCGCGCTTGAGGGTGTGGCTCTCGCGGGCGAGGGCGGCCCGGAAGCCGGAGAGGTCCGTCTCCAGCACCTCGACCCCGCCGGGGTCGTGCTGGCGCAGGGCGTCCTCGCCGCGCACCAGGTGGAGGGCGGCGCGGCGCGTCGTGCCGGCTTCGGTCAGCACCAGCGTGCCGCTCGAGAAATCGAGAGCGGCGAGACCGATCTTCCCCGGGGGCTTGGCCCCGGCCGGGCGCCAGCGGAGGCGCCCCGCGATCATCAGGTGGACGACCACGAAGTACTCGCCCTCGAGGGCGACGACAATGCGCTTGCCCAGGCGGCGAACGCCAGTGACCCCGCGCCCGGCGAGCGCGTCTGGCGCAGGGTCGACCGACCGCAGCACGAAGGGGCTCAGCAGGCGGATGCCCTGCAGGCGCGCGCCCCCGATGCGGGCGACGAGCGCCTCGATATACGCGGTGACATCCGGCAGTTCGGGCAATGCTCTCTCCCCGGGTCCCCTCGGCGCTCCGGCAGGACATCGCCGAGCCGGTCGCGCTCGTCCGTGCCGATGGCCACGCCCCGCCGCCGCGCGCGGCCCCCGCGACGGCAACGCCCAGGGCACACGATGGCCGGGGCGCAGGGCGCGCTCGCCGCGCCGATCGGTTGCGGCCCGTGCCTCGCGGGTACTCTATGATGGTCGACGTTCTGGGGCCAGGTGGTCCGGCCCGAGCTCCCAGGTCCCCCACGCTCCCGTCACCGGTCAGGGCCCGGCCTGGGGTGCCGGCGGGCGCCGCCGCGCGAATTCCCGGCCGCTTGCTCCGCGTCGTGCCGTGACGCTACATTGGGCGCTGGCCGGACGGGCCATCGCGGCAGGGAACCGCCGCCCCCCGGCTCAACTCCAACCCTGGGGGCGACCGCCGTGGCACGTGTGAACGAGCACTACCTCAAGCTCAAGGGCAGCTACCTCTTCTCGGGCATTGCCAGGCGGGTGCAGGAATTCGCGGCCGCCCACCCCGATGCCCGCCTCATCCGGCTCGGGATCGGCGACGTGACCCGACCACTGGGCCCCGCCGTGCTCCGCGCCATGCACGAGGCGGTGGACGAGATGGGGCGGGCCCAGACGTTCCGGGGCTACGGGCCGGAGACGGGCTACGACTTCCTCACCGAGCTCATCGCCCGCCACGACTACGCCGCGCGGGGCGTGGCCCTCGAGCCGGACGAGATCTTCGTGAGCGACGGGACCAAGAGCGACAGCGGCAACAT
>DATKEI010000122.1:0-4476 GCA_035544455.1 Binatia bacterium | reverse complement strand
GGCCCTCGACGCGCTCTCCGAGGTCGGCCCCGGCCGGGCCGGCCAGGGCGCCGAGCCGCTCGAGGCACCTCGCATAGGCGCCTCCCTCGAAATCGGCCTCGGCCTCGGCGAGCAACGCGTGCACGCGCTCGCGCGCGCGGCGCTGCTCCTCGACCTGCCCTTGCGCCCGGGCCAGCGCCTCCGCGGCCCGGGCGTGCTCGGGCAGGCCCTGGACGATCGGGAGCAGCATCCGGGCCGCGCCCTCTGCGTCACCCTGTTCGAGGCGCGCAAGCGCGCTCTGGAGCTCGGGCTCGAGGGCCTCCGCGCGTCGGACCATCTGCACGAGCTGGTCCGCCTCCGCCGACAGGTCCCGATACCGGGCCTCGATGGCCGTGAGGGACGCGGGCTCGTCGAGGGCAGGCCCGGGATCGGCAGGCGGCGGAGCTCCGGCCCGCTCGGCCCAGGTCTGCCGGAGCTGGCCCACTTCGTCCACGCGCTCCCGCAGTCGGCTCCGCAGCGCGCCCGAGTGCTCCTCGAGCTTCCGGCGCACGCGGTCCAGCTCGATCCGCAGCTCGCCGAAGCCGGGGAAGCGGTCGGCCGGGTCCTTGCGCAGGGCGCGGTGGATCGCGGCGCCAAGCTCGGCGGGGAGGGCGGGGTCGAGCTCGACGATCGGGACCGGATCGTGGGACCGCAGCTGTTCCAGGATCTGGATCGCGTCCTCGCCGGCGAAGGGCACGCGGCTGGTCAGGAGCTCGTAGAACACCGCGCCCGCGGAGAAGATGTCGGAGCGGTGGTCGACCTGGCCGCGGGCTTGCTCGGGCGACATGTAGCGGAGCGTGCCCATGATCAGGCCGGTGCGGGTGAGCCCGGTGGCCTCGGAGGCGATGCGGGCGATGCCGAAGTCGAGGATCTTCGCCGCGCCGCTGCGGAGGACGAAGATGTTGCCGGGCTTGATGTCGCGGTGGATGACGCCCTTCTGATGCGCGTACTCGAGGCCCGCGCAGATCTGCACCATGATCTGGAGCTTGGCCTCCAGGGTCAGGGGCCGGCGCTGGGCGATCACCTGCTTCAGCTCCTCGCCCTCGAGGTACTCCATCACGATGAAGAGGTGCCCGTCCTCCTCGCCGAGGTCGTGAACGGTGATGATGTTGGGGTGGCTCAGCTTGGCGCAGGCCTGGGCCTCCCGGAAGAAGCGGGCGCGCAGCTCGTCGGTCAGGTCGGCCTCGCTCGAGATCACCTTGAGGGCGACGGTCCGGTCCAGGATCGGGTCGTGAGCGCGGTAGACGGTGCCCATACCCCCGCGGCCGATCTGGCCGAGGATGCGGTACTTGCCGATCCGCTGGATCATGCGCGAGCGGGGACGGCGCCGCCCCGGACGGTGGCCCCGCCCTCCGCCCGGCGGAGCAGGGGCGGCCGGGGGCGAGCGACGGCGCGGCGAGCGACGGCGCGGCTAGCGAAGGCGATGGCGCAGGAGGACAACGCTGATGTTGTCACGGCCGCCCTCGGCGTTGGCGCGACTCACCAGCTCGGCGCAGCACGCGCCGAGATCGCGCCCGTGCGCGGTCACGACCTCCAGGATGCGGGCGTCGGACAGCATGCCGGTGAGGCCATCGGAGCAGATCAGGACGTGGTCGCCGTCCTCGAGCATCCGGTCGACCACGTCGAACTCGACGTCGTCGCGGGCCCCGAGCGCCTTGGTGAGGATGTTCTTCACCGTGCTGCCCGCGGGCTCCGCGGCGGGATCGCCCCCGGACAGGAGCGCGGCCAGCGAGTCGTCGCGCGTGAGCTGGATGATCGCGCCGGCCCGGATGAGGTAGACGCGGCTGTCGCCGACGTGCGCGTAGGTGATGCGGGGCTCCCGCCGTGTGCCGATGACGGCGGCCACGGTGGTTCCCATTCCCGTGTAGTCGTCCGCGGACGCCGCCTTGCGGAACACCATGCGGTTGGCCAGCTTGATCGCGGTGCGCAGCCGGTTCGCGTCGTAGGTGAGCTTCGGGTCGAACCCATAGGGCCAGGTGATCTCCTGATCCCGGGCCGATCGCTCGACGAAGCCCGCGATGACCTCGGCGGCCAGCCTGGAGGCCACCTCACCCGCCCGGTGCCCGCCCATCCCGTCGCAGACGAGGAACAGGTCCTGCTCGAGGAACACGTGGTCCTCGTTGAGCTGCCGCCGCCTGCCGACGTCCGTCTGGCCCGCGAATTCGAGCATATCCGCCCCCGGCGGCGCGGGTCGCCTTGCCGACTCGGAGCCGCCGGGGCGGCTCGGGAGGACAAGCCCCCCGCGAGGTCCTGTGGCCACGATGCTAGCACAGCGCGCCCGGGCGCCCGGGCGCTGGCCATCCAGCATCCCGCCGGCGCCCCCGAGGGCCCGCGGGCGCGGGCCAGGGGCACGGCCGCGGCGGGCGGGAGTCTGGGCCTTGATCCGGCCGCGCGTCGGAGATAGGCTCGGCGGTGCCTTGCACCACTCTGCTCTCGCCACTTGGATGATGTCGGCCGGCTGGCGTCGTCCGGGCCGCATGCTGCTGCTCGCGTGGGGACTCGTCCTCGTCGCGGGCTGCGGCAGCGGTAGTCCGCCGCTCCTCGGCGGCGCCATCAAGGTCGATCCCGGGTCCAACCCGGATCTCACGGGCCGCCCGTCGCCGGTGGTGGTGCGCGTCTACGAGCTCAAGTCGCTGGCCGCGTTCAACGGCGCCGACTTCTTCGCGCTGTACGAGAAGGAGCAGGAGACGCTCGGCGCCGACCTGATCGGGCGCGAGGAGTACCACCTCCGGCCCGGGGAGACGCGCCCCTACCAGCGGCAGCTCCAGCCCGACACCAAGTTCATCGGCGTGGTCGCCGCCTTCCGGGACATCGAGACCGCCCGCTGGCGGCAGAGCGCCGTCGTTCCGGCCAAGCGCCGCCCGACCCTCACCGTCGGGGTCCAGGCGCAGGCGGTGACGGTGGTGATACAGTGAAGGGGCGCCGGCCCCGCCGCGCCGCCGGAGGCTGAGTCAGGCTCGCCCATGAGCTGGGACAACCGCGTCATCTGGTCCGAGGGGACGTTCCTCCAGCCCCAGCACTTTCAGCAGCACGACCGCTATCTGGAGGGGCACGTCGAGCGCCGCACCCGCGCGCTCCGCCCGTACGCGTGGGGATTCTCCGAGATCGCCCTCGACGAGTCGCTGCTCGAGCTTGGCAAGCTGGCCATCCGGACCGCACGCGGCGTCCTGCCCGACGGCACGCCGTTCGACTGCCCGACGCGCGACCCGTTGCCGCCGCCCCTCGACGTCCCGACCACCCTGCGTGAGTCCCTCGTCTCCCTCGCGCTCTCGGTGCACCAGTCCGGCGTGGACGAGGCGGATCTGAGCGAGCCCGGCCCGGACAGCCTGGCGCGGTACGCGGCTGGCGAGCTCGAGGTCAAGGACAGCAACGCCTCGTTCGACCGGACGGCGCTGGTCCAGATCGGCCGGCTGCGCCTGCAGCTCCTGAAGGACGCGGATCTCAGCGGCGCCTACACCGCGCTCGGGACAGCCCGCGTCCTCGAGCGCCGGGCCGACGGCCGCGTCCTCCTGGACCGCCTCTACATACCTCCGGTCCTGGACACCGCCGCCGATCCCACGCTGTCGGCCATCGTGCGGGACATCCACGGGTTGCTGCATCAGCGCGGGGACGCCCTCGCGGCGCGGATGTCGCAGCCGGGGCCGGGCGGTATCGCCGAGATCGCCGACTTCCTGTGGCTCAAGACCATGAACCGCTTCGAGCCGCTGTTCGCGCACCTGGCCGCGACGGTGCCCCTGCACCCGGAACGCCTTTACGCCGTGTGCGTGCAGCTCGCGGGCGAGCTGTGCACGTTCACCCGGGAAGGGCGCCGTCCCCTGCCGTATCCTACCTACCGACACGAGGATCTCGCCGGGTCGTTCACCCCCGTTGTGGCCGACATCCGCCGCTCGCTGTCGATGGTGCTGGAGCGCAATGCCGTCCCGATCGACCTCGAGATGCGATCCTACGGGCTCCGCGTCGCCACCATCCCGGACGGCGATCTGCTCAAGACGGCCCGGCTGGTGCTAGCGGCCAAGGCGCAGCTTCCCGTCGAGCGCATCCAGGCGAGCCTGCCCACCCTCGTCAAGATCGGGCCCGTCGAGCGCATCCGTGACCTCGTCAATCTGAACCTGCCGGGCATGGTGCTGCGCGGCCTGCCCGTGGCGCCGCGACAGATCCCGTTCCACGCGGGGTTTCTCTACTTCGAGCTGGAGCGAGGCGGGGAGTTGTGGAAGCTGATGGAGCAGTCCGGCGCGCTCGCCCTGCACATCGCGGGCGAGTTCCCCGGTCTCGAGCTCGAGCTCTGGGCCGTCCGAGGCTAGCGCAGTGAGTCGAACGTTGGTTGACTCGCGGCGCCGGGTGGGGCGGGGGTTCTCCCCGCGGGACCGTATCTCCTGCGGACTGCCGGAGCCACCCACCACCCATCTCGTGGCCCGATCGAGTGCCGGCAACGCTCCCGCAACTCAGCGTGTCCCGCCG
>DATKEI010000121.1:0-6647 GCA_035544455.1 Binatia bacterium | reverse complement strand
GGGAACCAGGCCGCGACCAGCGGCTCGCGTGGCGGTTCGGGACGCGATCAAGAGGATCGCGAACGGGAGGCTGCGGTGCTGGTTCCGCGAGCACGTGTTCGTCTCGCACGAGGTCGAGCTCCTCAAGGCGTGCAAGCACTGCGGCCGCGTCGAGCGCGACGGGCCGGTGGTCGGGACCTGGATCCCCTGACGCGAGTCTGATTCTCGCGGGGCGTTTCACCGGCGCTCCGCCTGCCGGCCGCCCGCGGCCATTCCGCCGGCCTTGAGTTGTTCCCAGGCGCCGCGATAACATCCAGCGCCCGGCGCCAAGAGGTGCTCACACTGGCGCGCGACGTCCAGATCCGGCGAGGAGGCCATCCCATGCAGGCGACGGCGGCGATCCTGTACGAGGTCAAGAAGCCCCTGGTAGTGGAAGACGTCGAGGTCCTGGAGCCGGGCCCGCACGAGGTGCTCGTCCGCTGGACGGCCAACGGGGTCTGCCACAGCGACCTGCACGTGATCACCGGCGACTACCCGCATCCGCTGCCCGTCGTGCTCGGGCACGAGGCGGCCGGCGTGGTCGAGCGCATCGGGGCCGGGGTGGAGACGGTCGCGCCGGGCGACCACGTGTGCTCGAGCTACATCCCGTCGTGCGGCAAGTGCTGGTACTGCATCGGCGGACAGCCCACCATGTGCGCGCTCCGCGACAAGCCGCGGTGGTTCATGCTCGACGGCACCCCGCGCTTCCGGCGGAACGGGCAGGGCATCCACCACTTTCTCCAGGTCTCCGGATACGCCACGCACTCCGTCCTCCCGGAGGAGAGCGTCATCCCCATCCGCAAGGACGCGCCGCTCGACGTGGTCTGCCTGGTGAGCTGCGGCGTGCTCGCCGGCGCCGGACCGGTGTTCAACCGCGCCAGGGTGCCGCCGGGGGCCAGCGTGGCGGTATGGGGATGCGGCGGCGTGGGGCTCAACACCATCCAGGCGGCGCACCTGGTGGGGGCGGGCAAGATCATCGCCGTGGACGTGCAGAAGTCCAAGCTCGCGTGGGCCGAGGAGTTCGGCGCGACCCACGTCGTGGACGCGTCAAAGGGGGATCCGGTGGCCCGCGTGCAAGAGGTGGCCGGGCGGGGCGGGGTCGACTATGCCTTCGAGGTGGTGGGCACCCAGAAGACCATCGAGCAGGCGCTCTCGGCCACGCACCGCGGCGGCACATGCGTGATCGTCGGCGTCAGCCCGGCGGGCACCCGGGTGTCCGTCGACCCCGGCATGTTCCTGCAGCAGCGGGTGCTCACCGGGACGTCCTTCGGCGGGGGCCACCAGCGCACGGACGTGCCGATGCTGATCGACCTCTACATGAGCGGCCGCTACCGCATCGCCGAGCTGATCAGCCGCCGGCTACCCCTCACCGAGCTGAACCACGCGTTCGACCTCATGCTCCAGGGCGAGGTCAAGCGCAGCGTGATCGTCCACGCGTAGTCTCCCGCCACGGCCGCTCGCCGCTCGGGGGGAGGGCGGGGTGAGGGGCGCGCGCGTTCCGGACCGCCGTGTCGGAGCGCGACCCTCACCCCGGCCCTCTCCGCTTCAGGGAGAGCCGGGAGAAGGAGACGACGCAAGAGACGCGGCGTGCGTCGAGTGCGCCGGCGGCACCTCGAAGCCAAAGAAGCGCGCGGCGTTCAGCCCGAGGACCTTGGCCCGCGAGGCGTCCGAGAGGTGGCCCATGGTGCGCTCGATGGCCTGGGCCGAGTGGGGCCAGGTGCCCTCGTGGTGCGGGTAGTCGTTGCCCCACATGAAGCAGTCGACGAGGCCCGTGGGTTCGGCCAGGGCCAGTCCGGCCGGATCCTCCTGGAACGAGGCGAACCCGTGCTCGCGGAAGTACTCGCTCGGGAGCCTCTTGAGCCGCGGCCGCACCCACATGTGGTGCTTCCGGTAGGCCTCGTCCATGGCGCCGAGGAGCCACGGGACCCATCCGATGCCGGCCTCGATGGTGGCGAAGCGGAGCCGGGGGAAGCGGTCCAGCACTCCCGACGCGCAGAGGTTGGCCACGGGCTCGATCGTGGGCGACAGCGAGTGCGAGACGTAGTTGATGATGGCGCCCCCGTTGCCCCGCGAGGCCCGGGGGTCGCGGCCGGTCGACACGTGGAAGGTGATGGGGAGCCCGGCGTCCTGGATGGCTGCCCACAGCGGGTCCATGGCGGGGAGATTGTAGTTCGGGTGGTCGATGTCGTGGGCTCCCCAGATCGGCTTGCAGGGCAGGGTGAGCGCCCGGAAGCCGAGGACCGCCACGCGCTGGACCTCGGCGATCGACCCCTCGAGATCGCCGGTGGCGAGGGCGGCCGCCGGCGACATGCGGTCGTTGTGGGGGCCGAAGGTCTCCCACGCCCACTCGTTGTAGACCCGGCACTGGGCCATGGCGAAGACGGAGTCGGGGGTGGCCCACATGGCGAGCCCCTTGTTCGGGAAGATCACCTCGGCGTCGATCCCGTCCCGGTCCATGTCGCGCTGGCGCTGTTCCGGGTCGGCGCCGGCGAGCTGGCGCAGCCGGTCCTCGCCCTGGAACTCGTCCACGCGCAGCCGGTCGGGCCGGTGCCCCTCGGACACCCGCCATTTCACCCCGCGCTCGTCGACGACGACGCGCGGGACGCGCGCCCGGTACTTCTCGTCGATGCGCGTCGCCCACAGGTCCGCCGGCTCGTTGGCATGGGAGTCGGCGGACACGATGAAGTACTTCCGGGGGTCGGCAGGGCGCGCCGTGCGCGGCCACGCCGCGGTGCCGGGGGTCGCGAGGCGCCAGAGGTTGGGCTCGTCAATCGCGGTCGTGCTCATGGAGTCCTCCCGTTCGCTTCGGTTCGCCACTGGACCAGGGTGAAAGGTGGTGCCGCGTCGTCGTGCGGCTCGAACACCGCGGACACGGCGGCGCCGATCTCGATCGCCTGCGCCGCATCGCCCAGGAGATTGCCGACCATGCGCACCCCGCCGGCCTCCGGCAGCTCCACCAGCACCACGACGTACGGCCCGCGGCCCGCGAGGGCGGGGTGCACGGGGTGCCAGACGCGCTCCCAGCTATAGATGCGTCCCCGCGCCGCCACGGGCACCCACTCGAGGTCGAAGGCCAGGCAACGGTGGCAGAGCCACTCCGGCCCCCATTGCCAGCCGCGACACGCCCGGCACCGCTGCACGCGCAGCTCGCCCCGCCGCGTGCCCTCCCAGTAGGGCGCGTCGAGGCCGTCGGTCTCCGGCACGGGCCGGGGCAACCCGGCCGGCAGGTAGTACGGGGCGGAGGCGGCGGTGCTCACAGCGCCTCCTCCCCGCCGAGGATCATGCTTGACACCGGCGTGACCATCGGGCCGGAGATGACCATGGCCACGCGCGCGTCATGGACCTGGCTGGTCGACTCCCCCCGGAGCTGTCGCACCGCCTCGAGCTGAAGCTCGAGACCGTGCATGTAGCACTCGGCGAGGTTGCCGCCGCTCGTGTTGAGCGGGAGCGCCCCGCCGGGAGCCACCAGGTTCTCCGGAGTCAGGAACGCGTTGGCCTCCTCGGCGGCGAAGAAGCCGTGCTCGACCAGGCTCATCAGGACCCCGCCCGTGAAGTTCTCGTAGCTCTGCACCACGTCCACATCCTTGGGCCCGACCCCGGCCATCGCGTACAGGCGGGGAGCCACGGTGGTGAAGCTCGCCGAGGCGTAGGTGGGCGCGTTGTGCGCGCGCGCCGCGTTCCGGTACTCGGAGCCCTGGGCCACGCCGAGCAGATACGCGGGGCGCCGCGGCCGGTCGCGCGCCTGCTCGGCGGCAACCAGGATGAGGGCGGCGGCGCCGTCGTTCTCCATGCAGCAGTCGAAGAGCCGGAACGGTTCGACGATCCAGCGGGAGCTGTCGTAGGCCTCGGCGGTGAGCGGCCGTCCGTGCATGACGGCCCGCGGGTTCGCCTGGGCATGGTGGTACGAGGCGAGCGCGATCGCGCGCTGGGCGGACGGCGCGATGCCGTGGTCGTGCATGAAGCGCATGACCCGCATGGCGAAGCGCTGGGCGGGGGAGATGAGGCCGTAGGGAAAGGTGAGCGCCTGCTCGCCCGAGGCGGTGCCTCCCCCGGGGGCGGCGCCAAAGCGCTGGAACTGGCCCTGGGCGAGGGCGCGGAAGACGACCACGCAGTCGGCGGAGCCGGCGGCGATGGCGGCCGCGGCATTGCCGACCGCGGCCGAGCCTCCGCCCCCGCCGCCCCCCCACTGCATGTTGGAGAAGCGCAGCTCGGGCAGGCCGAGGGCAGCGGCGAGCCGGGAGGGGTCGTTGCGGTCGTTGCTGTACGAGGCGAAGCCGTCGATGCGCCGCGGGTCGATCCCGGCGTCGGCGCAGGCGGCGAGGATCGCGCGCAGGGCGAGCGCGAACTCCGATTCCGGCGCCTGCCCGTGCTTGTAGTAGGCCGTCTCGCCGATGCCGACCACGGCTACGCGGCCGCGAAGGGTGCGGGCCTCTGCGCTCGTCATGTCTTCACCCTCGCCTCGCTTGACGGCCCGGCGCAATCCCGGTACCGTTCTCGCGCACTCTGAACCGAGCGCGCCTCCTGAGCTTCGCCTTGCACGATACTCGATGTCACGACGACCTGTCACCGGGCCCCGCCCGGTCGCCGTCGGGGCTGACGTGACCGGCGACCGCCTGGTCCGTCCGCCCCGGCTCCGCGCGGGGTCGCGCGTGGCCCTGGTCGCTCCGGCGGGGCCCCTTCTCGAGCGGGACGACCTCGCCCGGGCCGTCGAGCTCTGCATCGCCCTCGGCTTCGAGCCGGCCCTCGGGCCTCACGCCGGCGCCCGCCACGGCTACCTGGCGGGGAGCGACGACGCGCGCCTCGCCGATCTCGACGCCGCCCTGCGAGATCCCGCGGTGGACGCCATCTGGTGCCTGCGCGGCGGGTACGGCACGACCCGTATCCTGCCGCGCGTGGACCTCGATGCGCTCCGTCGCCAGCCCAAGGCCGTCATCGGCTACTCGGATGTCACCAGCCTGGTCAACGCCATCCCGCTCCGGGCCGGCGTCGTCGCGTTCCACGCCCCGATGGCGCGCGAGCCCCTCAGCGCGTTCAGCCGGCGTCACCTCGAGCGTGTGCTCGGGGCGCCCGAGCCGGCGGGCGTGCTCGAGCGCCCGGCGGCGCCTGCAGACGCCCTGGCTCCGCGCCAGGGCCGGATCGTCACCCTGCGCGGAGGAGTGGCCGAAGGCCCTCTGGTCGGCGGCAACCTGTCGCTCCTCCAGTGTCTCATCGGCACGCCGTTCTTTCCCGCGCTGGACGGCGCCCTCCTGTTCCTCGAGGACGTGCACGAGGATCTGTACCGCGTGGACCGCATGCTGGCGCACCTGCGTATGGCCGGCGCCCTCGACCGCATCGCCGGGGCCGTGATTGGGCGCTTCACCGACATGAACCGCGCCACCGGCGACGGAGCCCTCGGCTTCGACGAGGTGCTCGACACGTACTTCGGGCCGCCGGGCGTCCCGGTCGCGTACGGGTTTCCGGTCGGCCACATCGAGGACCAGTGGACGCTGCCCATCGGCGTCCGCGCCCGCCTCGACGCCGGCGCGGGCACGCTGGCCCTCCTCGATCCCGCGGTGAGCTGAGGCCCGCGGGGGAGGGCCCGGCGCTTGCGCGCGGCCGGGTCCGTCGACTAGTGTCGTCGCACACCGCCCGAACGATGCCGCGCCGCGGCCAGCAGAGGAGGACACGAAGATGCCGCTCGATGCCCAGGCCCAGAAGCTCGTCGACGCCATGGCTGCCCTCAACCTCAAGCCGGTCGAGGACTCTACGCCCGCCGAGGCGCGGGAGTCCATGCGCACCCGGACGGCGGGGCTCGGGCCGTTCGAGGAGGTCGCGCGCACGGCCGATCATCGCGTGCCCGTCGCGGGTGGCGAGATCCCGGTGCGCGTCTACTGGCCGAGCGGCGGGGGGCCGCACCCCGCGCTGGTCTTCTACCACGGCGGCGGATGGGTGATCGGCGACCTGTACACCCACGACGGCATTTGCCGCTCCCTCGCCAACGCGGCCGGGTGCGTGGTGGCGAGCGTGGACTACCGCCTGGCTCCGGAGTTCAAGTACCCGGTGGCCGCCGAGGACTCCTACGCCGGGCTGCGCTGGGTCGTCGACAACGCGAGCGCGCTCGGGGTGGACCCGCGCCGCGTGGCCGTGGGAGGAGACAGCGCCGGCGGCAACCTGTCAACCGCGGTGGCCATGATGGCGCGCGATCGCAAGGGCCCGGCCCCGGTGTTCCAGGTGCTGATCTATCCCGTCACCGACTACCGCTTCGACACTCCGTCCTACCGCGAGAACGCGACCGGCTACGTGCTGACCACGGTGGCGATGCGGTGGTTCTGGCGACACTACCTGGCGCGCGAGGAGCAGGGGATGGAGCCCTACGCCTCCCCGATGCGCGCGAGCAGCCTGGCCGGGCTGCCCCCCGCCCTGGTGCTGACGGCCGAGTGCGATCCACTGCGGGACGAGGGCGAGGCGTATGCCGCGCGCCTACGAGACGCGGGCGTCCCGGTTGCGCTGACCCGCTACTCCGGCATGTTCCACGGATTCTTCCGCATGACCCGGCTTCTCGACAAGGCCCGGGCCGCGCTCGACGAGGTGGCGGCGTCGCTGCGCAAGGCCTTCGCCTGACGCCCGCGGTCTGACGTCTCCGGGGGCGT
>DATKEI010000120.1:0-14579 GCA_035544455.1 Binatia bacterium | reverse complement strand
TTGCCCGGATCTGGCTCCTGCTGGTACGCTCGCGGAGTGCAGGGGACCCGCGCCGGCCTCGCCACGCCTGATCGAGACCCCGACCCGGACGACGCCATCGCCCTGGTCGAGGCGTACTACGAGCGCGGCTGGACGGACGGGCTGCCCGTGGTGCCCCCCTCGGACGCCGCGGTCGCCGCCATGCTCGAGGCGGGGGCCTTCGCGGGCCCCGAGGTGATCGGCGAGATCCCCGGGCGCAACACCAGGGTGACGGCCGAGAAGCTCGCCATCAACGCGGTGATGGCCGGCTGTCGGCCCGCCTACCTGCCGGTGGTGGCGGCCGCCGTGCGCGGCCTCTGCCATCCGGACTTCGCGTATCACGGGCCGGCCAGCAGCACCGGCGGCTCGGCGATGGTGCTGATCGTCAACGGCCCGGCCGCCGGCCGTCTCGGCATCAACTCGGGCAACAACGCGCTGGGCCAGGGGTGGCGGCCGAACGCCACCATCGGCCGAGCCGTGCGCCTGGTGATGATGAACGTCATGAACACCCGCCCGGGGTTCCTCGACCGGGCCACCCTCGGCAATCCCGGCAAGTACACCTTCTGCTTCGCCGAGCACGAGGCGGCGAGCCCGTGGGAGCCCTTCCACGTGGCGCGCGGGCTCCGCCCCCAGCAGAGCGCGGTCACCGTGTACGCGAGCAACTCGCTGTACCAGGTCTACAACCAGCTCGCGGCCGCGCCCGAGCCCCTGCTCCGCTGCTTCGCCGACGCCCTCTGCCACGCCGGCATCCCGAACGTGATCGGCTTCAACGAGTCGCTGCTGGTCCTGGCCGGCGAGCACGCCGACGTGCTGCGCCGGCACGGCTGGAGCCGCCGCGATGTCCAGCGGTTCCTGCTCGACCACGGGCGGCGCACGGTGGCGGACTTCAAGCGGGCGGCCCGGCTGCCGGGCGAGGTCGCTCCGGGGGATGAGACCACGTGGCGCCACGTCTTCCAGGACCCGGAGGACATCCTGATCGTCTTCGCCGGCGGGCGGGCCGGGTCCTGGTCGGCCGCTCTGCCCGGCTGGGGCAAGAAGTGGACGCGCAGCGTGACGGTGCCCATCGAGACTGGTGCCTGACGCGTCCGGGAGGAGCCATCGTGCCGCCTCGACTGTTCGACCCGACCACGCCCCCGAGCCCTCGCGCGGCGAGCCTCGCCCCGCGGCCCGCACGCCTCGACAGCCTGCGCATCGGCCTCGTCGAGAACACCAAGTTCAATGCCCGCGTGCTCCTGCAGAAGCTGGCCGAGCGCCTCGACCGGCGCCACCGGATGACGGTGGCCCACGTGGACCGCAAGCGCTCGCCGAGCCACGAGGTGACCGAGCTGGCCGTGGCCGCGCTGCGCCGCCAGACCGACTTCGTCGTCTCGGGCATCGGCGACTGAGGGTCGTGCAGCTCGAGCAGTGTGCTCGACGCGATCCTCTTGGAGCAGCAGGGTGTACCCGCCGTCGCCATCGTCACCGAACCCTTCCGGGCCACCGGCCGCGCCATGGCCGAGGCCTGGGGCCTGGCCGGCTTCCGCTTTGTCGAGATGCCCCACCCCATTGCCAACCTGGACGAGGCGCAGCTCGAAGACCGGGCCGACCGGCTGGTCGACCCCGTGCTCGACCTGTTGCGTGCGGACCCGGGGCCGTAGCGCGCGCTGCTCGCGGACCAGCGTCCCGGCCCTGGGCGCTCCCCTACGCCTGAGTCCGCCCGCGGCGCCGCCGCGGCTCCGCTTGGAGCGTCTTCACAACGCCGAGGTTGTCGCGGTCCGACCGGACTGGACTGACCATCGGAGGAGTGCGGCGCTGCCCTCGATCGCCCGCCGCGCTTCCACCGCCGGCGCCGCCTCGCGGGCGCTCGGGAACCGCCGCACCAGGTGCGCCCGCGTCGCGGGCTCGCCCGACTCCGGAAGCTGCACACCGGCGATGCCTGGTGGCCGTCCGCGGCCCGGGCGGGCCATCCCGCCGGCCCGGAGCCCGCGAGAAGAGGATCAGCGGCCGGGGGTGCGGGGTATCTAGCCCTGGCGCTCGGCCAGCACGAGGCTCTGGAGCGCACTCCCGACGGGCCCCTGGCGATCGACCAGCATCGTTCGCGCAAGGCCGACGCCGTGGCGCTCGACGGTGGTGGCGGAGTCGAGACCCACCCATTCGCCCTCGGGGAGCCGGTGCAGGTGGACGCTCAGGTCGGCGTTGACGAACGTGAACCGGCGGGAGTCGAGGGCAGCGCTCACGCCGCTGCCGGAGTCAGCGGCGATGAGGACGCGCTGCAGCGGCGAGGGAGCCTCGCCGGCCACGAGGGGGACCCGCATCCGCAGCCACATGAACGCGGCGCCCGTGCCGAACGCGTTGCCCACGAGCCTGGTCTCCATGGCGGTGTGGTACCCGACGGCCTCGGTGAAGAAGGGGAAGGCAAAGGGCGCGGCTGTCTCGGGATGCGGCGGCCCCGCGCCTGGCGCGGGCGGGGGCAGGTCCAGCGGCTCCGTCCGGATCAGCAGAGCGCTGGCGCGCGCGATCTCCTGGTCGCCAGCGGAGAGGACCGCCGCGAATCCCCGGACCCGCCGGCCATCGCGCACACGCTGCACGCGGACGCTGAGAGGCGCCAGCGGAACGGGGCGCGCGAGGTCCAGGGTGAACCGGGCCACCAGAGCGGCATCCTCGCCCGCCACGGCGCGCTCGATGGCCCTGGCCATGGCCGCGGCGGGCGGACCGCCGTGCTGGTGGCGGTCGCTCCACGGTCCGCGGGTGGCCGCGGTCGGCACCAGCCGGCCGGCCTCCTCGACGAAGAAGGCCTCGGCGCCGCCTCCAGGCAGATGCATCGGGGGAATATACCGCGAAAGCCGGGGCCGCGGGGCACGCCGCCCTGCGCTAGTGTGCTGAGTCAGAAATGTGCCGACCAAGCGCCGGGCGGGGTGGGGGCCCTCCCCGCGGGACACGCTGTGTCGCGGAGCGCTACCGGCACTCAATGGGGCCACGAGATGGACGGTGGGTGGCTTCGGCCATCCGCAGAAGATACGGTCCCGCGGGGAGGACCCCCACCCCACCCGGCGCCGCGAGTCCACGAACTTCTGACTCGGGACACGAGAGTCCCGAGTCAGAAATGTGGCGGCGAAGCGCCCGGCTCGCGCGGGCGGCGCGCATCATCTCGGCATCGAGGGAACGGACACGCGCTCGGCCACCGGGTCCCGCGCGGCACCGCGCAGCCATACGAACGAGAGGCGGCCGTCGGGGTGGAAGCGAGCCTCCCGCACCGCCGCCGCCGCCGCCAGGCCCGGGGCGAAGTCGCGCTCGATTCTCGCCACCTCGCGGCCCGAGTAGACCTGGCGAACCACCAAAGCGCGGCCCTCCGGCGATGCGACCAGCATCCGGCGCTGGTCGAGCGCCCGCACGTCGCGGCGCGGCGGCGAGAGCCGCCGCCGACGGCCGTCGAAGAAGTAGCTGACAGAGCACGAGGGCCCGCAGGCGAAGCGCACCTCGGCAAAGGTGGAGCTGTGCCACGTGACCTCGGGCGGGGGAAAGGTCGTCCAACCCTCCGGACGGGGCAGCCACTCCGGCGCGTCGACGGATCCGTAGTAGAAGCCGACCCGGCAGCGAGTCTCCTCGCATACGGACACGAGCCCCACGCTCGGCACCGCGGATCGGAAGAGGCACCGCTGCACCGGTCCGGCCGGAGAGCACTCGCCGGGGACGGGGCGTGGCTGGGACCGAGCCAGAGCCGGCACCAGGACAAGGCCAGCCGCGAGGACGACGACGGCGTAGCGGCGCGCGCGACGTCCGGCGCGCGCCGAGCGGAGAAGCGTCAGCGCGGCGCCGAGGGAACGGCGTCCCTCCGGTCCCGTGCCGAGCTCGAGGGCTTGCCGCCGGACCACCAGCACTTCCTGGACCTGGGCCCGCGGGCGACGCATCGGTGGGGCGCTCCGCTGACGGGGGCGCTCCGCTCAGGGGGCGCTCCGCTCAGGGGAGCGCTTCCGTTCACGCGGTCTTCTCGCCGGCGAGCACCTCGTTCATTCGGCTGAAGAACTGGTCCAGCATCAGCTTGGACACCCCGCCGAGCATCCGTTGCCCCACGCTGGCAATCAACCCCCCCACCTGCACGTCGGCGCTGTAGGTCACCCGGGTGCCGGTCTCGATGTCGGACAGCTGCATGACGGCGTCCCCGCGCACGAAGCCGGGGCTGCCGTTGCCCTCCACCGCCATGCGGTATCGATCGGGCGGCTCCAGATCGCTGAGCCGCACCTTCCCCTGGAAGGTGCCCTTGATGGCCGCCACGCCGACCTTCATGGTCGCCTTGTACTCGCCGGGACCGACCTCCTCGAGCTGCTCGCACCCCGGGATGGCCCTGGAAAGAATCCCCGGGTCGAGAAGGCCCGCCCACACCTTGTCGCGCGGGGCGGGGACATCGCTGAATCCCTCGATCTTCATGTGCTCTCCTGTGGCCGGCGCCGCGCGGGCACCCGTCGACGGCCAGTCACGCCCGGTCGGCCTCGAGGCTCCGCACCGCGGCGTCCATGCGGCGCAGGCCCTCCTCGATGGCCGACAGCCCCGTCGCGTAGGACAGCCGGATGTGGTCGTCGGAGCCGAAGTCCACGCCGGCCACAGTGGCGATGCGCGCCTCCTCGAGGAGAAACTCGCTGACGGCCGTCGATCCCGCGAGGCGGCCGCCCTTCCACCGCTTGCCGAACAGGGCCGAGACGTTGGGGAAGGCGTAGAAGGCGCCGCGCGGCATCGTGCACCGCACCCCGGGGATCGCGTTCAGCCCCGCCACGATCGCGCGGCGGCGCCGGTCGAACTCCCCCGCCATCTTGGCCACCTCGTCCTGGGGCCCCGCCAGCGCCTCCACCGCCGCCCACTGCGCGACGGAGGACGGGTTCGACGTGACCTGGCTCTGCACGTCGGTCATGGCCCGGATGACGAGCCGGGGGCCGGCGGCGTAGCCGATCCGCCATCCCGTCATGGCGTAGGCCTTGGAGCACGTGTTGACCACGATGGTGCGGGCCTTGATCTCGGCGCCGAACCCGGCCACCGGGACGTGCCGGCCCTCGTAGGTGAGCGCCTCGTAGCACTCGTCAGACACGAGCCAGAGGTCTCGCTCCACCGCGAGGCGCGCCACCGCGGCGAGCGCCTCCGCCGAGAACACGGCGCCGGTGGGGTTGCCCGGGCTGTCGAGGATGATCATCTTCGTGCGCGGAGTGACCAGGCGGGCGAGCTCGGCCGGGTCGAGGTCGAACCCGGTGGCCTCGAGCGTGGGCACCGCCACCGGGACGCCCCCGAGCAGGCGCACCTGCTCCGGATACGACACCCAGTACGGGCTCGGGATCAGCACCTCGTCGCCGGGGTTCACGAGGGCCATGGCGATGTTGTACAGCGTGTGCTTGGCCCCGCAGGACACCGTCACCTCGTCCGTCGCGTAGTCGAGCCCGTTGTCGCGCTTGAGCTTCTGGCACACGGCCGCGCGCAGCTCGGGAACGCCCCCGACCTCGGTATACCTGGTCTGGCCCCGCTCCATGGCGCGCACCGCCGCGTCCTTGATGCGCTGGGGGGTGTCGAAATCGGGCTCGCCGGCCCCGAAGGAGATGACGTCGATCCCCTGGGCGCGCATGGCCTTGGCCCGCGCCTGCATGGCGAGGGTCGGAGAGGGAGCGAGGGTCTTGAGGCGATCGGCGAGCATGGCGATGGGCCTATCTTCCGGGGAGCTTTCGCCCGAACTTCGCGGCCAGGCGCTCCTCGACGAGGACCGGCACCATGCCGGTGACGGGGGCGCCCAGCGACGAGACCTCCTTGATCAGCCGCGACGAGATGTAGGTGTAGCGCTCGTGGGGCACCAGGAACACCGTCTCGACCGTGCTCCGGAGCTTGCGGTTCATGAGCGCCATCTGGAACTCGTACTCGAAGTCGGACACCGCGCGCATCCCACGCACGATGCAGTCGGCCTCCTCGCGGCTGACGAGGTCGATGAGCAGGCCGTCGAAGGACGTGATGCGCATGTTCCGCATCCCCGCCGTCGCCTCGTCGATCAGCTCCAGGCGCTCCTTCACCGAGAAGAGCGGCTCCTTCGAGGGGTTCGCCACCACGGCGACGATGAGCTCGTCGAAGATGCGCAGGCTCCGCTCGATGAGGTCGAGGTGCCCGTTGTGCATCGGATCGAACATGCCGGGATAGACGGCTCGCTTGCCCACGTGATCCCCTCTCGAATGGCGCGACCGCGCGTGGCGTGATGGCCCCGCGCGCGGTGCTAAGCCTAGGCCCCGGCCCGGAGAAATGTCAAGGTCGTCTCCCCGAATCGCCGCGTGCGCCACCCGCGCAGGGGCTCGACGACGTCGAGGGGCGGCGCCTTGGTCGGGTGCTGCAGCACGAGAACGGCCCCTGGCATCAGGCAGCCTCCGCGCGCGAGCGCGCCGATGACGGGCTCGGCCCCGGGACCGGCATAGGGCGGGTCGAGGAAGACGACGGCGAAGCGCTCCCCGGCCCGGGCCAGCCGGTCGACAGCGCGGCCCGCGTCGTCGCGGACGATGCGCGCCCGGTCCCCGAGGTCGAGGCGCTCGACGTTCTCGCGGAGCGCGCGGAGGGCGGCGGGGTCGCGCTCGACGAACACGGCGGCGGGGGCGCCCCGGGAGAGAGCCTCGATGCCGACGCCGCCAGCGCCCGCGAACACGTCGAGGAAGGGGCCGGCCTCGATGAACGGCATCAGCGCATCGAGACAGGCGATGCGCACCTGGTCCGAGGTGGGGCGCGTCGTCTGCCCGGCCGGCGTCACCAGCCGGCGGCCCTTGAGCGCCCCCGCCAGCACTCTCACCGGGCCTGCCCACCCGCCGCCGGCGCCCCGCCGCCCCGCCCCACCCGGACCCGCGCGCCCCTTCGCATCACCCGACCGACGCCAGGTCGAGCTTGCCTCGCCAGCGCGCGAGCAGCTCGCCCCGCAGCACGCGGTGCTCCGGGTCGACGAGCCGGGGATCGCGGGCGACCAGGGCGATCGCGTCCCGCCGGGCCTCCTCGAGAAGCGGAGCGTCGCGCAGGAGGTCGGCGAGCCGGAAGTCCGGCAGCCCGGCCTGCCGCGTGCCGAAGAAGTCCCCGGGGCCGCGCAGCTCGAGGTCCACCTCGGCGATGCGGAAGCCGTCGCTCGTCGCGATCATGGCCTCGATGCGGCGCTGCGCGTCCGGCGACGACGAGTCGCTCATGAGGATGCACCAGCTCCGCCAGGGTCCGCGGCCGACGCGGCCGCGGAGCTGGTGCAGCTGGGACAGGCCGAAGCGCTCGGCGTGCTCGATCACCATCACCGAGGCATTCGGCACGTCGATGCCGACCTCGATCACCGTGGTCGAGACGAGCAGGCCGATCCGGCCCTGGCGGAAGTCGTCCATGACCCGGTCCTTCTCGGCTCCGCTCATCCGGCCGTGGAGGAGGCCGACGGACACGTCGGGGAACACCTCGCGCTGCAGGCGCTCGGCCATCTCGGTGGCGGCGCGGAGATCCATCACCTCCGACTCCGCCACGAGCGGATAGACGACGTAGACCTGCCGCCCCGCCGCCATCTCCTCGCGCAGGAACCCGTAGACGCGCGCCCGGCCGCGCTCGTCGCGGGCCTGGGTGCGCACCGGCTTGCGCCCGGGCGGGAGCTCGTCGAGCACCGACAGGTCGAGGTCCCCGTACACGGTGAGGGCGAGGGTGCGCGGAATCGGGGTGGCCGTCATCACGAGCACGTCCGGGCTCTCCCCCTTGCCGCGCAGGGCCGCCCGCTGCACCACCCCGAAGCGATGCTGCTCGTCCACCACGGCAAGCCCGAGGCGGCGGAACGCGACCGCATCCTGCACCACGGCGTGCGTGCCCACCACGCAGCCCAGCCGGCCCGAGGCGGCGGCCTCGAGGACGCCCGCACGGGCGCGGCCTCGGACGGCGTTGGTCAGGAGCTCGAGCTCGATCCCGAGCCCGCCGAGGAGGCCGGAGAGCGTCCGGGCGTGCTGCTCGGCGAGGATCTCGGTGGGCGCCATCAGAGCCGCCTGGAACCCCGCCTCCACCGCGGAGGCGATGGCCAGGGCGGCCACCACGGTCTTGCCCGATCCCACGTCTCCCTGCAGGAGGCGATTCATCGGATGGGGCTCGGCCATGTCGGCGCGGATCTCGCCCCACACCCGCTCCTGGGCCGCGGTGAGCCGATAGGGCAAGGCCTCGCGCAGCCGGCGCTCGAGGAGGCCCGGGGGCCTCATGCTGACGCCGGGCCTCCGGCCCTCCCGGTGCCGGCGGACCGCCAGGCCGATCTGGAGCAGAAAGAGGTCGTCGAAGGCGAGCCGGCGCCGGGCCGCCGAGCGCTCCTCGAGCGTCTCGGGCAGGTGCCCGGCGCGGAGAGCCCGTCCGATCGGCCAGAGGCCCCGGCGCTCCCGGACGGCCGCCGGCAACGGCTCCGGCATCAGGTCCGCGTACGTCTCCGCGATGTGCCTGAGCAGCGAGCGGAGGAGGCGTGGCGGCATCCCGTCGATGCTCGGGTAGATCGGCACCAGACGGCCCGTGTGCAGGCTCTCGTCACCTCCCTCCTCGGCCAGCTCCCAGTCGCTGACGTTGATCTGAAGGGAGCCGCGGGGACTGCGGTCCACCCGCCCGTGGACGACCACCCGGCGCCCCCGCGTGAGGACCCGATCCAGGTAGGGTCGGCCAAACCACACGGCCGTCAGAAAGCCCGACGGATCCTGCAAGACGGCCTTGAACGGAATCCGGGAGCGCCCCCGGGGCGGCGGGCTGATCCCGACGATGGTTCCGGAGCAAGTATGCGACTCGTCCGGGCGGACGGCCGCCAGAGGGGTGAGGCGGCTTCGATCCTCGTGACGGCCCGGCAGGAAGAGCAGGGCATCCCGGACTGCCTGCAGTCCCGCCTTGGCGAGGACGCCCGCCCGGGCGGGCCCCACGCCCTTGAGGAACTGAAGCGGCGTGTCGAGGCCGAGGCCAGGCGCTGCCCCGCCTGACTCCTGGGGGCCGCGGGCCGCCCGGGTTCCCTCACCCTGCTGGCTGGACACGGGATGGCTGGAGCCAGGCGAGCTCGGTCCAGGAGGAGCCGGCGAGCTGCCATGGCCAGGGGTGGGCATCCGGGAGCGCTGGATGGGAACTCTTGGGCGGTGGGTCGGCAAAGGTTGCCTCGTGTCCGGGGTCATGCTATAAAACGGCTTCGCGTCCGGCAACCCATCCCAGACCTGGAGGTAGGCGGTATGGCTCAGCGATGCGACCTGTGCGGGAAGGGGCCGGCTGTAGGACACCGCATCAGCCACGCGCACAACGTGACGAAGCGGCGCTGGATGCCCAACCTGGTCTCGCTCCGGGCCGTCAAGGCCGGGGGAGTGCAGCGCATGAGGATCTGCACCCGCTGCCTGAAGGCCGGGAAAGTCACCAAGGCTGTGTAGAGGGGGCGGGCCCGGGCCCGAAAGCCCGGACCCGCCGACGGAAGTGCCAGTGGGAGGCCGCCACCCCCCACCGCTCCTCTGCTGCTGTAGGACGTTACTTCTTCTTCTTCTTGGCCGCCTTCTTCTTCGCCATGGAGATCTCACCTCCTTTCCTGGCCGCGGCTGCGGGCCCCCGCCCCGCCGCGGCCTCTCTTGACCGCTCGCGATCGACCTGCGCGGCGACGGTAGCCCTAGTAGCCCATGGCCGCCCGGCGCAGGTGGTTCGCCTGCTCGCGCCCACGCCGCTCGTAGTGGAACAGGTCGGCGTAGAGCTGGGGTAAGCACGCGACGGGAATGCCGCTCTTGATGATTGGCGCGTAGAACACGCCGGAATCGAACGGGGTCATCAGGTGGACGTTCCCGTCGCCCTCGGCCGGCCGGAGCCCGAGGCTCCTCGCCAGCGCGTCGGGATCGCCGTCCACGTAGCAGTGGATGGCCGGGAAGCGCACGTTGGGGGCCACCAGGGCCGCGCCGCAGTGCAGCGTGAACGCGTGCCGGCGTCCCTCGGTCTGGGCGAGGCGGGATAGATCGCCCATGAGCCGGCGTGTCGCCCGCTCGGGGGAGAAGTATCCGGAGACGGCGTTCGCCCGGTACGTGTAGGCGTCCACCCACGCTTCCAGGAGGTCGGCCGGCTTGGCCAGGCGGATCCGCTGCTGATCGCCGCGCTCGACCCAGGACAGCTCCTCGAGACGCTTGATGACATTGTGGGCATGGCCGAGGCTGACCTCGGCGCTCCGGGCCAGCTCCTCCAGACGCCACGGCCGCTCCGCCTGGGCCAGCAGTGCCCGGACGACCCGGGTGGCGCGAGGGGCGAACAGAGCCTTCAGGGGGCGATTCGAGGGCCGGGGGTTTGGCTTGCCCTCCTTCTCGATCAGGACGTTGTCGAAGGCGAGGTAGCAGTTCCCCGATAGATCGAGGTACCCGAGGCTGGCCCGCTTCAGGAGGGTCGCTCCCTGGGCACTGATGTGGGGCGCCACGGCAACGGGATAGACTTCGGGGCGATCCCTCCGAATCTCGCCGAGACGAGCAGCCACGCTGCGCAATTCCCTCGGATGCCCGACCGGAACGATATCGATGACCAGGGTGTGCTCTGATTGACCCATCTTGAATTTCAACATGAGATCTGGGGCTTGGGCCCCGAACCCCGCGCCGTGGCTCTCCTGCCAGGCGCTGGCACGAGGAAACAGCTCACGCAGCCGCTGGGTTGCCAGGTGCCGGATCTCCTTCGTACTAAACATCCTTTCACTTGTTCCATAGGTTTCAGCGTCTGCTGAAACAATAGGAACAAATGAAACCCCTGTCAAGTGAAAAACTTGCGGCTGGATAAAAAAACAGGGGGGCAGTGTTCTAGCGGTCGTCGGGCCCTTCGCGCTCGATCTCGTCCATCGTGTCGTCGTCGAGCCCGAAGTAGTGCCCTACCTCGTGAATCACCACGTCCCGGACGAGGTCGATCATCTCGTCCTCGTCCTCGCAGTCCTCCTCGATCGGGCCCTGGTAGATGTGGATCGTGTCCGGCAGCAAGTTGCTGTAACCCGAGTCTCGCCTGGTGACGTCCACGCCCCGATAGAGCCCGTACAAGGTCTCCGGGGGCTCGATCCCCATCTCGGCCAGCGTCGCGTCGTCCGCCCAGTCCTCGACCACCACGGCGATGTTCGCCATCTTTTCGAGGAAGTGCCGGGGCAGCGTCCGGAGGGCGTCCTCGACGAGGTTCTCGAACTCCGCCCGGGTCATCGAGGGAGGCGCGGCAATGGAGGGTCGGGGGCCAGGCGCCGCGCCTCAGAGGCCGCGGACGCGCTCGACGTTTGCGACGTCCTTGATCTCGCGAATCGCCTGCATGATTCCCTGCAGCTGGCGCAGGTCGTCCACCTCGATGACGAAGTGGTTGATGCCCCGCCGGTCGTCGGTGACGGTGATCTCGGCCTTCGTGATGTTGCCGTGCCGGGAGGAGATGGCGCTCGTGATGTCGGCGAGCAGGCCCGGGCGGTCGCGCCCGATGTAGACGGCGATCCGGACCGGCCGCTTCGCCGGCGCCCGGTCCGCGCCGCCATCCCACTCCACCTCGACGAGGCGCTCCTTGTCGAGGACGCTTCGCACCACGGTGAGGCAGTCGCGCCCGTGCACGGTGAGGCCGCGGCCACGAGTGATGAACCCGACGATCCCGTCGCCGGGCACCGGGCCACAGCACTTGGCGAAGCGGACCATGATGTCGTCCACACCCCGGATCCGCACCGCCGATCCGTTCGACTTCCGCGAGGAGCGAGCCGGCCGGCCGTCCGGGACCGCGGGCCGCTCCGCCTCGTGCACGACCGCGGGGGCCAGCTTGCCCAGCACCTGCTGGACCGAGGTCTTGCCGTATCCAACGGAGGCGAGGAGCTCGTCGGCGGACGAGAACCCGGAGTCGGAGAGGACCTTCTTCATCTCGTCGGACCCGAGGAGGGCCCCCGGGGACAGCCGGTGGCGCTTGGCCTCCCGGTCGAACAGCTCGCGCCCCAGGGCGAGGGAGCGCGCCCGCTCCTCGACCTTGAGCCACTGGTTGATCTTGGAGCGCGCGCGGCTCGACTTGACCATCTTGAGCCAGTCCCGGCTCGGATGCTGGGCGGGAGACGTGACGATCTCGACGATGTCCCCCTGCTGGAGGGTGTACCGGAGCGGCACCAGCTTGCCGTTGACCTTGGCCCCCACGCAGTGGTGGCCCACGTCGGTGTGGACGCCGTAGGCGAAGTCGATGGGTGAGGCGCCCTCGGGGAGGGGCTTGACGTCCCCCCGGGGCGTGAACACGTAGACCTCGTCGGGGAAGAGGTCCAGCCGGACGGTGTCCAGGAACTCCTTCGGATCCTTCATCTCGTTCTGTGACTCCATGAGCTGGCGGAGCCACGTGAAGGCGTCGTCGAACTTGTCCCGCCCCGTCTTCCTCTCCTTGTAGAGCCAGTGGGCCGCGATTCCCTCCTCCGCCACCCGGTGCATCTCCTGGGTCCGGATCTGGATCTCCACCGGATCGCCCTTGGGTCCGATGACCGTCGTGTGCAGCGACTGGTACATGTTGACCTTGGGCATGGCGATGAAGTCCTTGAACCGACCGGGGACCGGCTTCCAGAGCGAGTGGATGACCCCCAGGGCGCCGTAGCAGTCCCGCACGCTGGTCGTGACGACGCGGACCGCGGTCAGGTCGTAGATCTCGTCGAACTCCCGCCCGTCCTCGTGCATCTTCTTCCAGATCGAGTAGAAGTGCTTGGGGCGCCCGCGGATCTGGGACTCGATACTCACCTCGCCCAGCTTCTTCTGGAGGATGGCGATGACCTGGTTGATCTCGGCCTCGCGCTCGAGCCGGCGCTTGGCGACGCGGCGCATCAGCCCCTGGTAGTCCTCGGGCCGCATGGCGCGCAGGGCCAGGTCCTCCAGCTCGGCCTTGACCTTGGCCATGCCCAGCCGGTGGGCGAGCGGGGCGTAGATGTCGAGCGTCTCCTGGGCGATCTTGCGGCTCTTGTCCGCCGGCAGGTAGTCGAGGGTCCGCATGTTGTGGAGGCGGTCGGCCAGCTTGATGACCAGCACCCGCAGGTCGCGGGCCATGGCCACCAGCATCTTGCGAAAGTTCTCGGCCTGGCGCTCCTCGCGGGAGGAGAAGGCGAGCTTGCCGAGCTTGGTGACGCCGTCGACCAGCTCCGCGATCTCCGCGCCGAACTCGCGGACCAGGTCCGCCTTGGTGGCGTGGGTGTCCTCGAGGACATCGTGCAGGAGGCCCGCGGTCACGGTGGACAGGTCCATCTTGAAGTCCACGAGCAGGCGGGCCACCTCGAGCGGGTGGGAGACGTAGGGCTCGCCCGAGGCCCGCTGCTGGCCCTCGTGGGAGCGCTCGGTGAACAGGTATGCGCGCTGGAGCAGGCCCAGATCGGCCCCTGGCTGGTACTTCGGGATGTCCTCGATCAGCTGATCGATCCGGGTCAACCTGGCCCCCTCTGAGTTAACCATGTATGTTGCCAGGCGGATCCCCACTTTGCCACGTCTTTGTGGGGGGCTCTCCGATGCGTGGGGGCGTGTCCACCGCGTGCGCCGCGAGCGGGCTCCTCGGGCTCCTGGCCGCCGCGGGGTGGCCGCGTCCCGCCGTCGGCGCACCGCCGCCAGAGCTCTGGGCCCGCGCCCGGTCGTCCCTTTGCTTCCCTGCCCGGCCCTGGTATCCTCCGGGCGACCACGGGCCCGGCTGAGCGGGTGCCGGATATGGGCCCCCACCAGGCGCTCCTCGATCGGCCCGCAGGTCAGCCGGGATCAGCGAGCTACCGGGGGTCGCGCGCACGCGCTCACCTCACCACCTTCAGGGGGGATTCAGATGACGATGTCCGTGGGATTCGTCGGGGTCGGAAACATGGGCAACCCCATGGCCGGCAATGTGCTGAAAGCGGGCTTCCCGATGACGGTGTTCGACCGGCACGCGCCCGCGATGGACAATCTCGTCAAGGCGGGGGCGCACGGCGCCGGCTCGGCGCGGGAGCTGATCGGGCGGAGCGAGATTGTCCTGAGCTGTCTGCCCGCCTCCCCCGACGTGGAGGCCGCCTATCTGGACACGGGCGGGCTGGTCGACCTCGCTCGCCCCGGCATGATCCTCGTGGACCTCAGCAGCGTCTTGCCCTCCACGCCGCGCAAGATCGAGCCGCGGGCGAAGGCGCGCGGCGTGCACTTCCTGGAGGCACCCGTGAGCGGCGGGGTGAGCGGGGCCCGCGCCGCCACCCTGGCCATCATGGCGGGGGGTGATGCCGCCGACCTGGAGCGGGCCCGGCCGGTCCTCGCCGCCATCGGGCCCAACATCTTCCACGTCGGGCCGGTGGGAGCCGGCAACACCGTCAAGGCGATCAACAACATGATGGCCTGCGTCAACTCCGTGGCCATGATGGAGGGCGTGGCGGTGGGCGTGAAGGCGGGGCTCGATCCCCTGACCATCTACGAGGTGGTCAAGGCGAGCAGCGGGGCCAGCAAGGCCCTCGAGCGCATCCACACCGCGCTGATCCCGCGCAACTTCGAGCCCGGCTTCAAGGTGCGGCTGATGAACAAGGACCTCGACACGTTCACCACCATCGCCAAGGAGCTCCACGTGCCGGTGAGCTTTGCCAACGTCGCCCAGCAATACCAGCAGGCGGCCATGGCGGCCGGACTCGCGGACCAGGACAC
>DATKEI010000119.1:0-15936 GCA_035544455.1 Binatia bacterium | reverse complement strand
CAGGCTCTTCCGGTACCGCTCGGCCAGCTCCTTGTAGTCCGCGTTGCGCGCGTCCTGGAAGAGCCCCACGATCTCCTCCTCGGACATGTTCTCGATCCGATCGACCCGGAACAGGGTCGCCTCCCCGCGGTCCTTCTGGACCTCCAGCGTGAGCCACTGCAGGCGCTCGAGCCGCTCCGGGCTGTACGGCAGCAGGTACACAGAGTTCTTCAGAGCGGCGGCCCCCAGGGCGCGGAGCTTGCGCCACGCGCGCACCCGGACACTGGAGGGGCGGGTCGGCAACGCGACGATCAACATCAGCCAGTGAGTCACGGGTGATTCTGCTGCTGCATCGTGTGTTGCATACCGTATAGCATGGCCTGCAACAGGACGCAACTAGATGGAACAGATGTTACACCGCCCTGGGTCGCTATCTCGAGGCGCGGACGCGGCCGGACGTGCGCCCTGCGTCAGCTCCCCGAGCTGTACCTCGCGCCTGAGCGAGCGCAGCGCAGTTCGAGGTAGGCGCAAGGAAACACTGCGAGGGCGATGAGGTCGATCACGGCGAGGCCCCCGGGGCGAGCAGCAGGGCTTGACGGGCCGGCGCGCGGTGACCAAGACATGTGGCCAGGTCCAGCGGCGACCACACGTGGAGCGTCCGACCGAGGTGGGAGCGGCTCGCGCGCGTCCGCGGCTACGTCAAACGGAGGCGAGTGGACGAGGTGAAGTCCAGGCAGGGGGACGGTCGCGTAGGCAGCGAGCCTCGTCGACTTACCGGGACTCGCGGAGCAGACAGCACTTCTTGTACTTCTTGCCGGACCCGCAGGGGCACGGGTCGTTCCGGCCAACCTTGGTCCCGGTGGCGCGCGGCTCGGCGCGAGCACCCGCCGGGCGCGGGCCCGACCCCGCGGCGGCGTCGCCGGCGCGGTTCTCCTGCCACCGCGGGGCGGGCACGGCGCGCGCCACCTGGACGGGGGCGACATCCTCCCGGGCGAGGCGCACCTTGAAGAGCTGCTCGACCACGGTCTCCTTCAGGTTGCCCATCATGTCCTGGAACATGTCGAAGGCTTCCTTCTTGTACTCGACCAGCGGGTCGCGCTGGCCGTAGCCACGAAGGCCGATGCCTTCCTTCATGTGATCCATGTTCAGGAGGTGATCCTTCCAGAGCTGGTCGATGCCGCGGAACTCGCCGTCCTCCCAGCGCAGGCCGAGGATGATCCAGCGCTCCAGGCGGTGGAACAGGTCGGCCCCGAGCAGGCGCTCCCGCTCGCGGTAGTGCTCGCGCACGGCGCCGGTGACGTGCTCGGCGAGCTCCGCGCGCGCGCCCATCTCGGCCGGGTCGGCCGCGCCGGGCAGCCGCAGGTCGAACTGGCGGTGCAGCGCTTCGTTCAGGCCGGCGCCGTCCCAGTCCTCGACGTGGGCGCTGGCCGGGCAGTAGCGCTCGACGATGTCCTCGGTCAGCTCGTCGACCCACTCGAGGACCATCTCCTCCTGGCTCTCCCCGTCCAGGATCTGCCGGCGCAGGCCGTAGACGATCTCGCGCTGCTTGTTCATCACGTCGTCGTACTCGAGGAGGTGCTTGCGGATCTCGAAGTTGCGCGTCTCCACGCGCTTCTGGGCGGTGCCGATGGCCCGGGTCACGAGCTTGTGCTCGATCGGCTCGCCCTCTTCCATGCCGAGCCGGTCCATGATGCGCTGGATCCGCTCCGACCCGAAGATGCGCAGCAGGTCGTCCTCCAGCGAGAGGTAGAAGCGCGAGGAACCGGGATCGCCCTGCCGCCCCGACCGCCCGCGGAGCTGGTTGTCGATGCGCCGCGACTCGTGGCGCTCGGTGCCGATGATGTGCAGGCCCCCGAGGCTCACCACGCGCTCGTGCTCCGGCTCCGTCACCTTGCGGGCCTCGGTCAGGGCCTGGGCGCGCGCCTCGGGTGGGGCCAGGGCCGGATCGAGGCCCTTCCTGGACAGGATCTCCTTGGACAGAAAGTCCGGATTGCCCCCGAGCAGGATGTCGGTGCCGCGCCCCGCCATGTTGGTGGCGATGGTCACCGTCCCCGCCCGGCCGGCCTGGGCCACGATCTCGGCCTCGCGCTCGTGGTACTTGGCGTTCAGCACCTGGTGCGGGACGCCCCGCTTCTTGAGGAGCTTGGACAGGTGCTCGGAGATCTCGATGGACACGGTGCCCACCAGCACGGGCTGCCCCTTGCCGTGGGCCTCGACGATCTCGGCCGTGACGGCGTCGAACTTCTCGCGCGCCGTCTTGTAGACGACGTCCGGATGGTTCACGCGCGTGAGCGGCCGGTTGGTGGGGATCACGGTGACGTCCAGCTTGTAGATCTTCGCGAACTCCTCGGACTCGGTGGCGGCCGTGCCCGTCATCCCCGCCAGCTTCCGGTACATCCGGAAGTAGTTCTGCAGCGTGATGGTGGCCAGCGTCTGGTTCTCGGACTCGATCCGGACCCCCTCCTTGGCCTCGACCGCCTGGTGGAGTCCATCCGACCACCGCCGTCCCGGCATCAGGCGTCCCGTGAACTCGTCGACGATGATCACCTGGCCGTCCTTGATGACGTAGTCGACGTCCTTCTTGAACAGGGCGTGGGCCTTGAGGGCCTGCTGCACGTGGTGGAGGGTGTCCATGTGGGCGGGGTCGTAGAGGTCGTCCACGCCCAGGAGGCGCTCCGCATGGGCCATGCCCTGCTCGGTCAGCGACACCGCGCGCGCCTTCTCGTCCACGATGTAGTCACCCGTGGCGGTGGCCTCGATCTCGGACAGCTTGCCCTCGACGATCGTCGCCGCCCGCGTCAGCTTGGGGATGACGCGGTCGACCTTGTAGTACTTGTCCGTGGACCCCTCCGCCGGGCCCGAGATGATGAGCGGCGTGCGGGCCTCGTCGATCAGGATCGAATCGACCTCATCGACGATGGCGTAGCGGTGCTCGCGCTGGACCATCTCCTCGCGGCTGAAGCGCATGTTGTCGCGGAGGTAGTCGAAGCCGAACTCGTTGTTGGTCCCGTAGATGATGTCGGCGCGGTACGCCTCCTGCCGCGAGCACGGCCGGAGCGCGGCCAGCCGCAGGTCCGGCGACGGATGGTCCGGGTCGTACAGGAAGGACACCTCGTGCTGGATGACCCCGACGCCCAGCCCCACCGCATGGTAGATGGGCCCCATCCACTGGGCATCGCGCCGGGCCAGGTAATCGTTCACGGTCACGATGTGGGTCCCGAGGCCGGGCAGCGCGTTCAGGTACGCGGGGAGGGTGGCGACGAGTGTCTTGCCCTCCCCGGTGGCCATCTCGGCGATCGTGCCACGGTGCAGGACCATGCCGCCCATGAGCTGCACGTCGAAGTGCCGCATCCCCACCGTGCGCCGGGCCGCCTCCCGGATGGCGGCGAAGGCCTCGGGCAGGAGGTCGTCGACGTCCGCGCCGTCGGCCAGGCGCTGCCGGAAGTCGTCAGTGCGCGCACGGAGATCGGCGTCGGAGAGCGCCTGCATGGCTGGCTCAAGCGCATTGATCGCCACGACCATGGGCCGCATGCGCTTGGCGTCCCGCTCGTGCTTGGTCCCGAGAACCGCCCGGATGATCGCGGAGAACATTGCGGTATCTTATCACCACCCGCCCGGAGGGGCGGCGCCCGCGCCCCGGCGCCCGCCGCGACGGGCGCCCCGGTACAGCTCGCGCGCGTGGCGCCGAGTGGCCTCGCCGATGCGCTCGCCGCCGAGCATCCGGGCCAGCTCCTCGACCCGGCCGGCCGCGTCGAGCGGCGTCACCCGGGTGGCGGTGCGCGCGCGGCCCGCGCGCTTGTCCACCACCAGGTGATGGTCTGCGTGGGCCGCGATCTGGGCAAGATGCGTGACGCAGAGCACCTGCCGCCCCGCAGCCGTCTCGCGCAGCTTCTGGCCGACCACGTCGGCCACTCGCCCCCCGATGCCGGCGTCCACCTCGTCGAAGATCATCGTGGGGACGTCGGCGGCCTCGGCCAGAATGGTCTTGAATCCCAGCATCGTGCGCGAGAGCTCGCCGCCCGAGGCCACCCGGGCGAGGGGCCGAAGGTCCTCGCCGGGATTGGCGGACAGGAGGAACTCGACGGTCTCCACTCCGCGGGGCCCGATGCGCCAGTGCGTCTGATCGGTCGCGAGGTCGTCGTCGCCCGCCGGGTGCCGCCTCAGCGCGATCGCACACCGGGCGCGCTCCATGCCGAGCGCGCGCAGCTCTCGCTGGACGAGGTGCTCAAGCCGCTCCGCCGCCGTCGCCCGGAGACCCGAGAGCTCGAGAGCCTCGGCCCGCGCCGCTCCCACGAGCTGCTCGACCTCGGCCTCGAGCTCGGCGGCCAGCGCCTCCTGCCGGTCCAGTCGCTCGAGCGCCGCCGCCACCTCCTGTCGATACTGCCAGATTGCCGCGATGCTCTCCCCGTACTTCCGGCGGAGCTTCGTCAGCGCGTCGAGCCGGCTGTCGATCTCCTCGATCCGCTCCGGGTCGAGCACGGCTCGCCCGCGCAGGCCGCGCACGGACGCGAGCGCATCCTCCACGTGCGCGCGCGCCTCCTCGAGCCCGGCCAGTGCTGCCTCGACCGGAACCTCCAGCCGCTCGAGATCCTTCAGGAGGCCGGTGGCCAGGCCCAGCCGGGACAGGGCGTCGTGGCCGTCGTCCTGGAGGAGTCCGGCAACCTCCTGCAGGGCGGCGAGGATCCGCTCGGCATGCTGGAGGCGCCGGCGCTCGCCCCGCAGTTCGTCCTCTTCCCCGTCCTTGGGGTTCACGGCATCGATCTCGGACATCTGGAAGCGCAGCAGCTCCTCCTGCCGGAGGCTCTCGCGCGCCTCGTCGCCGAGCCGCCGCAGGCGCCCGCGGGCATCGTGCCAGCGGGCCACCGCCTCCCGGACCCGCCCGCACGGGTCCTCCGCCTCGCCGAAGCGGTCCAGCAGGTCGAGCTGCCGTGCGGGCTCCAGCAGGCGCTGGTGCTCGTGCTGGCCGTGAATCTCGACGAGGGCGTCGCCGATGAGCGCGAGCAGCCCGACGGTGGCCGGCGCATCGTTGACGAAGACCCGGTGGCGCCCGGCCCGCGAGAGCTCGCGCTTGACAATGATCTGGCCGTCGGCAGTGGCGTGCCCGGCGTCGTCGAGCACGCGGAGCGCGGGATGGCGGGGCGGCACCTCGAAGACGGCCTCGACCACAGCGCCGTCGGCGCCCGAGCGGATGAGGTCCGGCTGCGCCCGCCCCCCGACGACGAGGAGGATAGCGTCGATGAGGATCGACTTGCCCGCTCCGGTCTCCCCGCTCAGGACGTTCAGCCCGACCTCGAGTGGCACCACCGCCTCCTCGATCACGGCGAGGTTCCGGACCCTCAGCTCCCGGAGCATGCCGCTCCCGTGGCGCCCCGCCGCCGGCCGGCCAGCCGGTCGCTCAGCGCTCTCCCCACTTGAGCTTCGTGCGGAGGACGGTGAAGAAGTGCTTCTGCGGAAGGCGGAGAAGCCTCGTGCGGGACGCCGCCCGCCGGATCTCCACGGTGTCCCCCCACTTCAGGGCGAACCCGACCTGGCCGTCGAGGGTGAGCATCACGTCCTGGTCCGTCTCGAGCGTGACGGCGAGCACCTGGGTCCCCGGCAGCACGATGGGGCGGTTCGTCAGGGTGTGCGAGCAGATGGGTGTCAGGACCATGGCATCCATGGTCGGGAACACGATGGGGCCTCCCGCGGAGAGCGAGTAGGCTGTGGAGCCCGTGGGCGTCGAGATGATGAGACCATCGGCCCGGTACCCCGTGGCGAACTGGCCCTCGACCGCGACGCCGAGCGTGATGATGCGGCTCACGGCGGACTTGGTAATGACGACGTCGTTGAGGGCCACGTAGTCGGTCAGCCGCTCGCCCTGGCGCGTCACCCGGGCGGCCAGCATGATGCGCTCGTCGATCACCAGATCGCCGCGCCGCAGCGCCTCGAGAGCCGGATACATCTCGTCGGCGGTGATGGCGGTGAGGAACCCGAGCCCCCCCAGGTTGACGCCGAGGATCGGCACCCCGAGATCGCCGACCAGCCGGGCGACCGAGAGCAGCGTGCCATCTCCGCCGAGCACCAGCAGCACGTCGGCGTGCGCGGGGAGGTCGGGCTTGGACACGACCGCCGCCGCGGCATCGGAGGCGAGACCCGCGGTCTCCTTGTCGAGCACCGCCTCGATCCCGGCCTCGGCGCACCATTTCAGCAGCCCGGCCAGCATCGGGCGCGCCTCGGGCCGGTCGGTCTTGGCCACGATCCCCATCCGCTTCACGCCGTCTCCTCCGTGACCCGCGCGATCTCGCCGCGGAGGTCGGCCACCGTGCGCCCGGTCCGGGTCAGCCACAGGAAGAACTCCCGGTTGCCCTTGGGTCCGCGCAGCGGCGACGCGGCGACGCCGCGAACATGGGCCCCCATGATGACGGCGACGCGGGCCATCCGCTCGAGCACGGCCCGATGGTCGGCCGCGCTCCGGACCACGCCCCCCTTGCCCACGCGATCCCGCCCCACCTCGAACTGGGGCTTGACGAGGGCGACGACCTCGCCATCCGCGCTCAGCGCGCCCAGCACCGCCGGCAGCACCTTCTCCAGCGAGATGAACGACACGTCCACGGTCGCCAGGGCTGGCCGCGGGACCAGGGCGTCGGACGGCAGGGCGCGCGCGTTCACGCGCTCCATCACGATCACCCGGCCATCGGCGCGGAGCCTCGTATCGAGCTGGCCGTGACCGACATCCACCGCGTAGACCCTCGCCGCACCCCGCTCGAGGAGGCAGTGGGTGAATCCGCCCGTCGAGGCGCCGACGTCGAGGCACACCCGTCCGGCCGGATCGACACCGAAGGCCTGAAGGGCCCCGTCGAGCTTGTCGCCACCGCGGCTCACGAAGCGCGGCCGGCCGTCGACTTCGACCAGGGCGTCCCCGCCAACGAGGGACCCCACCTTGTCCACCCGGCGGCCGGCGACGCGGATCTCGCCAGCCAGGATCATGCGCGCGGCCCTCTCCCTGCTCTCGGCCAGGCCCCGCGCCACCAGGAGGACGTCGAGCCGCTGCCGCCCCGGCGCCCCCGCGGAGGGCCCCGGGGCCGGAGCGGCCGGGTCTGCGCTACCGGGGACGCGGGCCGGCTTCACGACGCCTGCCGCCGGCAGGCCGCGGCGAGTTCGCAGAACCCGGTGGCGAGGCCGCGCGCCCGGCCGCGGTGCCCCGCCTCGGCCACGACGTGGAGGCATTCCAGGTCGGCATCGGGAATGGCCGCGACGCACTCGTCGCCGCGGAGGACGCGCACCCTCTCGGTCAGCTCGACGTCGTCGGTCCTGGTGATCTCGATCAACCGCCTCATGACCGCGCCGTTGCGCTCGTCCGGACAGAGCGCCGCGCGGTGAGCGGGCGCAGCCGGGTGCCGAAGCCTCCCACCATGATCACGGCTCTCATGGGCGCTCCTCGAGGTCGGGGCCAGGCCGGTCGCAGATGAGCCGGCCGGTGCGCCGATTCGTCACAAGGCCTCAGTATAGCGAACGGCACCCGTGCGGGCGAATCGGGCGGGGGGATCGCCGCTCACAGCCTGACGGCCCGCCGGGGCCGCAAGGCGAGCAGGAGGGCGACGCCGGCGAGCAGGCCTCCCGTGTGGGCAAACCAGCCCACGCTCGCCTCGGGCTCCTGGCCCGCGCCCATGACGTGGCCCACGTAGGCGCCGACGAGCTGTACGACGACCCAGAATCCGAGGACGGCCAGGGCGGGCACATAGATCAGCCGGACGAAGAAACCGAGCACGACCAGGGTGAGCACCCGGGCGTGGGGGAAGAGGATGAGGTAGGCGCCGAGCACGCCCGAGACCGCGCCGCTCGCCCCGATCACGGGGATGTCGGAGGCCGGTCCAGCCATGGTCTGGGCGAAAGCCGCCGCGGCGCCGCACGCGAAGTACACGGCGGCGAAACGCCCGTGGCCGAGCGCGCCCTCCACGCTGCGGCCAAAGATCCAGAGGTACAGCATGTTGCCGAGGAAGTGGAACAGCGCCCCGTGCAGGAACATCGCGGTGAACACGGTCAGCAGAGCCGAGGGCGCCTCGGGCTCGGCAGGGCAAACGCCGGCAAGCCGGCACGGGACCAGGCCGAACTCCTCCACGAATGCCCGGGCCGCGCTCGCGCCAGAGCCGCCCCCGTGCAGGAACAGCTCATACAGGAAGACCAGGCCGCTCAGGGCGATGAGCGCCACGGTCACCGCCGGCACCGCGCGGGCCGGGACGTCGTCCTTGAGCGGGAGCATCGGGATTGGCCCCGGCTGGGACCCTACCGCGCCGCGGATCCGAGGCTCGCGACGATCGGCGCAGCCAGGTACTTCGCGTCCAACACCGCGACTGCTTGCGCCAATAGCCGCATGCCACGAGACCTTGCCATGGGCGGTCGAGCCTATCAGAGTCCCGGGGTCCCCTCAAACGGCAGGCGGGACGTCCGTTGCGGCAGATTGCGACGGCGGGGGAGATCCGTTCCCGGGCAGAACGCCACGGCCAGGGTCACTCGCCTCTCGAGCCTGCCGGATAACGCTCCGATACAATGTGCGTTATTGACTTGCCGAGCCTGTGGCAGGCTTCCTGCTAATTACATCGTCGGCGGTGGCCCGGCCCGGTTGGCCCGGCCCGAGCAGGGGGTCGATCGCGGTGGCCGGTTCAGCGTGAGCCGGTTCCGGGGCGAGTCGACAGGGCGGTTACACAATACGAAAGGATGGCGTGATGAGAAAGATACTTGCAACAGTGGTGAGCCTGGCCTTCACCGTGGCGTATCTGCCGGGCGTCAGCAGCGCGCAGTCGCCGTGCCCGGCCGAGGTCGAGACGGCGAAGGTGATGCTCAAGCAGAAGCAGACTGCTGCACGCGTTCCGGCGAGCGGCAAGGAAGTTCAGGCTCCTCGGACGCTGGCGGGTGCGCGCACGGACCAGCAGCTCCAGGCGCCTCGCAGCGGCGACCAGCAGATCCAGGCCCCGCGCACGCTGGCCGGTGCCCGCTCGACCATGTCCTCGGCGGACTTCAAGAAGGCGGCTTCCCTGGTCAAGGAGGCCGAGATGGCCTGCACCTCCGGCAACATGACCGTGGCGAGCGAGAAGGCCAAGTCCGCCATGGAGCTGATGAAGTAGGCTGAGATCCGCGAAGCAGAAGCGCCGAGGGCGCCAGGATGCAATCCCTGGCGCCCTCGGTTTTTTTCCGGGCGCCGCGCGGGGCTACCGGCGGCCTCCGGCCGTGAAGTGGAAGTGGACGTGGTAGACGATCTGACCCCCTTCCGGACCGCAGTTGCAGGACAGTCGGTAGCCGCGCTCCGCGTATCCCGTCCGCTCCCCCAGCAGGCGCGCCGTCTGGACGCAGCGCCCGAGCACCTCGACGTCCTCCGTGTCGGCGCGGGCGATGGAGTCGATATGCCTCTTCGGGATGATCAAGAGGTGGACCGCCGCCTTGGGATAGATATCCTTGAACGCGAGCACATGGTCGTCCTCGTACTCGATGGCCGCGGGCAATTCACGGGAGACGATTCGGCAGAAGACGCATCCGGTGCTCACAGGGCCCTCCCGTATGTATAATGCGTCGTTCCGTCAACGCGTCAGGGCCGGCAAACACGCGGCCGAGGAGATGAGCATGGGCACCTGCCCCAAGTGTAAGCGTCGCATCCGAAAGAACGGCAACCACACCAAGCTCGGGTCCGTCTGGTTTCACAAACGCTGCCCGCCCAGGGCCCCCAAGACCGTCAAGGCCGCCTGACCCGACCCGGGCCGCGGGCACCGCCCCCCCCCACTCATCAAGCTGTCCGCTCGGGGCCGGCCCCGCGGGCAACGGCGTCTCCCCGCCGTTCGTGATCGTGCCACGCCACCTCTCCACGAACTCGCTTCACTCCGCCTGAAACCCACGCCCCAGGGAACATCAGTGCCTCGGCAACCGCGATGTGCCAATCACTGATAGCTGCACACACCTGACGGCGCTGGGAGGCGTTCACGGGCGTTCCCCCGGCGTCCAGGCTTCTGAACGCTGGGGGCGCACCTGAAGGACAATTCCGCGATGTTCCGTGCGCGGATTTTATGGTGGAGGGTAAGGGATTCATCCTCCGGCCCTCCTCAAGTACCTGATAGTTTGGGCTCACCGGGTTGCAGGATAGCGCAAAGCGCGGCAGGCCGCGCGACGCGACAACTTCCGCTCAGGGCGAGTGGTGAAGTAAGGAGGGGAGGGGGTGGGGGGGTCACGCGGGACCCTGGCGGCCTTGCGCCGGGGGCCCCATCGGGCAGAGTTGGAGACCCACGGCAAGCGGTTCCCGCGTTCTGGGGGTCTCAAGAACGCCGCTCGGGAATGGCGCGCCGGCGGGCAGCCGCGGAAGGTGCGGGTCCACGACTTCGTGCAGCCGGGGCTGGGGCGCGCCATTCCCTATGGGGTCTACGATCTGGGCGGCAACACCGGCTGGGTCAGCGTCGGCATCGACCACGACACGGGGGCGTTCGCCGTCGCCAGCATTCGCCACTGGTGGCAGGCCATGGGACGTCGGGCCTATCCGCACGCCCGGCGGCTGCTGACACGGCCGACGCCGGCGGGCGCAACGGCGTCCGCTTGCGGTCGTGGAAGGTCGAGCTGCAGAAGCTGGCGGACCGCCTCCGCCTGCCCATCACCGTGGGCCACTTTCCGCCCGGCACCAAACAGTAGAACAAGATCGAACCGCCTGTTCTCCTTCATCAGCCAGAAGTGCCCGGGTCAGCCCCTGCTCAGCCACGCGGTCATTGTGAGTCTGATTGCGGCGACCACGACCAAGACCACCCCGGGCCTCCGCGTGCGGGCGCGGCTGGACACCACCCGCTACCCCTCGGGCCTCAAGGTCAGACGTGACGCCCTGGACCCCGTCTCCGAACCGATCCCAGCAGTCACGGCTCAGTCCAAAGGGCATTCGCGGAACAGCATAACCTTCTTCTCCGTTCGCTTGGCCACATACATTGCCCTATCGGCGTGTTTTAAGAGGATGTCAGCCGTTTCTCCGTCTCCAGGCCAGATGGCAACACCGATACTGGCTGTTATAGAGAGAGCAATCCCATCAAACTCGCAGGCATCGCCAATCCGACCAGCCATCCGTGCTGCAAGGAGAGCCATGTCGGCTTCTCTCTTGACATCTAACAGGAGACACACAAACTCGTCGCCTCCCCATCGACTGACCATGTCTTCGCCGCGCACGGATGCCTGCAGACGGTTTGCCACCACAAGCAGCACCCTGTCTCCCAGATCATGCCCATAAGAGTCGTTGATATCCTTGAAGTTGTCGATGTCAATGAACATGACTGCGACTCCCCAACCGTGCCGTCTCGCTTGGATCAACGCATGGTCTAGACGCTGGTCAAATAACACACGGTTTGGAAGGCCAGTGACTGCGTCCCTATTCGCGCTTTGTCGCGCTTCTTCCTCTTTGGCTTGAGATGTCGATAGATCGTCGCGCGCTTCGGCCAGATCGGTCCTCATGTCGGCGAGTTGGGATTCAATGGCTCGTCGTTCAGCCACTTCCTTGGACAGTGCGGCGTTAACTCGACCCAAATCAGCGGCGGCTTTCGCCACTTTGTGCTCGGCCTCTTCGTTTTCTGCGAGGGCCTGCTTGAAAGTCTGAGCAGGTATAGTGACAGTTCCCTGCGGGTCTATAACGTCACTTGCTTTTATGGCGTCATTGATTGAGGAGAGGTCGCTTGCCGCCTCATCGACACTGTCTTTGATGTCCTCGCTTTCATTGAGGATACCTTCAAGCGGCATGCTCTTGGCAGGTAGTGGCTTTCCCACGGCGTTTCTCCTCGGCAGCAGAAAGACTCTTCACAGAACAGCACACGACCCGCGCGGTATTGTAGCGGAAGCGGGACGAATGAGCCGTCTTGTCGCGAGCGCTGGTTGTGTCTCAGTGTGGCCGGGGCCGGCGCCCGGGCCGCTAGCGCGGGCGGCGCCTCGGCGCCGCCCCGCTCGGGTGCTGGCCTTGAGCCGGCCCCAGCCTTCTCTATGGCGCCCACTTGAAACGTCATGTACCCCTTGTCGATAGCGTCTCATCCGGTTCCCGTTGAGTAGGTCGGCCACGGTGAGGATCTGAGTCATGCGCTGCTCTCTCGTCTGCGCCAGCGTCTCCTCGACGCTATAGCCTCGGAGCCGTTCGAGCGACGGACTGACGTACACGAGCGGCACATTCATGTCAAAGAGGGCGAGCACATCTTGCACGTTCTCGGCGAGCAATCTGTACCGTCACGGCTTGGAGCCGAACGAATACCATGTGTACAGAAACACGACCTCGAACGTGGGGACGAGAATCAGGAGCGTTCATCAGTCCAAACCCGCCCTCTACACGGCTAGGCAACGCGAGGCACCACGGACGGTACGGTAGGCGTGGGCGCGCTCATTCAGGGACAAGCAGGCCGCATGCCAGCCGGCAGGGGCCAACGGAAGGCCGCACAAGCCGGCACCGGGCACGCCGAAGGTAACTCGGCCTACCCGCAGGCGGCACACGCCTCATCGCGCGCCGCTCGGGACGTCAGAGGAGCGGCGGGAAGCATGCCTGGCAGCCGTTGCTGCGGCACGCTGGCCTCCGGTACCGGAAGGCGCATTCCATGCGGCACTCGTTTGCGACGTGGGCCCTTGAGGGCAGCGAGGAGAAGGGCATTCCACCGGTCCCAATCCTTGCCGTCCGCGACTGGATGGGCCACGCCACGTCGAGGAGACCGAGGGGTATCTGCACCGGAGCCGGGCGATCCACGCCCGAGCGGTGAACCCATCTGGACGCCTCCGTCGGCTCCTGAGAGGGGGCGAATCGGCCAGAAGCCCGAAGGCCGGGGAGGTTCCCCGGCCTTCGGTGTCTCTGCCGCCCAGCCGCCCAGACATCACGGGCCCAGGACGCAACGCCACGCAGCTATACGCAACAGCTTTCCGGGCACCCTCACAAGTTGCTGGGCAACTACGTGATTTCTCGCGAAAGCATTGTTGGTGGAGGGTAAGGGATTCGAACCCTCGACCTCGGCGTTGCGAACGCCGCGCTCTCCCAACTGAGCTAACCCCCCGAAAGGACCTCCAAGTATACCGGGAGGGCGGGGCCCCGACAAGAGATGCGGCACGATAGCTGCGGGACGGGGCTGAGAACCCGCTCCTTCAGCCCGTCCCGGGCGGACCGCCCGGGACGGCGAGGGCGCCGGCGCGCCGAAGGCCCGGAGCAGAGACGCGAACAGGTCGAGGGGACTGGGCGCGGCCGCGGTCCGACAGCATCGCCAGGGAGACCAGAACCAGACCGGCGAGGAGCCGGCTCATGGCGGAACGGCCCTTACCTGGCCAGCGCGATGACGGAGACGATCTCGAAGAGGAGGTTGGCGGCCAGCACGCCCGTGATGGCGCCGGGGCCGTCGTAGGGAGGCGAGACCTCGACCACGTCGGCGCCGGCCAGCTCCACCCCGCGCAGCCCCCGCACCAGCGAGAGCGCCTCGTAGCTGCTCAGTCCGCCCGCCTCGGGCGTCCCCGTGCCCGGCGCATACGCGGGATCGACGGCGTCGACGTCGAACGAGCAGTAGATCGGCCCGCCCGCGAGCCGCTGCAGGCGATCGACCACCCAGCCCACGCCCTGTTCCTTCACGTCGTCGATCCGGATGACCTCCAGGCCGTGCTCGGCGTGGAACTCGAAATCCTCGGGCCCGTAGAGCGGCCCGCGGATCCCCACCTGGATGGCCCGCCGTCCGTCGATCAGCCCCTCCTCGATGGCCCGGCGGAAGGTGCTGCCGTGGTAGTAGGGCGAGCCGAAGTACCGGTCCCAGGTGTCGGGGTGGGCGTCGAAGTGCACCAGGCCGAGCCGCCCCCGCCGGCGCGCGATCGCGCGGAGGATCCCGAGCGTCACGGTGTGGTCGCCCCCCGTGCACACGGGCACCGCCCCGGCCTCGACCACGGCGGCGATGCCGCGGTCGACCGCGTCAAGCGTGCGCTCGATCGAGATGGGCACGATGTCCACGTCTCCGCAATCGGCCACTCGCAGCCGTTCGAAGGGCTGGACCTTGAGGGCGGAGTTCCACGGGCGGATCAGCGAGGACTGGTCGCGGACGTGGCGCGGGCCGTAGCGGGCGCCGGACCGGTACGAGCAGCCTCCGTCGTAGGGAATGCCGATCAGGGCCACGTCGAGCCCCGCCGCGGACTCCATCACGGGCAGGCGCATGAAGGTCGCGGGCTGGCCGAAGCGCGGCGAGGTGAACCCGTCGCGGGGCTGGATCGGCGGCAAGGGCGGGTCGACGGACATCGCTCCCCCGTGACTCAGAGCTGGTCGGGCAGGGACCGGACGGCAGCGCCCAGCCGGTCGACATCCTCGGGGGTCGTGTAAACGGAGAAGCTCGCGCGCAGGGTGCCGACAACGCCGAGGCGTCGCATCAGAGGTTGCGCGCAGCTGTGGCCGGCGCGGACGGCGATCCCCGACTGATCGAGGAGCGCGGCGCCGTCGTGCGGGTGCAGGCCGGCGACGCTGAAGGCCACCACCGCGCCTTTGATCTCCGGGTTGTCCGGCCCGTAGATTGTCACCCCGGGCACCTGCCGGAGAAGGTCGAGCGCCTGGGCGACCAGCCGCCGCTCGTGGGCCGCGACCTCGGCCATCCCGAGCTTGCCGAGGTACTCGACGGCGGCGTGCAGCCCGACGGCAGGCGCGATCGGCGGCGTGCCGGGCTCGAATCGCCAGGGCAGGTCGTTCCACTGAGCGCGGTCGAGCCACACTTCCTTGATCATCTCGCCACCGCCCCAGGCCGGCTCCAGGCCCTCGAGCACGCGGCGGCGCCCGTAGAGCACGCCGATGGCCGTCGGGCCGAGCATCTTGTGCCCGGAGAACACGTAGAAGTCCGCGCCGAGGGCTGCCATGTCGAGGGGCAGGTGCGGGACCGCCTGGGCGCCGTCCAGCAGCACGAGAGCCCCGGCGGCGTGGGCCCGGCGCACGATCTCGGCCACGGGGTTGACGGTCCCCAGCACGTTCGAGACGTGCGTGACCGCCACCACCCGCGTGCGCTCGGAGACGAGGCGGTCGAATGCCTCCATGTCCAGGAACCGACCGTCGGGCACCGGGACGGCCCGGACCACGGCGCCCCGGTCCCGGCACGCCATCTGCCAGGGGATGAGGTTCGAGTGATGCTCCATCTCGGTCACCACGACCTCGTCCCCGGGACGGAGCGTGCGGCCCACCGCCTGGGCGACCAGGTTGATCCCCTCCGTGGTGCCGCGCGTGAAGATCACCTCCTCGCGGCTCTCCGCGCCGATGAAGGCCCGGACGGCGTCGCGCGCGTTCTCGTAGAGCTCCGTCGCCTCCTCCCCCAGCGTGTGGATGGACCGGTGCACGTTGGCGTGACTTCGCTCGTAGTAGCGCTGGATGGCCTCGATCACCGCCCGCGGCTTCTGGCTCGAGGCCGCCGAGTCCAGGTAGGCGAGCGGATGGCCGTTGACGACTCGCTCGAGAATTGGAAAGTCCGGTCGGCACCGGTCGCCCATGTTCATGTCGCCACCTCCCGTCCCGCCAGCGCCGCGCGCAGCACGTCCAGGGGAAGCGCCGCGCACTTCATGCGCGTCGGCCGGATATCGGCCCCGAGACGCTCCAGCAGCTCGTCGAGTCCCACCGACAGGGCGGCCTCCACCGTCTCGCCGACCACGCGCTCGAGGAGCACGTCGGCCGACGCCACGCAGATCGCGCAGCTGTCCCCGGTGTGGCGGGCCTCGGCGAGGCGCCCGTCCGCCAGCCGGCACGCGATGCGGATCCGATCGCCACAGAGCGGGTTCACGTCCTCGAACACGGCGTCGGGAGCGGACAGCGCGCCCTGGAAGCGAGGCTGCCGGAAGCGCTCGCGGATGACCGAGCTGTAGATCATTCGCCCACCTACCCCGGGAGCTCGCCGCGCGCGGCGCTCTCGCGATACCGGGGGAACCGCCAGGCGCTGTCCTGGGAGAGCAGCCCCCCGTGGCCGAGCGCCGCCAGCTCGTCGTTGCCGATCTCCTCGCCGG